>CAMDBX010000027.1 GCA_945889445.1 Rhizobium sp. Q54
CTGCCTGTCTCTGGAGCCGGACCGGGATCGTCTGGCTCGGCCTCGATCTTGTCGCGGTCCACAGTTGCGCCGCGGAGAAACCTGGATTTCTCATAGGCGTGATCGGCGATCACCTCGAGAAACAGACAGACGGTTTCCCCATTGTAAGGCAGGAAGGTCAGCAGGAGCCTGGCCTCGTCACTCAGCTTGGCGCGCCAAAAATTTGTCGGTGATAGCTTCTTGAGGCCGGCGGCGGCGAAGTTGCCTTGGGATATGGCGACCCTGAGGCGGTCGAGCGCCTTCGAAAATCTCCCGGGCCATAGGTGTCGGTCGGTGAGGATTCGCATGATAGAAGCGTAGGATCGCAGTGAGCCGGGAGCAAGTCCGAGCCGTGGAACCACGAAAAGACTGGTGCTGCGATTGGCAATCTGGGGGCTATGAAAGCGAGAAAAAGGTTTGGGGAGCGGTTACGAAACCTTCAAATATATCAAAGCCCCCTATTCCCCCAAACCTACGCGTTTTCTTTGGGAAATTGCCCCTATTCGCAGTTCTGGTGGGACTCGCATCTTTGGCCTTGGAGACATAACCTTTTCGGTACTGAGATTTTGACGGTCGCGCGATGGTCTTGGCCATCACCCTGGCTTCCTCGCGGAACGTATAAGGAACGCTCCGATTTATTCGGACCGGCGTAAAATCGGCAGGGCAAAGTCGGCGTCCATAGACCGCTGCGGGCTCCCGCAACCAAAACCCCGCCATCTGTCGATGGCGGGGTTTCCTTTTTCAGTGATCGCGAGACGCGCTGAACCAGCCCGTTCGCGTCTGCTCGTATTGGACTTCTCCCTGCTCGCCGCCCGGAATTGCTTCGGCCCAATCGACTTGAACGGTTCGGATGTGTTCAAGGCCGCATTTCTCAAGCACCCGCCGTGACGCTCGATTGGCGGCCATCGTGCTGGCGATTATCTTGTCGTAACCGGCGACGTTGAAACCCCAGTCGATCAAGGCGGATGCTCCCTCTGAAGCCAGTCCCTGTCCCCACTGGGCTCGGCGAAGCCGGTAACCGAGTTCCGCAACCCCCGCGTCTTCCGGCCAAAGGCAGAACCAGCCCACGAATGAGTTCGACCTGGCTCGTCGTGCCGTCCACACATGGGGTTCGGTTCCCCGAGGCCTCAGATACGTGTCCTCGATACTGCTCTGCATCAGGGCGCCAATCCGGCCGCCAGTCAGAAACCGCATGACTTCGGGATCACCTTCAAGCGCGATGAAATCTGCGCTGTCCTCTGGTTTGCAAGGGACAATCGTGAGATTTGCGGTCTGCAACAGCGACACGGGGCTCTTCCATTTGATGAAGAATGGATGGTGCTACATTGCTGTTCGGATTACAATCGAAAGTGGTATGATCTGCGTCTTGTGGTCGCCGTCGGTGCGCGACGACGTTGCTGAAGGTGTTGCTGGCATGGCAAATGAAACGCGACCATGACGTTACCCATGCAACAGACATTTCAAAAGGCACTCGCCCTCCATCAGCGTGGTGAACTGCTTCGAGCGCAGACCCTCTACGAGGAAGTCTTGCGGCAAGACCCGCGTCACTTCGACAGTCTTCATCTTCTGGGCCTCACCCACGTGCAAATGGGTGACCCCGGACAGGGGGTCGACTACATCCGGCGCGCACTCGCCGTGAAAGCGGATTTCCCGGAGGCCTACTACAACCTCGGCAATGCCCTGCTGAGCCTGCAGCGGCCGGACGAGGCGCTGGCCAATCTCGACCGTGCGATCCAGTTGAACCCCAAGGACCCGCAGTATCATTTCGAGCGGGGCAATGCGCTGAAGGATCTGCAGCGGCTGGATGAGGCGTTGGCGAGTTTTGCTTTCGCCATTTGCCTCTTCCCCGGCTATGCGGAGGCACACAACAACACCGGCATCGTGCTCAAGGAAGCAGAGCGCTTCGAGGAGGCCCTGCACAGCTATGACCAGGCCATCCGCCTGCGGCCCGGCTATGCCGAGGCCCACGGCAATCGCGGCAACGCGCTCAAGGAACTCGGTCGCCTGAATGAGGCGGTGGCGAGTTACGACCATGCGATCCGCCTGAAGCCCGACTATGCCGAGGCCTACAGCAATCGCGGCAACGCACTCACGCAGCTCAAGCGTCTGGATGATGCGCTTGCGAGCCATGACCGGGCGCTCGCCCTCAGGCCCGCGTATGCGGAGGCCTGCAACAACCGCGCCAATGTGCTGAAGGAGTTGGGCAGGCTGGAGGAGGCTCTGGCAAGCTATGACCGCGCCATCGCACTGAAGCCGGACTACGCCGAGGCCTATAGCAACCGCGGCAATGCGCTGAAGGAGATGAAGCGGGTGGACGAAGCCATGGCCAGTCACGCCAAGGCCCTCAGCCTGCAGCCCGACTATGCCGAAGCCTACAACAACATCGGAAATCTGCTGAAGGACATCGGGCAGGTCGACGAGGCGATCGCACATTACGAGGAAGCCGCTCGCCTCAGGCCTTCCTTCGCCATGGCGCGCTACAACAAGTCCTTGCTGGCTCTGCAGCGTCATTCCTTCCGCGAAGGGTTCGACCTCTACCGACTGCGCTGGGAGGCGGACAGGAGCGACACGGGACCACAGTCGACGATTCCGCAATGGGACGGTTCTCCGCTCCCCGGCGAGGTTCTGCTGTGGGCGGAGCAAGGCATCGGCGACGAAGTGTTCTTCGCTTCAATGCTGTCGCTGCTGGATCTCGACACCATGAAATTCGCCCTGTCGGCCGACAAGAGGCTTCATCCCATCTATCGCCGCTCGCTCCCGGGCATCAGGCTCGTCGATTCGACATCGACGCGAACCTCCATTTCGGGTGACTATGCTGCGCAGGCCGCCATCGGTGACCTTGGCCACATCCTGCAACTCGATGCCGAGCGCATCGCCCGCCGCCGCTATCCCTATCTCTTCGCCGATGCTGCACGGACGGCCCAGCTGCGGGCCGCCAATGATGTTCCTGAAGGCAACATCATTTGCGGACTGTCGTGGAAGAGCGGGAACAAGAAGGCGGGCGGAGACAGGAGCATAGGACTCTCCAACCTCGCTCCATTGCTGGCCCTTCCGGGCATCACTTTCGTGAACTTGCAATATGGGGACGTTGCTGCCGATGTGAAGGCCGCCAGGGCGCAGTCCAAGGCCGACCTGCGGATCATAGAGGACGTCGATGTCTTCGGTGACATCGATGGTGTTCTGGCGCTCATCGACCTTTGCGACGTGGTGGTCACCATCGACAACCTCACGGCCCATCTTGCTGGAGCCATCGGAAAGCATGCTGCGGTTCTGGTGCCCACGGGAGGCGGGCAGCACTGGTACTGGGGCGGGGAAAGCCGGAGCCTGTGGTACCCGAGCCTGCAGTTGCTTTATCAGCAGGCGATCGGCGACTGGGCGCATCCCATTCGCGAGGCATCGCAGTTGCTGGGGCGCGCCAGTCCGGCGCAGGATGCGTCCACTTGAAACCACCGGTGGGTCCTGCCTAATGTTCCTGATCAACAGCTTTTCGTCTGGATTCATCATGAAGCAGTTTTCCACATTCATTGGCCTCGCTCTGGGTGCTGCCGTCCTGGCGGCGCCGGCGGCGAAAGCCGACGATCAGGCCTTCGGCGACTGGGTGCTGCACTGCGCCGATGTCAGCGGCGGCGAAAAGGCCTGCGCCCTGCATCAAAAGATCATGTCTCAGGATACGAAGTTGACGGTCGCCTCCTTTGCCATCGCGCGCAACAAGGACAGCCGTGAATTGCGCCTGGCCGTCGTCCTGCCGCTTGGCATTGACATACCCGCAGGGGTTTCCGGCAAGGCGGGCGAAACAGCACTCACCTTCTCCCTGCAGACCTGCGTCAAGCGTGGCTGCATCGCGAGCACCCTGGTAGATGACACGTTGCTCGAGAGACTGCATGCCACGGATAGCTTCACCACCACCTTCAAGATGCGCAGCGTGGCGGATCCCACCACCCTGAAGGTCTCCCTGAAAGGTTTCCATGCGGCGCTGACGGCGCTCGAATCCAAGTAGCAGACAGGCGCGTAAAGCGCTTGCCGGCGCGCCTCATTTGAAACAGCTGGCAGCACATGCTTTCATTCTTCATCATCGTCATACACGCCTTGCTGATGGCGGCTGTCATCCTGCGCGTCTTGCTGCGGCGGCCGGCGCGCGGCGTGGCGCTGGCGTGGCTGCTGATGGCGGTCATGCTGCCCTATTTCGGGGCCTTGCTCTATTTCCTCATTGGCGAGCGCCGTATTCCATGCAGCCGGGCGGAACGGATCGCTAGGCTGCAGGGCGATTTCCGGCGGATCACCGCGCCGCATGTGGCCAAGAATCGCCTGCTGCGCGGGTCCGTACAACTCACGCCCGAGCAGCGGCCGCTGGAGCGCGCGGGCGAAAGCTTCTTCGGCGCGCCGGCTTTCTTGGGCAACCGTATGGCCCTGGCCTCGAATGCGCTCGACATGCTGCGGCGCATGGCTGCTGATATAGACGCTGCCCGAACCAGCGTGCTGGTCGAGTTCTATATCTGGAACGAGGGCGGCCTGACACGTGACGTCCTTGAGGCTCTTGTCCGGGCTGCGGGCCGCGGCGTCAAGTGCCTTGTGTTGATTGACGCACTGGGTGCGGGCAAATGGTGGAAGAGCGGCGAGCCTGACACGTTGCGTGCAGCGGGTGTCGAACTGCGCGCCGCCTTGCCGGTTGGATTGCTGCGCGGAATTGCCGGCCGCGCCGATCTGCGCCTTCACCGCAAGATCATCGCCGTTGACGGGCGCGTCGCCTGGACTGGCAGCATGAACATGGTGGACCCGCGCTTCTTCAAGCAGGATGCAGGCGTGGGCGAGTGGGTGGACGCCATGGTCCGGATCGAGGGTCCCGTGGCCGGCGCCCTTGCCGCCGTGATGATCAGCGACTGGGTGGCCGAGGGCGGTGACAGTCTTGGCGAGGTGCTGGCCGAGACCGCCCTCGCCCCCACGCCGGCAGAGGGTTCGGTGCCCGTGCAGGTGCTTGCATCAGGGCCTGGAGAATCGGGAGACGGATTGCTCCAGATCATGCTCGCCCTCATCAGTGCCGCTCGCCGGGAAGTCGTGCTGACCACGCCCTATTTCGTGCCGGAGGACGCGCTCGTCACCGCCCTGCGCGGGGCCGCGGCGCGGGGCGTAAGTGTCATCATTGTATTGCCGCGGCGTATCGATTCCCTGTTGGTACGGCATGCCAGTCGCTCCTTCTTCGACGAGGTGATTTCGGCGGGGTGCGAGATTCATGAGTTCAGGGGAGGCCTCCTGCACACCAAGTCGATCACCATCGACGGTGAGCAGGCCATGTTCGGCACTGCGAATATCGACATGCGCAGCATTTGGCTCAATTACGAGGTCTCGCTGCTTGTCTTCGACAAGGATTTCGTGACCGACCTCCGCGCACTGCAGCAAGGTTATCTCAACGAGTCGGACGCAGTCATGCTGGTCCCCTGGGACAAGCGTCCGATGGGCACAAGGCTCGTTGAATCGACCATGCGACTCCTCACGCCGCTGCTCTGAAACACGCCCCAAGAAGAACAGAACATGAATATTGCAAAGCGTTGTGCAAAGGTTTGCCGTCAACGATTTGCATAAATTTTGAGCGACTTGTATAAAATACAAGCATATTCATTGGGTTACGCCTGATGCAATCCGGATCTCCGAGGATGGCTGCAAAATCATTCTTGCAAACGTTTGCAGAAATCCCGAACAAACATGCAACATCCGGCTAAGAAGGTATGGCGAAAATCGCTCAGGTTGTAATGGGTGGCGGGCGCCATGCCCAGTCTTTGAAGAAGCGCCCATAAGGGCTCCGAGTTTCGAGCAAATGCTCATCAAGTGAGCCTCTTTTTGAACCCCATAGCCCAAGTGATAGCACGCAAATCAATAGAAAACACATATTGCACTGCAAACTTCGTGTGCACTGCACTCATGAATCTCGCTTGACCAAAAGTTAAACCCGAATATATGCTCTTTTAATGAGCAAATAATTGCTCTATCAAACGGGAGGACCACATGAAATCTCTGTTGGCAGGCATTTTGGGCGCGATTAGCCTCGCCGCCCTTGCCTCGACCGCCTCGGCCGAAACCACGCTGACCATTGCCACCGTGAACAACGGCGACATGATCCGCATGCAGGGTCTGACCGAGGACTTCACCAAGAACAACCCGGACATCAAGCTCGAGTGGGTGACCCTTGAGGAGAACGTGCTGCGCGAGAAGGTGACGACCGACATCGCCACCAAGGGCGGCCAGTTCGACGTCCTCACCATCGGCACGTATGAAGTGCCGATCTGGGGCAAGAAGGGCTGGCTGGTGCCGCTGACCCAGGTCGATGACCCGGCGGACCTGCTGCCCGCCATCGCCGGCGGCCTCACCGTCGACGGCAAGCTGATGGCCGCGCCCTTCTACGGCGAAAGCTCCATGGTGATGTACCGCACCGACCTCGTCGAGGCGGCTGGCGAGAAGATGCCGGATGCGCCCACCTGGGCCGACATCAAGCGCATCGCCGGCAAGATCACCAACAAGGACAAGGAAATCTATGGCGTTTGCCTGCGCGGCAAGGCCGGCTGGGGCGAGAACATGGCCTTCCTGACGGCCACCTCCAACTCCTTCGGTGCGCGCTGGTTCGACGAGAACTGGGCGCCCCAGTTCGACCAGAAGGAATGGAAGGACACGCTCGACTTCTATCTTGAGCTGATGAAGGCTGATGGTCCTCCGGGCGCCTCGTCCAACGGCTTCAATGAGAACCTGGCGCTGTTCAATGCTGGCAAGTGCGGCATGTGGATCGATGCCACGGTGGCAGCGTCCTTCGTGACAAACCCGAAGGACTCGAAGGTCGCCGACAAGGTGGGCTTCGCGCTGGCACCGGACAATGGCCTCGGCAAGCGCGGCAACTGGCTGTGGGCCTGGTCTCTGGCCATCCCCGCCGGCACGCAGAAGGAAGAGGCTGCCCAGAAGTTCATCGGCTGGGCCACCTCCAAGGGCTACACCGAACTTGTCGCCTCCAAGGAAGGCTGGGCCAACGTTCCTCCGGGCACGCGCACCTCGCTTTACGCGAACCCGGAATACGCCAAGGTTCCGTTCGCCAAGATGACGCTCGACTCGATCAACTCGGCTGACCCGACCAAGCCCACTGTCAAGCCGGTTCCTTACGTCGGCGTGCAGTTCGTGGCGATCCCCGAGTTCGCTGGCATCGCTACCTCTGTCGGCCAGATCTTCTCGGCGGCGCTGGCCGGCGAAAAGACCTCGGACGAAGCTCTCGCCGAAGCGCAGGCCGTGACGACGCGTGAGATGACCAAGGCCGGCTACATCAAGTAACCGAACCTCCCAAAACGGGGCTGCCCGGCGTCATAACCGGGCAGCCATTTTCCCTCCCTTATCGGGGCTTGCATCATGGCAACGCAGCAGACACGCTCGATCGGCCGGATTGCCGTTGCACCATCGGTCCTTGCCCTGTTCCTCTGGATGATCGTGCCACTGGCCATGACCATCTGGTTTTCATTCCTGCGCTACAACCTGCTTGATTCCAATCCGGCCTGCTCGCTGATGACGCCGGCTGCACTGCTGGACGAGGCAAATCGTTGCCTTGCGGGTACCACCAACTACTACTACTTCCTCACCGATCCGGCCTTCTTCAAGGCCATGCGCAACTCATTGTTACTGGTGTTCTGGGTGCTGGTGATTTCAGTTGCAGGCGGCACGCTGCTCGCCTTGCTGCTCGATCAAGCGATTTATGGTCGCAACATCGTCCGACTGATGGTCATCGCCCCCTTCTTCGTGATGCCCACGGTGAGTGCGCTGGTCTGGAAGAACATGATGATGCATCCGGTGCAGGGCTTTCTTGCCTGGATCACAAAGTCAATGGGGCTGGGCGCCATCGACTGGTTTGCGCATTACCCGATGACGGCGATCGTCATCATGGTGTCCTGGCAGTGGCTTCCCTTCGCCACGCTCATCATTCTCACGGCCTTGCAGAGCTTCGACGAGGAACAGAAAGAAGCCGCCCAGATGGACGGCACGCCGCCATTCTCCTTCTTCTGGTACATGATCGTTCCCCACCTGGCACGGCCCGTCACCGTCGTCATCCTCATCGAGACGATCTTTCTGCTCAACGTCTTCGCCGAAATCTATGTCTCGGGTTCTGGCGGAAGAGCCGGCAACCTGCCGTTCCTCGTCTACCAGTACGGATTGATTTCCAACGATATCGGTGGGGCATCGGCGGGTGGCATCGTTGCGGTCGTTCTCGCCAACATCGTCGCATTCTTTCTGATGCGCATGATTGGCAAGAACCTGGAGGGCTGAGACGATGGCGCGCGCAGTCTCCACCCGCCGCAAGCTGTTCTTCACAGCGCTCTCCTGGACCATCGCCTTCCTGATCTTCTTTCCCGTCTTGTGGACGGTGCTGACAAGCTTCAAGACCGAGGGCGAGGCGGTATCGATCCCGCCCACCTTCCTGTTCTTTGACTGGACACTCGAGAACTATGCCGTCGTGCAGGAGCGCTCGGACTACGTCAAGTTCGCGATGAACTCGGTCTATCTCGCCCTTGGTTCCACGCTGCTCGCACTGCTCATAGCCATTCCAGCCGCATGGGCCATGGCCTTTGCGCCGGGAAAGCGCACCAAGGATCTCTTGATGTGGATGCTCTCCACCAAGATGATGCCGCCCGTCGGCGCGCTCATCCCGCTTTATCTTGTTTTCCGCGACCTGAAGCTGCTAGACAGCCACGTCGGCATCATCATCGTCCTCATGCTCTTGAACCTGCCGATCATCATCTGGATGCTCTACACCTACTTCAAGGAAATCCCGGGCGAGATCCTCGAGGCCTCGCGGATGGACGGCGCTTCCATCGGCAAAGAGCTCATCTACGTGCTGGCCCCCATGGCGGTGCCCGGCATCGCCTCCACCGTGCTGCTCAACATCATCCTGGCATGGAACGAATCCTTCTGGACGCTGACGCTCACCACCAAGGATGCCGCACCTCTCACCCAGTTCATCGCCTCCTATTCGAGCCCGGAGGGATTGTTCTGGGCCAAGCTTTCGGCTGCCTCCACCATGGCCATCGCCCCCATCCTCGTCCTCGGCTGGTTCGCCCAGAAGCAGCTCGTCCGCGGCCTCACCTTCGGAGCAGTGAAGTAACATGGGCACCATTTCCCTCAAGAACGTCCGCAAGGCCTTCGGTGAGGCCGTCATCATCCCGGGTGCCGATCTTGAGATCAAGGATGGCGAGTTCATCGTCTTCGTCGGCCCCTCGGGCTGCGGCAAGTCTACGCTGCTGCGCCTCATCGCCGGACTGGAAGACCTGACCTCGGGCCAGATCTTGATTGACGGCGAAGATGTGACCGATGTGCCGCCCGCCAAGCGCGGGTTGGCCATGGTGTTCCAGTCCTACGCGCTCTATCCGCACATGAGCGTCCGGAACAACATTGCCTTCGGCCTCAAGATGGCGGGCATGCCGAAGTCCGACATCGACGCCAAGGTGGCCAAGGCCGCCGCCACGCTGAACCTCGCGGACTATCTGGAACGCAAGCCGCGCCAGCTGTCGGGCGGCCAGCGCCAGCGCGTGGCCATCGGCCGCGCCATCGTGCGCCAGCCCAAGTGCTTCCTGTTCGACGAGCCGCTGTCGAACCTCGATGCAGCATTGCGCGTCAACATGCGCGTCGAGATCATGCAACTGCACCAGCAGCTCGACGCCACCATGGTCTACGTAACGCATGACCAGGTGGAGGCCATGACCATGGCCGACCGCATCGTGGTGCTCAACAAGGGAATCATCGAGCAGGTGGGTTCGCCGCTCGACCTCTACAACAAGCCGAATTCGGTTTTCGTCGCGGGCTTCATCGGGTCACCCAAGATGAATCTCATTTCCGGCGCCGTCGCCGTGAAGCACACCGCCGCCACCATCGGCATCCGGCCCGAGCACATCGCGCTCTTGGGCACGGGTGGCGACGTGCAGGGCACCATCGTCCTCACCGAGCACCTGGGCTCCGACTCCTTCCTGCATGTCGATGCCGGCGAGGCGGGCCGCCTCACGGTGCGCGCGCCGGGCGACTATTTGGGCAAGCCGGGCCAAGCCGTGTCGCTGGGCTTCGACAAGGCCCGCATTCATCGTTTCGATTCCCAGGGAAAGGTTCTGGTCTGATGCGTCTTCAGGGTAAAACAGCCATCGTCACTGGCGGTGCGCGTGGCATTGGTGCGGCCATTGCCACAGGCTATGCAAAGGAGGGTGCGCGCGTCTGCGTGGCCGACCTCAATTTCGCCGATGCCGATGCGCTGGCCAGCAAGATCGGCAACGGGTCCTTCGCCTATGCGCTCAATGTCACCAAGATGGATGAGATCAAGGCCTGTGTCGCCGAATGCGAGAAGCGCATGGGCGGCATAGACATCCTCGTCAACAACGCCGCCGTCTTCGACATGGCGCCATGGGGCGAAATCACCGAGAAGAGCTATGACTTCGTCTTCGGGGTGAACGTCAAGGGCCTCATTTTCATGCTGCAGGAAGTGGCCGAAAGCATGAAGAACCGGGGCAAGGGCGGCAAGATCATCAATTTTGCTTCGCAGGCCGGCCGCCGTGGCGAGCCGCTGGTGTCGGTCTACTGCGCCTCCAAGGCCTCCGTTATCTCGATCACCCAATCGGCTGGCCTTGCCCTCATCAAGGACGGGATCAACGTCAACGGCATCGCGCCGGGCGTCGTCGACACGCCGATGTGGGAGCATGTTGACGGTCTCTTCGCCAAGTATGAGAACCGTCCCCTCGGTGAGAAGAAGCGCCTTGTGGGCGAGGGCGTTCCCTTTGGCCGCATGGGCAAGCCTGAGGATCATGTGGGCTGCGCCGTCTTCCTTGCGTCATCCGACAGCGACTACGTCGTGGCCCAGACCTACAACGTAGACGGCGGCCAGTGGATGAGCTGACGGCTCCCACGCCTATTGCAGAGAGAAGTTTGACATGACGAAGCTTAACCGCGCCAACCTGCCCAGCCTGAAGCCGGGCATTTCTGTGCCGCGCTATCAGGCCTCTGACCTGATGCCGGGCATCCTGCATTTCGGCCTCGGAAACTTCCATCGCGCGCATCAGGCGGTCTATCTCGACACGCTGTTCAACATGGGCAAGAGCCGGGACTGGGGCATCATCGGCACGGGCGTGCGCCCCGCCGACCGCGCCATGCATGATGCGTTGAAGCCGCAAGACTGGCTCACCACCGTGGTGGAACAGGAGGCAAACGTCAGCCGCGCGCGCGTCACCGGCGCAATGCTCGGCATGATCCCGCCGGAGGACCGTGCGGCCATCGTCCGCCAGCTCGCCGACCCGGCAATCCGCATAGTGTCGATCACCGTCACCGAGGGCGGCTATTTCATCGATCCCGCCACCGGACAGTTCAACCCGGAGTTTCCGGAGATCGCAGCCGACGGCAAGACTCCAGACGATCCGCAGACCGTCTTCGGCCTCATCGCACTGGGCCTCAAGAAGCGGCGCGAGGCGGGCACCAAACCCTTCACAGTGATGTCCTGTGACAACATCCCCCACAACGGCGTGGTGGCGCGCAATGCCGTGGGCGGTGTCGCCCGCCTGTGGGACAAGGGGCTCGCTGACTGGATCGCCGCCAATGCTGCCTTCCCCAATGGCATGGTGGACCGCATCACGCCGGCGACGACCGACCGGGAGCGCAGGCTCTGTGCGCAGGATTTCGGCATCGATGACAACTGGCCGGTCTATTGCGAGGAGTTCATCCAGTTGGTGCTGGAGGATGATTTCTGCAACGGCCGCCCGGAGTTCGAGGCGGCGGGCGTGCAGTTCGTGCCCGATGTCACGCCCTTCGAGTTCATGAAGATCCGCATCCTCAATGGCGGTCATGCCGCCATCGCCTACCCGGCAAGCCTGCTTGACGTGCACTTCGTGCATGATGCGATGAACCATCCGCTGGTTGGTGCCTTCTTCGCCAAGATCGAGCGCGAGGAGATCATGCCCACCGTGCCGCCGGTGCCCGGCGTGGTGCTGGAAGATTACTACCACCTGATCCACCGCCGCTTCTCCAACCCGAAGATTGGTGACACGATCCCCAGGCTCGCCTTCGACGGCTCCAACCGTCAGCCCAAGTTCATCGTGCCGGTGGCTCGCGACCGGTTGAAGGCAGGGGGTTCCATCGATTCGCTCGCCTTCGAATCCGCCCTGTGGTGCCGCCACTGCTTTGGCAAGACGGAGACAGGCAAGGACATCACGGCGGGAGACCCGATCTGGCCGCGGCTCACCGAACTGGCGGCCAAGGCGAAGGCCGATCCGCTGGCCTGGCTTTCGATGGACGATGTCTATGGCGATGTTGGCCAGTCGGACGTGTTCCGCAAGGCTTTCGCGAAGAGCCTTACTGACGTCTGGTCCGAGGGTACGGAGAAGGCGCTCGCCGGTTTCGTCGGCGCCTGAGCTCAGGCGCCGCTGGCGGAAAGGCTGGCGCGCCGCCCGAGCCCGGCGAAGATCATGCGTTGCAGGAACATGGCCCCGATGCTGGAGACGATGCCCAGGGCGATAGATGCGATGATGCCGAAGGCTCGGTGATCGTCGAGCCCCAGAAACTCCGGCACGATGCGGTGGAAGAGATAGATGTGATAGCTCGCGGCCGAGATCAGCATCACCGCCGGGAGGACCAGCCGGGGAAGCCACACGCTCCGCAACCCAAGAAGCACGGCCACCACGCCGAACTGCAGCATGTAGAGAATCCATGATCCCCGCCAGTTGCCGCCTGTGTAGGCCGCAACGGAACAGAGAAGACCTGCCACCGTCAGAAGCAGCAGCTTGCGCCGCCCGTCACCGGCAAAGAACGCACACCAGCCCATGGCGGGCAGCCACAGCACATAGCTTAGCAGGAACATCTTGCGCCCGCCGATATCATAGACGAGCGGCACTGCGTAGCGCAGGGCGAAGGCCGCAAGTAGCAGGCCCATGGCGGTGGCGAAGGGGTTCTGTCTCACCACCGTTCTCACCGCAAAAATGCTGAATGCCGCGGCCGTCACCAGGCAGAGCTGCGCATAGGCTTCGACGAACCAGTACTGGAAGGGCAGCATGGTCTTCGCAACCGGGCTTGCGAAGCCGAAGTTGCCGATCAGCAGGAGGGAGGCCCAGGGAATGGTGCCCCATGCGAGTGCAAATCCCGCCACGATCACGAAATAGGGCAGCAGGTTGCGCAGCATGGGCATCAGCAGGGATGTGACGCGGCCTGCGAACAGCGCCTCGCGGTGGAAGCGCGCAAAGCCGTAGCCGACCATCACCAGCAGCGCCGCGGCGCCACCGGGCACGGGCCACTGCGTGGCGTGATGCACGACGATGAGCAGAATGGTGGCGGCGCGCAGCACTATGTGGCTCTGGATCTTGCCCCGCCCGCCCGCGTGCTGGGGCGCATGCCCCGAGGCTTGCCGCTCGAGTGTGGCAATGGGGAGCTTCTCCCAGCCCTGTGGCAGGGCACCGAGGCGAGCCTCGATGGCGAGGGAGACCTGCACGTAGGCGAGCGAGTCGCCGTCGAGGCCTTCGAAGCTGTCTGCGACCGTCACCTGACGTGGGTAGAAGGCGGCACGAAAATCCTGAAGCAGGTCGCGCCCGCTGATCGCGGTTGCGGGCCGCTCGGCATCCGCGAGGTTCCGGTAGTCGATCTTGCCCGAGGACAGCCGAGGCAAGCTCTCATGGTGGCGAACCGCCACGCAGCGCGCCGGAATTCCGCCTGCTGCCGCCGCGCAGGACCGCACGTCCTCTCCCTCGGCCGCTTCGGCGTGAACCGTCACCATCTCGTCGGTTCCCGTCACCGCGCAGGCGATGCCGCGCGCGCGCAAAGCCCATTCGATGGCCTCGTGCCCGATGCGAAGACCCGCGATCTTCGAGAAGCGACTGGCGCGGCCCACGAGTCGGATGTTGCCAGCCTCTGTCATCACCGCCATGTCGCCGGTCGCGAGTTCGCTGAATTCCGCCCCGCGTGCGAGATCGTCGCGCCTGGTGGCGTAGCCCATCATCACGTTGGGGCCGCGATAGAAAAGTTCGCCTTCCTTGCCCGTCCCGGCGGCAATGCGAAAACTGCCGCCGGGAATGGCAATGCCAATGCAATCGGGATGTGACGCCGCCTGTTCCGGCGGCAGATAAGCCATGCGCGCGGTGGCTTCTGTCTGGCCATACATGGCGAAGAACCGGCCGCCATGGGCCTGCATGGCGCTGGCATAGAGCATAACAAGTTCAGGTGGCAGGTGCCCGCCAGCCGACGTCATGTAACGAAGTTGCGGCCACATCCGGTTGCGGAAGGAGATGCGCTCCAGCAGTTCGAATGTGTAGGGCACGCCGGCGAGCCCGGTGCAGCCAAGCTGTGCCGCCGTCTCAATGAATCCTTCCGCGATCACGCTGCCGCCGCAGAAGGCGATGCTACCTCCCGCCACGAGATGCGAATTGAGTACCGAGAGCCCGTACGAGTACTGAAAAGGCAGCGCCAGCGCCACACGGTCATCATGCGCCAGATCGAGGTATTCGACGATGCTCGCCGCATTGGCGGCAATGTTGCCGCGGGACAGTCGCACCCAGCGCGGGCGCCCTTCTGTGCCGGATGTGGCGAGCATCACCGCGAGGTCGGCGTGAAGCGCCTGTTGGTTACCTGCGCCGTGCTCCGTTGTTTTCCACGCGCCGTCTGCGAGGGCGAAGCTGATGTCTGGCATGAAATCGCGGTGGAAGGATTCTGCGGCGGCGGCATCGCCCGGCGGCAGCAAAGCCACGGCATGGCCCGCCTTGAACGCTGCAAGATAGCTGATGATGAAGTCGGCGGAAGGCTCGGCTTCGAGCGCCACAAGCTTCTTGCCGCCGCCCATGCGCGTTGCGGTTGCATCGACCTCAGCCGAAAGCGCGGCATAGCTCAGCTTGTGGTCAGGAAAGACCAGCGCTGGCCCCGCGTTTTCTGCCGAAAGATGCGCCAGGAGATTCAAAGAAGAACGAGCTCCACCATCCGAATGCGCGATCAGCTAGAAGCAATCATGGCCTTTCGTTGACTTGCACTCAACGCCTAGCGGTCGATCGCCTTCATGGATGCGGCGATGTAGCGCTCGCCCGCCGCGGCACCCTTGGGGAAGGCTGCGGCCAGGCGGCGAAGGTCTGTCACCGTCAGCACGATGCCCTCGGCCTTGGCGTTCTCCTCCAGGTAGCGGCGGCGCTTGGTGCCGGGGATCGGCACCACGTCATCGCCCTGTGCCATCACCCAGGCGAGCGCGATCTGCCCCGGTGTTGCACCCTTCTCGGTGGCGAGCGTCTCCACCTCCTTGAGCAGATCGAGATTCCTTTCGAAGTTCTCGCCCTGGAAGCGCGGCGTATTGCGGCGGTAGTCTCCTGTCTCCAGGCTTTGCTGGTCCTTGAAGCGGCCAGTCAGGAAACCACGGCCAAGCGGGCTGTAGGGCACGAAGCCGATGCCGAGACGCCGCACCGTTGGCAGGATCTCGTCCTCCACGTCGCGCGTCCACAGCGAATACTCGGTCTGGAGCGCGGTGATCGGGTGCACCTTGTGCGCCCGCTCGATGGTGCGGGGGCCCGCCTCGGAGAGCCCGAGGTAGCGAACCTTGCCCTCCTTCACGAGTTCAGCCATGGCGCCTACAGTTTCTTCGATCGGGGTGTTGGGGTCCACGCGGTGCTGGTAGTAGAGGTCAATCACCTCGACGCCCAGCCGCTTCAGGCTCTGCTCGCAACAGGTCTTCACATAGTCCGGCTTGCCGCTGACGCCGAGAAACGCCCCGTCGGGTGCGCGCATGTTGCCGAATTTGGTGGCGATCACGAAGCGGTCCCGCTTGCCCTTGATGGAGCGGCCCACCAGTTCCTCGTTGCGGCCCATGCCATACATGTCCGCCGTGTCGAGGAAGGTAATGCCAAGCTCCAGGGCGCGGTGGATGGTGGCGATCGATTCGTCATCGTCCTGCCCGGCATAGAAGTCCGACATGCCCATGCAGCCGAGGCCCATGGCGGAAACGGCAAGCTGTCCGAGGTTGCGCTGGTGCATGGCAAAACTCCTTCAGGAGAGAGGTGTCAGGCCATCAGTCTTCGCAGGGAGTCCACTGCCATGGCAAGGTCGCGCTGCGCAGCGCCGGGTTGCGGGGCAGGCGCAGCTTGGCCAAACCACGCCAGCCGCCTCTCGGCCACCAGGTGCGCGAACAGCTTGCGCCGGTCGGGTGCCACTTCGATCACGCCTGAATCGAACAGCCAGCGCACTGGCCGCATCACGGGGCGCTGCACCTCGATGGCGTTGCGATAGAGCCAGCCGCCGAGCTTCCATTTGGCGTTCAGCGCTTGCGGCAGCGGGTAGATGGACACGGGCCGCGCCGAGGCCAGTGCATCGGCCACCATGGAGACGGAATCGCTCGTCACGATGATCTCGGAAGCGCCGGAGAGGGCGTCCCGGTAGCGGTTCTCGCCGCGCCCGAAGACCGACAGGCGGTGCGGCGGCGTGATCCAGGCCTCCAGAACGGCCACGGCCTCTGGCGGTGTGCGCGGGCTGGTCACCACATCGAGCACGGCATTCCGCTGCGCGGCAAGGGCCAGGGCATCGCGTGCGAGTTGTTCCGCGGCTGCGGCATCGAGACGGTCGGGGAAGGCCGGACCGCCGACAGCCAGCGCGATGGATCCACCTGGCATGATGGCGGGGGCATCTGTCGTCTCGGCCAGCGGCATGGCGAGTTCCACCACATTGGGCGCGGCCGGAATGCGGTACTGCGCGGTGGTGATAACGAGGTCGAAGTTTGACGGCTGCCCTGCGGGCCTGCCGAGGCAGACGATGCGCGTCCTGGCGCTTGAAAGTCGCTTGATTTCGCGCGCGATCACGCTGGGTGAGGCCTCTGCGCAAAGCACGAGATCCGGCCATGGCGGCGGCAGCCTTTCCGTCAGCAGCAGTTTCGACAGGATCGGAACTTCCGGCCCGTTGAAGCGCAGCGTCTTTACCTCATATGGCCAGCCCGTGGCCTTGGCGAGTGCCAGCATCTGGTCAAGGTCGCCCTTGCGCCCGCGTGAGAGAATCCAGATTTTGGGCTCAGCGGCCATGGGCTTCGCGCAGGACGGTGCGGTAACTGTCAAGCAGGCCGGAGAGGATGTGATCCCAACTGAAGGTGAGCGCGCGCTGCCGCGCCGCCGCGCCCATCTTGTTGCGCAGACTTTCATCTTGCACCAGCGCCTCGAGCTTCGCCGCCAGACCCTGTTCGTCGCGCGCGCTGACGAGGTGGCCCGTCTCGCCTTCTGTGACCAAAGAGTTGCTGCCGCTGGCGATGGCGTTGACGGCGGGAAGCCCGCTCGCCATGGCTTCCAGCGTCACGTTGCCGAAGGTCTCGCTCTCGGAAGGAAAGAAGAAGATGTCGGATGAGGCATAGGCCCGCGCCAACTGCTCCCCATGCAGGAAACCCGCGAACACGCCGTTCCTCAGGCCGGCCCGCATTGCCGTCATCTCCGGTCCGTCGCCGATGACCAGCGGCTTCACCTTCAGTCCCTTTGCGGCGAGCGCGTTCATCACACGCGTGTAGATGGCGACGTTCTTTTCCTTCACCAGCCGCCCGGCAAAACTGACCGCCACTTCGTCATCGGCCATGCCAAGCGAACGCCGCCACGCCATGTCGCGCTTGTCCGGCGAGAACAGCTCGCTGTCCACCCCGCGGGCCCAGACCTCGACATGCTGCGACTGTCCGTCCTGGCGGATGATCTCGGCCATTGACTCTGACGGCGGATAGACGCGCCGAACGCGATTGTAGAAGTTGCGCATGTAGCGCTGGCCAAGTTTCTCGAAAACTCCCAGGCCATAGAAGCGGAGGTAGGTGTCGTAACGCGTGTGGTAAGACGCGACGACGGGCACGTTCCAGCGCTCCGCCAGCTTCAGCGCCTGGTAGCCGAGGATGTCGGGAACGGCGATGTGGAAAAGTGTCGGGCGAAAGGCCTCGAGCCGCTTCCTTTGCGCTGCGGGCAGTCCCGTGGCGATGCGATATTCCTTGCGCGTCGGGATGGCGAAGGAGGGAACAGGCACCAGTTCGCCCACGGATTCGAAGGCCGGCGTCTCCGCCACCGGCGCGAAGACCAGCACCGGCACGCCGCGCTTCTCCAGAAACGCCACGAGGCGGTTGAGCGTCAGCGCAACGCCATCCTTGATGTAGTTGTAGTTGCCGGTGAAAAGGGCCACCCGCAGGTCATCTCCGGGTGGCCCAGACTGTTGCGTCACCTGTTGCGAACTCAGGCCGCTGCCTTGAGCTCGGTCAGCGGCGGCAGCGTCGGCGCAGCCTTCATCACCTCGACGGAGTCGTGGCGGATGTAGTTCTTCTCCATCGCTTCCTTGATCTGCGCGTCCGTCACCATGCCGGCCTCATAGGCACCCTTGAGCAGGCCATAGAAGAGCTGTTCCTGCTTCGGGTCCGGGTGCTTGGCATAGCGGCCGAGCAGCGCATGCTCGCCGAACATCTTGCGCCGCATGCGCATGATCCAGCCGATGACGGGAACGAACTCGGTCGGCGTGTAGTCCACCTTGAGGCCCGTCTTCCACGGCTGGGTGCGGCGGCGGGTGTTGTGGATCATCTTGGTCTTGGGCGTCAGCTTGTCGAAGTCGTTCCACTCGTTCTCGAACACGCCGATGGTGTTGGGGTCTTCCATCAGCAGCGAAATCCAGTTGTGGTAGTCGCGCTTGCCCTCGAACAGTTCGTTGAAGCTCTTTTCCACGTCCCAGTGCTTCAGCTTGGCGCAGTCGAGCAGCATGACGGACGAGGCAAAGGCACCGTTCTTGAACTTCGAGCCGCGGCACATGATGGCATTGCCCTGCATGTCGCGGGTCAGCAACTCCCACACGTCCTGCACAGCGAACACGTCCGGGTCCACGACCAATGCGCGGCCCTGGTAGCCCATCAGCTGCGGCGGCAGGAAGCGGGTGAGGGTGAATGACTGCAGGTCGTTTTCCAGCCACACGCGGTCCACGCCATGGCGCTTGTAGGTCTGCCCGTCGCGCTGCGCGAACCACGGGTAGTTGTCCTTGTTCATGATGGTCACGTCGAACTTGTCGGCGTGCGGCGAACGCGTCATCGAATAGGCGGACACGATCGCGCCGATCGACTGCTTGTTGTTCGTCTGGATGAAAATGTGAGGCCGGGTGGCCCCAGCATTGCCGGTCGAAGCCATGACAATCCCCGAAACTATTGCTTACAACGGCTCCCTGTATCATGTAGTGACCGACGCGTCCAAGGCCGTGTCTGCGCGGCTCTCTGTCACAAGGCTTAAGCCTTTGCAAATACAGGGGAATTTCTACCTGAAGAACAGCCATCCGAGAACCTGGGTCCTGCACAGCCCGCATTCGGGCGACAACACCCAGCTGCGTGCACTGGCGGCAGCACTGGGCTGGCCCTGTGAGTCGAAGCGCCTGAGCTACCGCCGGCAAGAGGGCTTGTTGCGTGTGCTGAGCCTGCCCACGCTGGCGGGTGTCGATCTTGCTGCCTCGAGCCCGATCGAAGCGCCCTGGCCGGACCTCGTCATCTGCTCGGGCCGCGGGGCGGAGGCAGTGGCCTTCTGGCTGAAGCAGCAGAACCCGCACCTCCGCATCGTCTTCGTCGGCACGCCGTGGTCAGGCCTGTCGCGGTTCGACCTCGTCATCACCACGCCGCAATACCGCCTGCCGCAGGCGCCCAACGTGCTGCACAACCTGCTCCCCTTGCATGACGTGACGCCGGACCGGCTGTCCGCCGAGACCGTCCGCTGGCAGCCGCGGCTCGGCACGCTGCCGCGCCCCTTCACCGCCCTGCTGGTGGGCGGCGCGAGCGGACCCTATCTCTTTACGCCGGCCTCCGCCAGGCGCCTGGGGCGCGAGGCATCCGCCGTGGCGCGCGCGGCTGGCGGCTCGCTTCTGGTCACCACCAGCGCCCGGACGGGTGACGCCGCCGCCGATGCGCTGCAGTCGGCGATCGACGTGCCGTGCTTCTTCCATCGCTGGCAGTCCGACGCGCCAGACAACCCTTTCCACGCCGTCCTCGGCCTCGCGGATCGTATCATCGTGACGGCGGACTCGATCTCCATGATGTCGGAGGCCGTCAGCACCGGTAAACCGGTGCTGCTCTTCGACATCGAGGAGGGCCCCTATGCCATGCGGGCCGACGCCGGGCGCCCGCGCATCGGCTGGCGCGGTCGCAGCGCCAATGCGTCCATCTTCCGCCTGCTGATCAATCACGCGCCGCCGCGCTTCTCGCGCGACCTGCGCGTGGTGCATCACCAGCTCGTCACCTCCGGCCGTGCGCAGTGGCTCGGCGATCCGCCAGCCAAGGCCTCGCCGCTGCCGCTGGAAGATGCGCTGGCCCGCGCCGTGGCTCGCATCCGCGGGCTTTTTGGCCTATGAGCGGCAGCCACCAACCCGCCGGAATGCCTTGATTCGATGCCGCCCAAAACTGAAGCCAGCCTCAGCCTCAGCGACCGCCTGACGACGCTGAAGGGCCATGCCTGGAAGGCATTGCTGCGCGGCAGCGAAGCCTTCGCCTATCACGTGGCAGGGCTTCCCATGGCGCTCCGCCGCATCTTTCGCGGCAAGCCCACGCTGGCGCTGCCGCCCGCCGAATATCTCCACCGCCATTATGCCTGGACCTACTGGCAACTGCCTTGGGGGCCGCTGAAGGGGCTTGTCGCCGCCATCGCCTGGCCCATCGCGCTGCCAGTCGCCGTCTTTGTTTTCGCCCGCCGCAACGCCCGGGCCATTGCCGCGCGCTCTGGTGTCAGTTCCGCAGCGCAGGTCATTGGCCAGGTTGAAATGGCTTCGCGCTTCGCCATCGCGCCCTTCTGGTACTACATGTTCGAACTCCATCTGCCGGAGCGGAAGAAGCGCGCGCAACTCTATCTCACCGCGCATGAGACGATCGGCCCCGCCTATTCGCTGCTGCAGCCGCCTGAGGGCGCGGATGGCATGGACGACAAGATCTGGTTCGCCGAACACTGCCATGAGCAGGGCGTGCGCGCTGTGCCGGTGCTGATGCATTTCTCCAGGGGCGAGCGCCAGCCGCTGAAGGGCGGCAGCGATGTCCTTCCCGATGGCGATCTGTTCGTCAAGCCGCGCTCAGGTTCTGGCGGTCACCGCATGGAGCGCTGGGATTTCATCGGCGAGGGCCGCTATGGCAACGCCCATGCGCAAGTCCTCACGCGTGAGCAACTGATGGAGAAGCTTGCACGCCAGTCGCTCAAGGATGATTTTCTCGTCCAGCCGCGGCTTGCCAATCATGCCGCGCTTGACGACATCTCGAATGGCGCGCTGGCCACCGTGCGGCTGCTCACCTGCCGCAACGAGCAGGGCCGGGCGGAGGCCACCAATGCAGCCTTCCGCATGGCCATCGGCAATTCGGTGGTCGACAATTTCCACCAGGGCGGGCTCGCCACCGCGGTCGACATGCAGATCGGCGTCATCGGCATTGCCTCCGACATCGGCATCAGGCCGGATGTGGGCTGGCGCGACACCCATCCGGTGAGCGGCGTACGCTTCGACGGCCGCACCCTGCCGCACTGGCCGGACGTGGTGGCGCTGGCCGTCAGGGCGCACGAAGCCTTCCCGGAGCGCGTGGTTGTGGGCTGGGACGTTGCCATGCTGGCCGACGGCGCCATGATCATCGAGGGCAACGGCAAGCCCGACCTCGATATCCACCAGCGCGCCGAACGCGGGCCAGCAGGTGAGAACCGCATCGCCCATCTCCTTGCCTATAATGTAGCTTCGCGTGCCTGAGGGCGGCACGTTGCTGCACGGGCCATGATTTGCTATTCCGGCCCAAGATATTGAGCCTGAAAGCCATATGACCATCCAGTTTCCCAATGCCTATGATCTTCGTACCGGCCTGCGCCGCCTGGTTTCTGCCGCCGCCAGTGCCCTGCCGCGCGACAAGGGCGTTGGTGCCGAGCGCTGGTTCCGTGGCTATGAGGAGAAGAAGAAACTCGAGGCCGCGGATGCGGTTGTGGTATCCTTCGGCAAGAGCGGCCGCACCTGGCTGCGCGTCTTGCTGTGGCGCTATTTCTCGCTGAAGAACGGTTATGCCAGCGACAGCATTTCCGGCTTCGACGAGTTCCGGCAGAAGCGCCGGGGGGTTCCGGTCCTCTTCTTCACCCACGACAATTACCTGAAGGATTTTGAGGGCGAAGCCGGCAAGGCGGCGCTCTATGGCAGGTTGCCCGTGGTGCTCCTGGTGCGCGACCCGCGCGATACGGCGGTCTCACAGTTCTTCCAGTGGAAGCACCGCATCGTGCCGCGCAAAAAGGTGATCAACGACTATCCGCTGCAGGATGTCGATCTTCACGCTTTCATCACGGGTGCGCAGTCCGGCATCCCGAAGATCGTTTCGTTCATGAACGACTGGGCGGCGGAGGCCGAGAGCTTTCAGAAGCTTCTCGTCGTGCGCTACGAGGACCTGCGCGCCGATACGAAGCGCGAGCTTCGCCGCATTCTTGATTTCCTTGGCCAGCAGGCAACCGAGGCCGATCTCGACGACGCCGTCTCCTTCGCCTCGATCGACAACATGCGTCGCATGGAGCGGGAGAATGCTTCCAAGGTCACCGCCCATCGCAGCATGAAGCCGGGCGATGCCAGCGATCCGTCGAGCTACAAGGTGCGGCGCGGCAAGGTCGGAGGCTGGACCGACTATGTCAGCGAGGAGCAGGCCGAAGCGATCGACCACCTTGTGGCAGAGACATTGTCCCCTGTCTTCGGATACAGGTAGAGCGCCTCAGGCTGCGAACAACGGCCGCTCGTCCAGCGTCGGCGTGCGGCGCATCAGGTCAAGTGCGTCATGGCGCACGTGGTTGTGCTTCATCTCGTGGCGGATCATCGCTTCCGTCACCAGTCCCTTGTCGAAGCATTCGCGCAGAAGCCCGAAGAACAGCCGCTCCTGCCGCGGGTCCGGATGCGTCTTGTAGGTGCCCATCATTCCGTATTCGCCGAACAGCGTGCGGCGCACACGGTGGTAGATGTTCTTCGGTGTCAGCGCGTTCTTCGATTCCGGCGCGCGGAAGTCCACCGGTAGGCCCGACTTCCACGGCTGCGTCTGGCGCTTGGTATTGTGGATCATGCGCGTCTCGGGCGTCAGCGTGTCGAAGTCATTCCACACGGCCTCCAGTTCGCCGATCGAATCCTGCGGTTCCAGCAGCAGGGTAATCCACTTCATGTAGTCGCGCTTGAACTCGAACATCTCCTCGAAGTTCCGGGCGACGTTCCAGTGGGTCAGCTTCGGGTTGTCGAGCAGCATCACGCTCGAGGCCCACACACTCTCCTTGGTGCCCCGGCGGTGGCGCGCCATCAGGGCCTTGCCCTTCATGTCGCGCATCAGCAGTTCGTTGATGTTGGAAATGCAGAACACGTCGGGGTCCACCACCAGCGAGCGGCCCTGGTAATTCATCAGTTCTGGCGGCGCGAAACGCAGCACTGTGAAGGACTGCAGGTCCTCGTTCAGCCACTCCCGCTTCAGCCCGTCACGCAGATAGAGGCGGCCCTCGTAATTCTTCATCCAGTCATACTTCGCCGTCTCGATCAGCTTCACCTCGAAGGCTGAAGGGTCCGCTGCAAAACGCTCGAATGAGTATTTGGAGACGATCGCGCCGACGATCTGCTTTTCGTTTGTGTGGACGAAGATGGTGGGCTTCATGGGCTAGGTCCTTCCACGGTTCAAACGGCGCATAGCAATATCCGCTCCTTCACTCAACTTTTGACCCGGGCAAGCTGACGCAGCCTCTGGCCGACCACCACCGCATCATCCGGCAGTGGAGATGCCGGAACGCG
Organism: Rhizobium sp. Q54; assembly: GCA_945889445.1. GTDB lineage: Bacteria > Pseudomonadota > Alphaproteobacteria > Rhizobiales > Aestuariivirgaceae > Aestuariivirga. The sequence goes on from CAMDBX010000027.1 coordinate 23,746, forward strand.
CGGCGTCTGCCCCAGCGGCACCGCGTGCCCGCCGCGATAGAGCAGTGCGATGGCAGCGCCCAGGTCACGCGGCCGCAGCAGGTCAGTTGCCCGCTGCACCACGCCGCCGATCCCGCCGGGCGGCGGTGATTCGGCAATAGTGAGCGGTTTTCCGCAGCGCGCCACCTCGATCAGCATGGACAGGCTGTCGGCGGTCACGGTGAAGCTGTCGCCCATGGCCAGCAGCCCGGGATAGGGGTTTTCGACCCCTGCCGCTCCCCAGGTGTAAAGCCGGTCTTGCGGCCTCAAACCCGCCTTGAGGGCCGCCGCCACCCCTGCCGGGGTGCGGCGCGACGTCGCCGCATAGATCATTCCGTCCGCGGCATAGCTCCTGCTCATCTCGTCCAGAACGTGGCGCACGAAGCCAGGCTCCAGCCTCCGCTGCCCCATGTCACCCCCCACCAGCAGCACGTTGAGCGGCCGCGGCAGGGCGGAGAATTCGGGGCCGAAGTGCTGGCGTGCCGCAGCAAGGCGGGCAGGGTCGAGCCCGATCAGCGGCATGGCAATGGGCAGCACGTTGGGCCGCCCGCGGTTGCGGTAGTAAGGCGGCAGCACCACGAGGTCGAAGTCATTCCACCGGCCCTTGGGGGCGTTCAGCAGGGCAATGCGGGTCTTTCCGCCTGACTGCTGCTTGATCCACAGCGCCACGCAGGAGAGTTGCCGGCCAATGGCCAGCACCACCTCGGGCCAGGGCCCTTCCAGCGGGTCGGAGGCGGCACGGTCGACATGTTCGAGCGAGGGGCCGATGCCCGGCTTCGCAGCCATCTGGTCGGGGCGGATCGCGATGTTGCGGACAACGGCCTCAAGGCCGGAGGCCGCGGCGGCGCCCGCCACCTGTGCATTGTCCCCCGCCTTCGGCCCGGTCAGCACCCACAGTTGCGGCAGAATCCCCTCCCTTGGCAAACACCGGCTGGATTAGCCCATATTCGGCCGCCACGCGAGGCTGGGCGGCCCGATGGTTGATTAAGCGGTGCCGCTATGCCATCCCACCTCGATGCGAGCGGAACACGGCCCGGTGCGGGAAACAGGCAAGCATGAGGCGGATAGGTCGCGAACACTGGTGATCCCGGTGGAAACGATCAACCGTGAACTCGACGCCAAGTTGCATCTGGCACTGCGCGCCGTCATGCGCGGCTGGAAGGTCATCCTTGGTGGCCGCGCCAACATCAACCACTTCATCCCGCAGCTGCCGCCCTCCATTTACATCTCCAAGGGCCTGCGCGTCGGCAACAAGCACATCCTGCGCTTCATGGAGGGCTTCGGCCACGTGCCCGTTGCGCTGGACGAGGAGTCTCTCATCCGCCAGTCGGACGAGGCGCTGCTGATGATGCTGGACGACGAGACCTTCAACCGTCCGCGCCTGCTCTTCGCCTGGGGCCAGAGCAACGCCGATGTGTGGAGGCGCTTCAAGGGCTACAGCGGCACGCCCATCTTGGAGATCGGCAATCCGCGCATGGACCTGCTCAGGCCCGAACTCGCGGCTTATTTCACGCACCAGGTGCAGTCGATCCGCGAGCGCTTCGGCGACTTCGTGCTGGTGTCGACCAACTTCAGCATGGTCAATCATTTCATCCCCGAGCATGTGCGCTTCGCCACGGCAACCGATGCCGATGCTGAGCGGGCGGACGCGCTGCGTGATGGTCTCAAGGCCCACAAGAAGCTGATCTTCGAAGCCTTCATCGCCGCCATTCCGGACATGGCCCGCGCCGTGGCCCCGATGACGCTGGTCATCCGTCCTCACCCCTCCGAGAACCCGAAGACGTGGGAGGCCGCTGCGGTGGACCTGCCCAACGTGAAAGTCATTCACGAGGGTCCCATCGGCCCATGGCTCATGGCGGCCCGCGGGCTGGTGCAGAACGGCTGCACCAGCGCGGTGGAGGCTGGCGTGGTCGGAACCCCGGCGTTGGCCTTCCGGCCGCATGTGTCCGACCAGTTCGAGGTGGAGCTCTCCAACCGCGTCAGCCGCGACTGCCGCTCTCTGCCCGAACTGATAGTGGCCCTGAAGTCGCTGCCTACCAAGGGTCCTCTGCCGGAGGCGCAGCTGGCCTATCTCCGCACCCATATCGCTTCGGTGGACGGTGCCTTCAGCTGCGACCGGCTGCTCGACGCATTGGACAACCATGCAGACCGCCTCATAGCCCCGCCGCCGCGTGGCGGCCTCGCCATGGCCGCGACCAGGCTCGGCCATTTCAGGCGCTATCCGCTGCGCGACACCATCAAGGGCCTGCGCAAGATGGGCTCCGCCAAATCCTATCGCGCCCACAAGTTCCCCGGACTGCCGGAGGACGCCGTCACCAGCCGCATTGAGCGCCTCAGGGCGGTCCGTCCGGAATTGCCATTCGTCACCGTCACCCGGCTGGCTGACGGCATCTATGCGATTACCACCGGGGCACCCGGGACGAGAGAGTAGCAAATTCCGCGGCGGCGTGGCAAAGAGGCGCCGGGAACGCTGCGGAATGAAGCGTGAACGAAGTCAGGGACCCTTAATGCACTCCATTCGTATCCTCGGCGCCGGCTCGATCGGCAATCACCTTGCCAACGCGGCGCGCTCCTTCGGCTGGCGCGTGACCCTGACCGACATCGACCCCGCAGCGCTCGAGCGCACCCGAACCTCCATCTATCCCCAGCGCTACGGCACGTGGGACGAGGAAATCGTGCTGAAGGACTCCCGCGCCGCCATGAATGAACCGGCCGACGTGGTGTTCATCGGAACGCCACCCGACAGCCACATCGCGCTGGCCAATGCCGTGCTCGACCAGGTGACGCCGAATGTGTTGCTGCTGGAAAAGCCGCTGGCAGGACCCGACCTCGCGGGCTGCGCCGAGCTTCTGGCGCGGGTGAAGGCCAAGGGCGTCTTTGGAGCTGTCGGCTACAATCACACGCTGGGCCAGAACACCGTGCTGGCCGATGGCCTGCTCAAGGCGGGCGAGATCGGCTCGGTCTCCACCATTTCCGCCCGCACGCGTGAGCATTGGGGCGGCATCTTCAAGGCCCATCCCTGGCTCTCGGGCCCATCTGATTCCTACCTGGGCTTCGCCGCGCGCGGCGGCGGCGCCACGGGCGAGCATTCGCACGGCATCAACATGTGGCAGCACTTCGCCAATCTCATCGGCGCGGGCCGCGTGGCGGAAGTCACTGCAGTGCTCGACATGTTTCAGGATGGCGGTTGTGACTATGACCGCCTCAGCTATGCCGTGCTCAGGACCGAGAACGGCCTCGTCGGCGACGTCATCCAGGACGTCGTCACCGAACCCGCCGACAAGTCCTGCCGCATCCAGGGCCAGAAGGGCTTTCTCGAGTGGCGCGTCAACCACAGTCCGGGCAATGACTCGGTCGCGCTGGGGCTCGGCAGCGACCGCAAGGAAACCCTCATCGCCAAAACCCGGGCGGATGACTTCAAGGCCGAGATTGCCCACCTCGAACAGGTGATGGCGGGCAAGGTCCAGCATTCGCCCATCGCGCTCGAGCGCGGGCTCGACACCATGATGGTGATCGCCGCCATCTTCAAATCCCACCACAGTGGCCGCCGCGTCCAGATCGACTGGAGCAAGGGCTACGTGACTGACGCCATTCGCTAGCGGAGCATCCATGCGCAAGCCCTTCTCGTTTGAAAATCTCTTCGTCTACGATCTCGCCAACAACCACCAGGGCGACTTCGCGCACGCGCGCAACATCGTGTCTGCCGTGGGCTCGGTGAACCGCGAGGGCAGGATCAACGGCGCCCTGAAGTTCCAGTTCCGCCAGCTCGACAGCTTCATCCATCCGGACTTCAAGGGCCGCGCCGACCACAAGTATGTGAAGCGCTTCTCCGAGACGCGCCTCGAGATGAAGGATTTTGCCAAGCTCGCCGAGCATGTGCGCGCCGAGGGCCTTCTCACCATGTGCACGCCCTTCGACGAGGAATCGGTCGACGTCATCTGCGACATGGGCCTCGACATCATCAAGATCGCCAGCTGCTCGGCCGATGACTGGCCGCTGCTCGAGAAGGTGGCGCGCGTCAACAAGCCGGTCGTCGTCTCGACGGCGGGCCTGCGCACCGACCAGATCGATGCGCTGGTCAGCTTCTTCGAGATGAACCGCACTGAATTTGGCCTCATGCACTGCGTGGCGCTCTACCCCACGCCTGACGACAAGCTGCAGCTCAACCGCATCGCCGAGATGCGCGAGCGCTATCGCGGCATTCCCATCGGCTGGTCCACGCATGAGGACCAGGACAATACCTCGGCCGTCCAGATCGCCTATGCGCTGGGCGCCCGCATGTTCGAGCGCCACGTCGGCCTCAACACCGAAAAGCACAAACTCAATACCTATTCCTCGACACCCGAGCAGCTCGAGACGTGGATCGCCGCCTTCCACGCTGGCCGCGCCATGCTCGGCAACGAGGAGCGTCCGCCGGTCTCGCTCGAGGAGCGCCAGACGCTCCATGACCTGAAGCGCGGCGCCTATGTGAAGCGCGACGTGAAGAAGGGCGAGGTGCTGACCCGCGCCGACGTGTTTTTCGCCATGCCGCTGCAGGACGGCCAGCTGACCTCAGGCCATTGGCGCGAGGGCCTCGTGGCCGACCAGGACTATGTCGCCAACGCGCCGTTGTCGCCGGCGATCGGCGGCCTGGGCCAGAGTGACGAACAGCTGGTCTACCAGATCATGCTGCAGGTCCGCGGCATGCTGGCAAAGGCCAACGTCCACATCAATTCGGATGCCTCGATCGAGATCTCGCATCATTATGGGCTGAAGCGCTTCCGCGAATATGGCGCGGTGATCATCACCTGCATCAATCGCACCTATGCCAAGAAGCTGGTCATCCAGCTGCCGCGCCAGAAGCACCCCTATCACTTCCACAAGCAGAAGGAAGAAACCTTCCAGCTGCTCGACGGCGACCTCGAGATCACCAAGGAAGGTGCGAAGTCCCGCATGGTGCCGGGCGACACCTTCCTGGTTGAGCCCAACCAGTGGCACAAGTTTGCAACGCTCGATGGCTGCATCTTCGAGGAAGTGTCGACGACCCACTTCAACAATGATTCCTTCTACGAGGATCCGGGCATCGCCCAGATGCCGCGCGACGACCGCAAGACCAAGGTCGACAACTGGCTCGGCTATTTCCGTGACAAGCACACGCTTTGACGCGGTGATCTTCGACTTCGACGGAACGCTCGTCGCCTCGGCCCCGGCCAAGCGACAGGCGTTCTTCGACATCTTCCCGGCGCAAGCCGCGCCCATCGTTGCAGCCGTGCTGGCGGAGGATCCCGATGGCAGCCGCCACGTGGTCATCCCGCGGATGATCACGGGCGCACGCGCGCAGGCGATCGCCCTTGCCGATGAGGATTACGTCACGCGCTATGGCGAAGTCTCAGAGCAGGCGGTGGCCGTCGCACCGGAACTTCCCGGCGCCACGGAACTGCTCAGGCGGCTGTCGCCCCTGATGGAACTCCATGTCTGTTCCAACACGCCGCAGGACACTGTCCGCCGCCACGTCGCGGCGCGCGGCTGGAACCCTTATCTCAAGGGTGTCGACGGCTACCCGACGACCAAGCGCGACAGGATCGCCGCCGTCATCGCCGCTCATCGCCTTGCTCCATCGCGCGTCGCCATGGTGGGCGACGGCATTTCCGATGAAGAGGCAGCCGCCGCCAATGCTTGCGCCTTTTTCGCAATCCGCGCCCCGGAAGACCTGATGCGCGCCGGGCGGTCACTGGAGGAACGCAATGTTTGAAGGCCGCCGCGTGCTCGTCGTGGTGCCCGCCCGTGGCGGGTCCAAGGGTGTGAAGCTCAAGAACCTGCGCGAGGTGGGCGGCGTGCCGCTGGTGGCGCTGGCGGGCCATGTGGCCAGGGCGCTGCCCTGGGTCGACCGCGCCGTCGTCTCGACCGACCATGAGGGCATCGCCCGCGTGGCGGAGGAAGCAGGCCTTGCCTGCCCCTTCATGCGGCCGGTGGATATTTCCGGCGCCATCATCAGCGACTGGCAGGTGCTGATCCATGCGCTGACCGAAATGGAGACGCTGGACGCCGTCACCTATGACGTCGTGATCATGCTGCAGCCCACCTCGCCCGGCCGCACGCCGGAGCATGTCACCGCCACCATGGAGCATCTGGTGAAGGGTGGCTTCGATGCGGTGTGGACGCTGAGCGAGACGGACTCGAAAGCCCATCCGCTGAAGCAGCTCAACGTGTCGCCCGAGGGCGGCCTCTCCTATTATGATCCGGCGGGTGCGAAGATCATCGCGCGCCAGCAATTGACGCCCGTCTACCACCGCAATGGCATCGCCTATGCCATCACGCGGGACTGCCTCGTCGATCAGAAGTCGATCATGGGGGCGAAGCCCGGTGCCGTGGTAGTCGAGGGCAATCTCCCCAACATCGATACCGAGCTTGATCTCGACTGGGCGAACTTCCTCATCGCCCGCGGCAAGGCCTAGCTGAACGTCCGGATCATGTCGCCGATGCGGGTGACGGGCCCCACCTTCCTGATGCCGCCCTGCGGCATGTAGCGGGCCAGCAGCGCCATCTGCTTCTCGTTGAGTTCGCGGCGCAAGTGCCGCCACACCTGCTGCTTCTCCGCCTCGCTCAGCGTCTGCTGGTGAAACTGGAAGTCCGTCGGCCTGTCCTTTGTCATCGATCCGCCGCCATGCGCCTGGCGCACTTCGTAGCTGCCGCGGCTCATGTCGCCAAGCTTCGCCCAGTCCGCCGTCAGCTGTTCGAGGCTGGGCTGCGCGTGTCCGGGCAGGGGCACAACATCGAGGAAGTTGATGGTCTCCAGCATCACCGCGGGCCTGGCCGTCATGTCCTCGTAATAGGCGGCGTGCTTCTGGCGCGCGGCGCAGTCGCTGAAGTAGCGGATGTTCTCGATGAAGCCGCGATACTCCTTGTAGTTCTTCTCCGCCGCACGAACGAAGGTCTCCAGCGGGTCGCGCAGCAGGATCAGCACCTTGTCCTCAGGTCCGGTCTGGGCCAGCAGCGGCTTGCTCTTGTCGGGCTTGGCACCCTTCCTGGCGTTGTGGGCGCGGCGGAACACCGGCTCGAGCCCGCAATCGGCCTTGATCAGCACGTCCTTTCCCGGCGTCTTCACGCCAAGATAGTGCTCCATGCAGAAGCGCAGCCAGTTCAAGCCGCTGCGCGGTGCCGAGACGACAAAGATCATACAAGCCCCTCAATCGTTTCCACGATAACACAAGACCGATTGCGCGCGTAGTCGCGGCAAGGTTGCCTAAAAGTCGTATCCAAGCAGGGCGATGGTCTCCGCCCAGCGCTCCGCCACCAGGTCGCGGCTCGAGGCCGAGTAGAAGGAGCGGTATTCGCTGCCGCCGCGATAGCTGCGCTTGTCCTCGGGCAAGGCGTCAAAGCCGAGGCCCGTCTCGGCGGCAATCGCCCGCAGCGCCGCGGAAAGCTCCTCGAAGCGGAACACCCGGTCGGCGATGACTGCGCCGTTCTCGGTATAGAGCGCGCGGTTCTGGACAATGGGGAACTCATGGAGAAAGCGGTCGAAGTCCCAGTTCGCCACCTCGCCCTTGCGCTTGCGGTAGGAATAGAAGCTGACGAGGAAGTCCCAGGGGTTCCGGTCGAAGGCATATTTGCGATAGGCGCTGAACTGCCCTGCTGGCAGCGTCTGCCGGATTCGGGCAAGCGGCATGTGGTCGAAGTAGAAGCGGTGGTGCAGCGCGCTGTCGCGTCCCACGAGGTCGCGGAACATCTCCCATTTGGCGGTCAGCATGTCGACGGGCCACCGGCTGTAGTAGTTCTGCCCCGCCACCGGCGGGATCGAGATCGGCGTCCACACGTCATTGCCGCCAAGCTGCGGGATGATGGCGCGCTCGATGCTGGTCGAGGCCGTCTTGCGCGACTTCACCAGGATGAACCGCCGCTCATGGGAAATGATCATCGCCTCAGCCTCATGTCTGGGCGATCCGGGCCTCGCTTGCCACCCATGTGGCGTGGCCGTTCTCCACCTCGTAGAGGCGGTCGGCGATGGCCGTCCAGGCCTGGCGATGGGTGATGACCACGATGGTGTAGCGGTTGCGCAGCGCGGCGATGTTGCGCACGATGTCCAGTTCGGTCGCTGGGTCCAGCGCGCTCGTCACCTCGTCGAGGATCAGCACCTCGGGGTTGGTCACCAGCGCACGGGCCAGCGAAATGCGCTGGCGTTGCCCGCCGGACATCTTGCCGCCCATCTCGCCCACGCTGCTCTCCAGGCCTTCGGGGAGGTTGGCGACGAAGTCGGAGGCCTCTGCCTGGCGCAGTGCCTCGTAGACCATCTCGTCGCTGATTTCCGGGTCGCCGAAGGTGATGTTCTCGCGCACGTCGGCGTGCAGCAGGTTCAATTCCTGCGGCACATAGCCGATCTTGCGCCGCCACTTGAACAGGTCGATCTCGGTAAGCGGCACGCCATCGATGCTGATGCGCCCGCGCTGCGGCTGGTAGAGGCCGATCAGCAGGTCGATGATCGTCGTCTTTCCGGCACCCGAGGGGCCCTTCAGCACGGTGATGCGCCGCGCCGGAATTTCGATGTTGACGCCGGAGATGATGGCGCGCTCGCCGTGGGAGAACGACACATCCTCGAAGCGGCAGGCATCGGCCAGCATCGGCACGCGCGTGCCGGGGTTGTCCTCGCGGTTGGCGTCGGCGAGCGCGATCTGCTCGACCATGCGCACATATGAGCGCTCATATTTCACCGACTGTTGCACCGCTTTCTGCACCTTGGAGATGATGTCGTTGATCTTGAGGAAGATCACGCCGATCACCACGATCTCGGGCAGGGTCACGTTCCATGACGTGTAGGCGAGGTAGGCGGCAATGGTGATGAGCAGCGTCACCACCACCTCGTTGCCGAGGTTGAAACCGAGCTTGGCCACCTCGCCGGTGATCAGCGCGCGGCGGAGCTTCTTCAGCGTGCGCCGGAGCGGGATCAGCATCGGCTGGAAGCGGTGCATCGCCTTCAGCGCCTTCATGTTGGCGAGCAGGTCGACGATCTTCACGGTCAGGTGTGCCGTGGTATCGGCCTCGCGCCGCCCGGCGGCACGCGAGATCTTGATGAGGCGGTTCATCGCCGCGCCCACGGTCACGCCCACCGCGATGGAGGCCAGCGCCAGCTGCCAGTTGTAGAGCAGCGCCACCGCACCCAGCAGCACCGCCTGGGCGATCTGCGCCAGCACCTGGGCTGCCAGAAGATAGGCCTGGCTCGCCCGCGTCGCGTCATTGGCGATGGCGGCGGCGAATTTTCCGGCCTGCTGGTCGGCATAGAAGCGCCAGCTGGCGCCGAACAGCGAGCTGATGAGGCGCTCCCTGAAGCCGATGGCGATGTCGGCCGATACGACCGCCGCGTAGGACAGCGCTGCGAAGGAGATGACGGCCTTGAGCACGATCGCCCCGGCAATCAGCAGCACCAGCGTCTTGAAGTCGGGGGTGATGCCCACCCAGGCGATCATCCGGTTGGCGAAGTCGCCGCTCTGCGCCTGCGTATCGGCCTGGCCCAGCAGCGCGCCGGCCGCCGGCAACAGCGCGCCGATGCCCACCGCCTCAACGGCCGCAGCCGCGAGCAGGCTCAGCAGCACCAGCACCGACCGCAGCCGGTCGCCCTGCAGGAATATCCTGAAGATCATCTTCATGCGTTGGAAAGCACCGATCGAGCGCCAAAATCGCGGCAGCAATAGCCCGTCCGGCAGGGCTGCACAATGGCTCGGCCTTTGGGCCAGGCCGGGTGCCTCAAGCGTTGCGCAACCCGGTGGCTGCCCCTATGCAAGAGCCACCAGCGGGAGCCCGGCGCCGTGATCGTCAACCACCAGCACAAGTTCATCTTCCTTAAGGTCAGCAAGACCGGCGGGTCCTCGGTCGAGGCCTTTCTCCGCCGCTTCTGCGTCCCGGGCGACATCGTCACCTGGCTCGACGATGATGAGGAACAGGCGATCAGGGGCACTGGCGCCTGCCTGCCCATGGGCTTTGCGAAGCCGGCCGCCGGCGTGCCCCCGCTCGCCCGGCTGCTGATGGCCTTCAACCACCGCAAGACGCTGCGCCGCCACGGCCTGTCGCCGCATGCCGGCGCGGCACGGGTGAAGCGCTACGTGGGTGATCGGGTGTGGGGGGATTACGAAAAATTCTGCGTCGTCCGCAACCCGCTGGACCGCAGCGTCTCGCAGTTCTTCTGGACCGCCGCCAACCGCGGCTGGGAGGATGCGGCAACCCATTTCCATGTCCGCTTCGACGAGTTCCTGCAATCGAATGATTTCCGCCGCCTCAACGAAAAGGGCCGTGACGTCTATGCCATCGATGGCCGCGTAGTGGCCAACCGCGTGCTGCGCTTCGAGACGCTCGAGCAGGATCTTGGCCGCACCATGCGTGATCTCGGCATCGACACGCCGTTGGAACTTACCCGCTTCAAGTCCACCCAGCGGCCGAAGGGCGATTTTGCTGCCATGCTGAATGACCGGCAGCGTCAGGTGATCAGGGATACATTCGCCTTCGATATCGAACACTTCGGCTACGTGGTCTGAGCCTATTCCGCTGCAATCGCCGCGGGGTCCGGCCCGCTGCGTGACGGCAGCCCGCCCATTCGCTGCACCAGATCGATGATCAGACGGTCTTCGAGGCAGTTCTCCGCCGCGAAACCAGCCATGATGTTGGCCACCCGCGTTGAGGCAGGCCTCGCATTGGGCTTGGTGCAGATGGGGCCTGCCAGCTTCGCCTCCAGTTCAGCCAATGACTTGGTGAAATAGTGGTTGATGCGCAGCCGCGATCCCCCCACGGCCTCTCCCTTCTTCCGGATCGGTTGGCCGACGTCGTTGTAGCCGCGCAATGGCCGCAGAATGGTGCCCACCTCATGCACGCCCACCTCGCGGCGGACCAGCGACGGCTGAACGAGGTATTTCGTCTTGAGCACGACCCGCGCCGTGTCGGCGGGGGCGTGCCAAGCCTCCTGGGGCATCTTCTGGCGTTGCGTGTAGTTGCCGATGACGCCGCCCTGTGGCCGGGTGCGGTGGCCGCTCGGCCCGAACATGTACCAGTGCAGCAGCACCGTGGGGTAACTCGCGAAGTCGTTGAGGATCGCCGCCAGAGTCTCGCCCTGCGTGGGCACCAGGAACTCGTCGATGTCGATCATCGACAGCCACTCGAAGCGCCCCGCCAACCGGGCGATGGCATGGGCATGGGCGGCAGCCTCGGTGTTGGTGTCCCGCATGAAATGGGGCCAGGGCATGATCTCGACATGGCCTGACTGCACATAGCGGCGAAGTTTCAGGTTGGTATCGTCGGTCGTGTCGTTGTCGTAGAGGAAAAACTTTTCCACGCCAATCAGCCGGTGGTAGTCGATCCACTCTTCGATGTCGGCCGTCTCGTTGCGATAGATTGCAACGATTGCGATCTTACCTTCTGGCGGATGTTTTGGCTGTGGCTCCGAAATGTGCACAACCGTCCTGTTGTCGGGTCCGACCGCGCCCCGAAGGCCGGCCAGCATGTCGCGAAGTCTCTTCATCACCCGGTCGCCCGCCCGCCGTCTGCGGCGGAAGGCCATAAAACACCTTCAACTAGATGGAGATGAATTCACCAATTATGAATCATCTGTCAAGGGGAGCATTCTCAAGGGGAGCATTCTATCGTCGCCGGAAGCGCCACCCCGGCCTCGCGCTCTCCACCATCATCATCTCTGCCACGTTCTCCGCCGTCAGCACGCCCAGCACGCGGCCCTGTGCGTCGGCCACGATGGTCGCGGCCGCGCCGCGCTGTCGCATCCGGATATAGGCTTCGGGCAGCGGCAACTCGGGTCGAACCGGCACGCAACCGCGCATCACCTCGCCCACCGGCACGCCCGCGCCCTTGTCGCGCAGGCCCAGGATCATCGCGTCGCGGTCGAGCAGCCCCATAATGCGGCCCGTGCCGTCCACCACCGGGAATTCCTTTTGCGGTGAGGCGAGCAGCGCGTCGATGGCGTCCGACACCGGCTGGCCCGCATCCAGCACCACGGGCGAGGGCTCCATCGCATCACGCGCGGTGAGGCGCGCGGCGAATCCGGTGAAGGCCGCCTGCTGCTCCTCGGCGCTCGCCGCGAAATAGATGAAGACGCCCACCACCATCAGGATCGGGCTCCACAGCAGGCCGAGCACGAAGAAAGCCACCGCGAAGGCCTGCCCGATGCGCGCGGCAATGGCGGTGGCGCGGGGCGCGCCCAGCTTCATGGCCAGCAGCGCACGCAGCACGCGCCCGCCATCCATCGGGAAGGCGGGGATCAGGTTGAAGACCACCAGCATGATGTTCACCAGCAGCAACCGTTCCGCCAGCGACCCCTGGTCGAAGCCGGCGGTGGTGAGGAGCACCGGGCCCAGGCCCAGGGCGGCCATCAGCACGAGCGCGATCACCACGTTCACCAGCGGGCCCGCAATGGCCACCAGCAATTCCTGGCGGGGCTTGTCCGGCATCCGCTCCATCGCCGCAATGCCGCCGATGGGTGACAGGATCACTTCCGGGGTGTTCACCCCGAAGCGGCGCGCCATGGCAATGTGGCCGAATTCATGCAGCGTCACGCAGAGGAACACGAGCAGGATGAACACAATCGATTGGACGGCCGCAGCCGGGCCCCCGGCGAGATAGTCCGCAATGCCGATCCAGGCGAGGAAGATCAGGAAGGTGACGTGCAGCCTGATATTGGTGCCTGCAATCCTGCCGATGGTGAGTGACCAGTTCATCCTCCCAATATAGGGATGTTTTCCTTAAATGTCAAGAAAAATCACAGCCGCGGCCGATCCTTTTTCGCGGCGTACCAGCCACCCACTGCCTTCTCATAGGCCAGCGCCGCGCGGAAAACCTTCACATCATCCCATGTGCGGCCAACCAGCTGGATGCCGGTCGGCACGTGTGTTTTCGCATGCCCCGACGGCACTGACAGCACCGGACAATTGTGCAGCATGTTGAACTGGTGGGTCATCACCCAGCCGAATTCAGGGTCTGCCTTCTGGCCGTTCACGGTGAAGCTCTCGTCCCACGGGTTGTGCTCGGCCTTCACCGAGGGCGCATTGTTTGTGGGGCAGATGAACAGGTCGTGCGAGGCCAGCACCGGCCCCAGCGTCTGGTACATGGCATGCGCCTGGGTCCATGGCTTGTGCACGTCATCCGGCCCCGTCAGCTTTTGCGCCACCTCCGCGAACTTGATCGCGTAGTCGGTCATCAGGTGCTGCGAGTCTTTCAGGTGCCAGATCGTCTGCCGCCCGAAGTGCATCAGATTGTACCAGTGCAGCCCGTTCTTCTCGACGTCCGCCGTCCAGCCGAGGTCCACTTCCTCCACCGTCGCGCCAAGCTTGGCGAACACGTCGATGGCCGCCAGCATGTTCTTTCGCACGGCAGGTTCGACGGGCACGTAACCCAGGTCCACCGAGTACGCGATCTTCATCCCCTTGATCGAGGCTGCCTCGGTCGGCAGCTTCACCCTCTGGCGCAGCGAGTCATGGTCAAGCGGGTGCGGGCCCGAGGTCACGTTCTGCATCAGCGCCGCGTCCGCCACGGTGCGGGTCATCGGCCCGCAATGGTTGAAGCGGTCGAAGTTGGCGGGCGGACCGTCCGGGTTCCGCCCATGCGGCGGCTTGTAGCCAACCACACCGCAGGCCGCCGCCGGAATGCGGATCGACCCGCCAATGTCGGTGCCCGTCGCCAGCGTGGTGATCCCGGCCGCCAATGCCGCGCCCGATCCGCCCGATGATCCGCCGGGACCCCACTCGGTGTTCCACGGATTGCGCGTCACACCCCAGATGCGCGAGGCGGTGATGCCGGAGAGGCAGAACTCCGGCGTGGTGGTGCGCGCCAGGATGACGGCACCCGCCTTCTGCAGCCGTTCGATCATCGGGTCGGAATGCTCGTCCACCCAGTCCTTGAAGATCAGCGAGCCCTGCGTGGTGCGCTTGCCCTTCAGCCGCTGCGCGTCCTTCACGGCGAGCGGCACGCCGTCGAGTGCGCCGGTCTTCGTGCCCCGCTTCATGTAGCGCGCCTCGGAGGCCTTGGCCTGCGCGATGGCCTCGTCGAAATAACGGTCGGCCAGGCAGTTGATCTTCGGGTTCACCTTCTCGGCCCGCGCGATCAGCGCCTTGGTCAGTTCGACAGGCGACAGCTTCCGCCGCTTGTAGAGTTTCAGGGCTTCGCTGGCGGAGAGGTAGCAGAGGTCATCGTTGGTCATGGACAAGGCTCATCCCGAGGCGCTAGTGATTTCGCCCAACAGAGAACAGGAACACGGGAGAGAAGTCCATGGCCGGCAGGCTTCACGGCAAGACAGCGATCGTCACCTCGGCAGGCCAGGGCATCGGCCGGGCCTCCGCCATCTGCATGGCGAAGGAGGGGGCCAAGGTCTGGGCCACCGACATCAATGCCGAAGCGCTGGCCTCGCTCGCCGCCGAACAGTCAGGGATCGAGACCTTCACATTGGACGTGCTGAAGCAGGATCAGATCGACGCCGCAGCAAAGCGCGTCGGCACGCCGGACATCCTGTTCAACTGCTCGGGCTTCGTCCACGCCGGCACGCTGATGGAGACGGATGACCAGGCCTGGGACTTCTCCTTCGACCTCAACGTCAAGGCGCATTTCCGCATGATGAAGGCCTTCATGCCGGCCTGGCTGGCGCGCGGAAACGGCACGATCATCAACATGGCCTCTGCCGCCTCCTCGATCAAAGGCGTGCCCAACCGCTTCGTCTACGGGGCCACCAAGGCCGCGGTGATCGGCATGACCAAGGCGCTGGCGGCGGATTACACCTCCAAGGGCATCCGGGTGAACGCCATCTGCCCCGGCACGGTCGACAGCCCGTCGCTTGCCGAACGCCTCAAGGCCACGGGTGACTATGAGGCCGCCAAGTCTGCCTTCATCTCCCGCCAGCCCATGGGCCGCATGGCCCGTGCCGAGGAGATCGGCATGCTGGTGGTGTATCTGGCAAGCGACGAGGCCGCCTTTGTCACCGGCCAGACCTTCGTCATCGACGGCGGCTGGTCGATCTAGGCAGAAACCGCAAGGCTCTGGCCCTAAGCCGCCCCTGCGTCATCTGCGTCGGCGGTCACGGACCCCATTGGCAAGGGGCATTTCCCCGGCCTAGGATGCAAACAACAACCGCCGAAAATCGCGGGAACAGGGAGCTCAATCTTGGCAGCTGGCCAAACCGCCATCGAGGCGAAAGGCGTCACGAAGCAATTCGGAGCAGGGCAGGACGCCGTCAAGGCTCTCGACAATGTTTCGGTTTCGATCCGTCAGAACGAGTTCTTCACGCTGCTGGGCCCTTCGGGCTGCGGCAAGACCACGCTGCTCCGCCTGATCGCCGGGTTCGACTTCCCCACCGAAGGCGAAATCCTGCTCTATGGCGAGAACATCGCGCCCTTGCCGCCCTACAAGCGGCCGGTCAACACGGTGTTCCAGAGCTACGCGCTGTTCCCGCACATGACGGTCGCCCAGAACATCGGCTTCGGCCTCGAGATGCTGGGCAAGCCCCGGGCGGAGATCGATGAGCGCGTGAGCCAGATGCTGCGGCTCGTGCGCATGGAAGAACTCGCCAATCGCCGCACCAGCCAGATCTCGGGCGGCCAGCAGCAGCGCGTGGCGCTGGCCCGGGCACTCGCCCCGGCACCCAAGGTTCTGCTCCTCGACGAGCCGCTCTCGGCCCTGGACTACAAGCTTCGCAAGGACATGCAGATCGAGCTGAAGCGCCTGCAGCACGAGACCGGCATCACCTTCATCTTCGTGACCCACGATCAGGAGGAAGCCCTCACCATGTCGGACCGCATCGCGGTCATGAGCAAGGGCAAGATCCTGCAGATCGGCTCCCCGCGCGACATCTACGACCGCCCCTCGGTGCGCTTCGTGGCCAACTTCATCGGCGAGACCAATTTCATCGAGGGCGAGGTCGCCGAGGTTGTCGGTGGCAAGGCCATGGTGAAGTTGAATGGCGGCGGCGTGGTGGCGGCGGGTGTTCCCGAAACGCTGAAGCCCGAGGGCAAGGTCACCGTCGTGGTGCGTCCCGAGCACGCTGACCTGGTGGCGCACGGCGGCAAGGCCGATCTCTGGGGCAGGCTCGAGAACGTGGTCTATTTCGGCACCGACACGCATTACTACGTGAAGCTCGACGGCGGTGAAACCTTCATCATCCGCCAGCAGAACTCGCATGGCGGCGGCACCGGCCATGCTGTCGGCGACGCCGTTGGCGTGGCGCTCGAACCCAATTCCGCCCAGCTGGTGAGGGACTGAGCCGATGGGCATCACCCAGCAGGCGGCCGACAGGGCGGAGCGGGACGCCATCCGCAAGCGGTGGCTGCTGTCAGCGCCCGCGCTCACCATTATCTTCTTCGCTGCCATCGGCCCGCTGGCCGTCGTCGTGCTCTATTCCTTCATGGTGAAGGGCGACTACGGCGACGTGAAGTACTGGCAGTTCTCGCTCGATGGCTGGTTCAACGTGGTGGCCGAGCGCGACATGTTCGACGACACGCTGGGCCTTGCCTGGGCCAACATCTCGATCTTCTGGCGCTCGCTGAAGCTGTCCTTCATCACCACCATCGTCACGCTGTTCTTCGGTTTCCCGACGGCCTATCTCATCGCCACCCGTGCGCCCAACAAGCGTGACCTGTGGCTGTTCCTGATCACCATCCCGTTCTGGACCAACATCCTGATCCGCACCTTCGCCATGCAGGAGGTGATCCGCAACGAGGGCATCGTCAACTCGGCGCTGATGGGTATGGGCCTCGTCGACCAGCCGGTGCAGATCATGTTCACCGACTGGGCCATCCTGTTCGGCATGGTCTATGTCTACCTGCCGCTCATGGTGCTGCCGCTTTATGCCTCGATGGAGAAGCTGGACTTCCGGCTGGTCGAGGCGGGGTATGACCTCTATGCCAATCGCCTGCAGGTGCTGCGCCGGATCATCATCCCGCTGGTCAAGCCCGGCATCGTGGCCGGCTGCATCCTGGTCTTCATCCCGTCGCTTGGTGCCTATGTCATTCCGCGCGTGCTGGGCGGCGGCAAGAACATGATGCTGGGCAACCTCATCGACCTGCAGTTCGGCCAGGGCCGCAACTGGCCGCTGGGATCGGCCCTCTCCATCACGCTGATGATCATCGTGACGCTCGCGCTTCTGGTCTATGTGCGCAACACCTCCAAGGGCGGAGGCCACGGTCATGTCTAGGGGCTTCTCGATCACCGGCCAGCCCGGCTTTCCCTTCATCGCGCTGCTCTGCTTCGCCGTGCTCTACCTGCCGGTCGCGACACTCGTGTTCTATGCTTTCAACGCCGGCGACAGTGTTGCCGTCTGGTCGGGCTTCTCGCTGCGCTGGTTCCACTCCGCCTGGCAGAACACCCAGGTGCAGGAAGCCACGATGCGCTCCGCGCTCATCGCCGTCGTCGCTGCAACCATCGCCACCGTGACCGCCACCATGGCGGCGATCGCCACCACGCGCACCGCACCCTATCGCGGCCTTACCTTCAAATACGCCTTCATCAACCAGCCCCTCATGGTGCCGGAGATCGTCACCGCCGTGGCGCTGCTCATCGTGTTCTCGCGCCTCAAGGTGTGGACAGGCTATTCGGGGCTGGGCTACCTGATTGCCGCCCACACCGCCTTCTGCATCCCCTTCGCCTACATGCCGATCCGCGCCAGGCTCGAAGGCATGGACCTGACGCTGGAGCGCGCCGCCGCCGACCTCTATGCCACGCCATGGGCCGCCTTCCGGCGGGTCACGCTGCCACTGCTCTGGCCCGGCATCCTGGCGGGCTTCATGCTGGCCTTCGTGATCTCGCTCGACGACGTGGTGATCACCGAATTCGTGAAATCGGCCGGGCAGGAGACGCTCCCCACCTACATGCTGGGGCAGCTCAAGCGCTCGGTGACGCCGGAGATCAACGCCATTTCCACGGTGTTCCTCGGCATATCGATTCTGCTGGTGACGATGTTCTTCCTCATCAGCCGGAAAAAAACCTAACATGGATTCATAACAGGGAGAAAATGATGAGTCTCAAGACCAAGACCTTGCTGGCCGCCGCCATGGTGATGGCGATGTCCGCACCCGCCTTCGCCGAGGGCGTTCTCAACCTCTACAACTGGGGCAACTACACCAGCCCCGAGGTGATCAAGAAGTTCGAAGAGAAGTACAACGTCAAGGTCACCATCACCGACTACGACTCGAACGACACGGCACTGGCCAAGGTGCGTGCCGGCGGGCACGGCTTCGACATGGTGGTCCCGTCCGCCAACTTCATGCCGATCTGGATCAACGAGGGCCTGCTCCTCGAGACGCGCCCCGACCAGATGGAGAACTTCAAGAACGTCGATCCGCGCTGGGCGGATGTGGAATATGACAAGGGCCGCCACTACTCGGTTCCGTGGCAGTGGGGCACGGTGGGTGTTTCGGTCAACACCAAGGCCTACCAGGGTGACGCGAACACCTGGGGCATCCTGTTCGACACGCCGGCCGAGCTGAAGGGCAAGGTCAACATCGTTCCGGAAATGACCGACATCGTCGACGCCGCCATCGCCTACAATGGCGGCACGCGCTGCACGACCGACAAGGAAGTGCTGAAGAAGGCGCGCGACACGCTGGTCAACGCCAAGCCCAACTGGATCGCGATGGAATACTCCACCATCGAGAAGATGACCAAGGGCGACTACCTCGCCACCAGCGACTGGAACGGCTCGGCCCTGCGTCAGCGCCTGCAGAACCCGGACATCAAGTACGGCTATCCCAAGGAAGGCTTCACCATCTGGATGGATAACCTCTCGGTGCTGAAGGACGCCAAGAACGTCGAGAACGCCAAGCTCTTCCAGAACTTCGTGATGGATCCGGAGAACGCCGCCGGCCTTTCCGCCTTCGCGCGCTATGCCAATGGCATCGCGGGTTCGGACAAGTTCATGCCGGCCGACATGAAGGACGCGCCGGAACTCTCGATCCCGGCCGACCTGCAGTCCAAGGCCACCTTCGCCCTGGCCTGCCCGCCGGAAGCGGTGGAGTTCTACACCAGGATCTGGACCGACCTGATGAAGTAAGCCCCAACGGGCAGTTTCCGGGGGGAGGTCCGCAAGGCCTCCCCCCTTTTGGTTTCAAGGGAGCACCGTCATGACCTCCTATCGCAACTCCGATCCGCGCCCGGCCATCATGCAGGGCTCACCGCCGCAACTGGTGCCGCCTCGCATGGACTGGGACCGCCCGCCGTGGAACCGATGGGCCTTTCAGAACATCCGGCAGATCCTGCCCACCGCCGAGGTCTGGCGCGGTGACGCACCGGTGCGCGCATTGCCGCGCCAGGAACAGGACCTCGATGCGCTGCCTGTTGCGTCCATCAAGGGAGCGGTGACCACGCTCGCCCGCCTGCTCGACGACACCTACACCGATGGCTTCATCGTGCTCAAGGATGGCGCCGTCGTCTATGAGCGCTACTTCAATGGCATGACGCCGCGTACGCTGCACCTGTCGCAGTCGGTGGCGAAATCGGTGACTGCCGCCGCGGCCGGCGTGCTGGTGGGCAAGGGCCTGCTGGATGTCAATGCACCCGTCACGCACTATATTCCCGAACTGAATGACACCGCCTATCGCGGCGCGCTGCTGCAGCATGTCCTCGACATGCGGAGCGGCGTCACCTTCGACGAGACCTACACCGACCCCCATTCCGACGTTGGGCAGCTTGACGTCTCGTCCGGCTGGAAGCCCGTTCCGCCCGGCGCTGATCCGTCGCTGCGCTGGCCGCGCCATGTCTTCGAGCAGGTGCTGGGTCTGGGCAAGCTCGAGTGCCGCCACGGCGAGCGCTTCTCCTACCGTTCGATCGAGACCGAGGTGCTGGGCTTCTGCATGGAGCGCGTCACCGGCAAACGGCTCTACGAGATCGTGTCGGAGGAACTCTGGCAACCCATGGGCGCGGAGCAGAGCGCCAGCTTCACCGTCGATGCGGTGGGAAGCGCGCTGGCCGATGGCGGCTTCAACGCCTGCCTGCGCGACTATGCGCGCGTCGGCCTGCTCTATCTGCAAAATGGCGGCGGCATTGTTCCGCCTAAGTGGGTGGAGGCGACCCGCAATGGCAGCCATGACCCTGCCGCGCCGTTCTCGCCGGCGCTTCCCGAGGGCTCCTACCGTAACCAGTGGTGGATCGAGGACCCGCGTTCGCGCGGCCTTTATGCGCGCGGCGTGTTCGGCCAGATGATCTATGTGAACTGGGACCATGGTCTGGTGGCCGCCAAGCTCTCGAGCTGGCCCGACTTCGTATCGCCGTCCTTCAGCATCGCCACGCAGAAGGCGTTCCACGCCATCGGAAGGCATCTCGCATGAGCAATTCTCTCGACACAGTGATCGAACGCCACGCACTGGCCCGCGCCGGTGCGCCGCCATCGCGCGCCAGGGGCGTGGTGCTGCTCATCCACGGCCGTGGCGCCACGGCCGAGAGCATGCTGCCGCTGGCCGATGTGGTGGCCATGCCGGATCTTTGCTACCTGGCACCCCAGGCCGAGGGCTACACCTGGTATCCGCAGAGTTTCATGGCGCCCACCGCCGCCAACGAGCCTTATGTCTCGCGCGCGCTGGATCGTGTCGCCGCGATCATCGCGGACATTCTGGACGCCGGCATTGCGCCCGAGAAGCTTGCCATCGTCGGCTTCAGCCAGGGCGCCTGTCTGACCAGCGAAACGGTGCTGCGCAATCCGCGGCCCTATGGCTTCGTTGGCGTGCTGAGTGGCGGCGCCATAGGCCCGCCGGGCACGCCGCGCGACTATCAGGGCACGCTCGTCGGGGCAAACATCTTCCTCGGTTGCTCGGACCATGACCCGCACATCCCGCTCGCCCGCGTGCAGGAGACGACGGCGGTGTTCACCCGCATGGGAGCTACGGTCACGGAGCGCATCTATCCGGGCGCTTCCCATGGCATCAACGACGACGAGATCACGCATCTGAGAGCGGGGCTCGCACCGCTCGCCGGGTGACATCCATGATTTGGCCTGCTTCGTATGGGATATCGTCATCTCGTTGAGGCAGGTGTCACATGATTGATCGCCGTAGCGTTGTCGCAAGCCTTCTCGCCGTATCGCTGGCACCACTGGGTGCCTGCGCCGAGTCGGGCGAGATGCTGGAGACCGTGGCCGACGGTCTTGACCATCCGTGGTCCTTCGCCTTCCTGCCGGACGGGACGATTCTCGTCACCGAACGCGCCGGAAACCTCCGCCCCATCGGTGCCGACCGGAAGCTGTCGGATCCGATCTCCGGCCTGCCGGAGATCGCCGCAGGTGGCCAGGGCGGGCTCCTCGACATCGCACTTCATCCGAATTTCCCGCAGACGCGGCTCGTGTTCCTCTCCTTCGCGGAACCGCGCGAG
>CAMDBX010000028.1 GCA_945889445.1 Rhizobium sp. Q54
CCTACGTCAGTGGAACGATCTTGATCTCGACGCGCCGGTTCTGCGCGCGGCCTTCCGGCGTGGTGTTGGAGGCGATCGGATCGTTCTGGCCCATGCCGATGGCCTGGAAGCGGTTGGGGTTGTTGCCCTGGGCGATCAGATATTCCGCCACCGATCCGGCACGGGCTTCCGACAGGCGCTGGTTGTGCTGGGGCGTACCCGTCGAGTCGGTGTGGCCCGTCACGTCCACCAGGGTGCGGTTGAATTCCTGGAGCACGATGGCCACCGAGTTCAGTGTCTCGAAGAACTGCGGCTTGATGGCGGACTGGTCGGTGTCGAAGGTGATGTTGGAGGGCATGTTGAGAATGATGTCGTCGCCCACGCGGGTGACGGAGACGCCTGTGCCCTGCAGCCTGGCCCGCAGCCTTGATTCCTGGTTGTCCATGTAGAGCCCGACGCCGCCGCCCGCGAGTGCTCCGAGCCCCGCGCCGATCAGCATCGACTTGCGGGTCGAGGCCGATGTCGTCTTGCCGATGACAAGGCCCGTGGCGGTGCCCAGCAGGGCGCCCGCCGTGGCGCCCACGGCGGTGTTCGAGATCTTCCGCTCACCCGTATATGGATCGGTGGAACAGCCGGCCAGGAAGGTGGCGGCCATGGCCGCGAATGCGATTTTGCGAAGCATGTTTTCCCCACTGCAACACATCGCCAATCGCCTGTCGGTATGGCGGCAATGAGTCAAAAGGATGGTTTATTCGGCCGCCTCGAGGTCCTCGTCCTCCACGAGGAAGCCGCCGGACTGGCGCTGCCACAGCGAGGCATAGAGCCCGCCCTTGTCGAGCAGCTGGCGGTGCGTGCCGTCCTCTACGATCTCGCCCTTGTCCATGATGACGAGGCGGTCCATGGCCGCGATGGTTGAAAGCCGATGCGCCACGGCGATCACCGTCTTGCCCTCCATCAGCGCATAGAGATTCTCCTGAATTGCCTGCTCGACCTCGGAGTCGAGCGCGCTCGTGGCCTCGTCGAGCACGAGGATGGGGGCGTTCTTCAGCAGCACGCGGGCGATGGCGATGCGCTGGCGCTGGCCGCCCGACAGCTTGACGCCGCGCTCGCCCACATGGGCCTCGTAGCCGCGGCGGCCCTTGGGGTCCATCAACGAGGCGATGAACTCGTCTGCATGCGCCTTGCGCGCCGCCGCCTCGACCTCCGACATGCTCGCATCCGGCATGCCGTAGCGGATGTTGTCGATCACCGAACGGTGCAGCAGCGAGGTGTCCTGGGTCACCACGCCGATTGCGGCGCGCAGCGAATCCTGCGTGACGTGTGAGATGTCCTGCCCGTCGATCAGGATGCGGCCTTTCTGAAGGTCGTAAAAGCGCAGCAGCAGGTTGGAGAGCGTCGACTTGCCGGCGCCCGAGCGCCCGACGAGCCCAACCTTCTCACCTGGGGCGATGGTCAGGTTGAGGTTCTCCACCACGGGCCGGTCGCGTCCGATCAGCGGCTTGCCATAGTTGAACGTCACGTCCTCGAAGCGGATCGCGCCTTCACTCACCACCAGCGGCTTGGCGTCGGCGATATCCTTGATGGAGCAGTCGCAGGCAATGGTCTCGATGCCGTCCTGGATGACGCCAATGCTCTCGAACAGCCCTGCCACCTCCCAGATGATCCACTGCGACATGGCCTTCAGCCGCAAGGTGAGGCCCACCGCGAAGGCGATGGCGCCGGTGGTGATCGCGCCCTGGTGCCACAGCCAGATCGCCATGGCCGACATGGTGAAGATGAGCACACCCGAGAGCACCTGCAATGCGGTGGTCATCAGCGTTGACATGCGCATCGAGTCGTTCACCGACTTCAGCATCCAGTCCATGCCTTCGCGGGCATAGCTGTCCTCGCGGTCTGCATGGGCGAAGAGCTTGACGGTCGGAATGTTGGTGTAGCTGTCAACCACGCGCCCCGTCACCAGCGAGCGCAACTCGGCCTGCACCTGTGACAGCTTGCCGAGCTTGGGCACGAAGTACCAGCAGGCCGCCGCATAGCCCGCCAGCCAGATCAGCAGCGGGATCATCAGCCAGCGGTCGGCGGAGGCGACGAGGAACAGCGCGCCGAAGAAATAGACGATCACATAGACCAGCACCTCGGTGAATTTCATCACCGCGTCGCGCACGCCAAGTGCGGTCTGCATCACCTTGGTGGCCACGCGGCCGGCGAAGTCGTTGGTGAAGAAGTCCATCGACTGGCGCAGCACATAGCGGTGCGCCACCCAGCGGATGCGCATGGCGTAATTGCCGCGAAGGCCCTGGTGCGACACGGCTTCGGAGAAGAAGTTCAGCAACGGCAGCAGCAGGAGCGCGATTGCTCCCATCACCATCAGGTGCGTTCCGTGCTCCTGCCAGAAGCTCGCGCGGTTGGCGGCCGTCAACAGGTCGACCAGCTGCCCGAGGTAGGCAAAGAGATAGACTTCGAGGAAGGCGATGACGGCGGAGAGCAGGGTGGCAACCAGCAGCAGCGGCCAGAACGGCTTGGTATAATACCAGCAGAAGGCCAGGAAGCCCTGTGGCGGCATCTCGGGCTGCTCGGGCGGGAACGGGTCGACCAGCGACTCGAGCCAGGTGAAGAAACGGTCGGTCACGAAATACTCCGGGGCGCGCGGGCGGACGGCAGGGAGCGCGCCAAAACTGCCTGATTCAATGTGAAGTCCCTTATAAGCCCGGGAATTCAGGCCGGAAAGGGGCGGAGACAGCCAGGGATGCCCAAGGCACCTTTGCGTTATCGGCATGAATCCCGGATGGCGAGCCGTGCTATCTGGGGTCCATGTCGTCCTCCCGGCTGATCCCCCTCATCATCGCCTCCGCCCTGTTCATGGAGAACATGGATTCGACGGTGATCGCCACCTCACTCCCGGCCATCGCCAGGGACCTCGGGACCGACGCCATCGTGCTGAAGCTGGCCTTTACCACCTATCTCCTGAGCCTCACGGTGTTCATCCCCATAAGCGGCTGGCTGGCGGACCGTTACGGCTCGCGCCACGTGTTCCGGGTGGCGATTGCCGTGTTCACGCTGGGCTCGCTCGCCTGCGGCTTTGCCACGTCATTGGGGGGCTTGGTCGCTGCGCGTGGCCTGCAGGGCATTGGCGGCGCGATGATGGTGCCGGTGGGCCGCATCATCCTGCTGCGCACCGTTCCCAAGGCCGAGCTGGTGGATGCACTGGCATGGCTCACAATACCAGCGCTGATCGGCCCGTTGGTGGGGCCCCCGGTGGGCGGCTTCATCACCGACACCTTCGGCTGGCGCTGGGTGTTCTGGATGAACCTGCCCTTCGGCATTCTGGCCTTGGTGCTGGCCACCGTGCTGATGCCGGACACCCGCGTGGACAAGGTGCCGAAGCTCGACACCCTGGGCTTCCTGCTTTCGGGTCTAGGCCTCTCCTCCTTCATCTTCGGGTTGACGGTGATGGGCCGCGACCTGCTGCCGGGTTGGACGCCCACGCTGCTGGTCCTGTTCGGGGCGGTGATGACGGGCCTCTACGTCCGCCATACACGGCGCACCGAGAATCCGATCCTCGACCTGTCACTGCTCCGCATCGAAACCTTCCGGACCGGCGTCGTCGGCGGCAGCCTGTTCCGCATCGGCGTGGGCGCGGTGCCCTTCCTGCTGCCGCTGATGTTCCAGCTGGCCTATGGCATGAGCGCCTTCCAGTCCGGCATGATCACCTTCGTCGCTGCGGCGGGGGCGATCTCCATGAAACTGTGTGCAGCCCGGATGATCCGCCGCTTCGGCTTCAAGCGGCTGCTGCTGGTCAACGGGCTCCTTGCCAGCGCGTCGATCTCGGTCATGGGTTTCCTGTCGTCGTCGACACCCTATCTCATCGCCATCGGACTGCTGTTCATCGGCGGCTTCCTGCGCTCGCTGCAGTTCACCGCACTCAACGCCATGTCCTATTCCGACGTCGACCACCAGCAGGCCAGCTATGCCACCAGCCTCTACACGGTGGTGCAGCAGCTCTCTCTGTCGATGGGCGTGGTGCTCGCCGCCTTCGTGCTGGAAGCCGCGCAATGGGTGCGTGCGGAGGAAACGCTGACGCCGATGGATTTCACCATCGCCTTCGCGGTGGTCTCCGCCTGCTCGGTAACAGCCTGCCTGCAGTTCCTCGCGTTGTCTCCGGGGGCAGGCGAGGCGGTGAGCGGCAAGAAGGTGGAGGGGTAGGGGTAGGGGTAGGGGCGGACTATCCGCGGTGGCGGGTCATGCGTGCCCACATCGATTCCATGCCGCGCGTGATGCGAAGGATTGCGCGGAGGGTTCGAGTCTGGGGCTGGATGCTGCCGACGCCGGAGGTCCGGTTGAAGTTCGCCTCGCTGTGGAGGATCTGGTGAACGATTGCGGCTGAGCTCGACATGACACCAGTTGCCGTGATTCGCGGGCTCTTGGCGAGATCGCGCAGCGTCAACTCTGTAAGATTATTTTGCGTCCGCCCGCGCCACGAAGCTGTCGATCACCCGCTTCTCGCCGGCCTTGTCGAAGTCGATCGTCAGCTTGTTGCCTTCCACCGCGCTCACCACGCCATAACCAAACTTCTCGTGGAAGACGCGCTCGCCCTTGGCGTAGGTCTCGGAATCGGCGCCGCGCGCCACCATCTCGCCCTCGATGAAGCGCGGGGTGGAGCGGGTGGCCTTGCCTTCCGACCAGCGGGCCTGCGCGCGCTGCCAGCCGGGGGTGGCATAGGTGTTGCCGAAGGGCTTGGCGGGTTCCTCGTCGAAGCGGCTCTTGCCATAGGTGCCAAGGCCGAAGCCGCCATAGCTCGTGGCCATGGGGGCGACCTCCACATGCATCTCCGGCAATTCGTCGATGAAGCGCGAGGGCAGCGCATTCTGCCACAGGTTATGAACCCGCCGGTTCTGCGCGAAGGAAATGGTGGCGCGGCGCTTGGCGCGCGTGATGCCCACGTAGGCGAGGCGGCGCTCTTCTTCGAGCCCGGCGCGGCCCTTTTCATCGAGCGAGCGCTGCGAGGGGAACAGGCCTTCCTCCCAGCCGGGCAGGAACACCGTGCCGAATTCAAGACCCTTGGCGCCATGCATCGTCATGATCGAGACCTTGTCTTCCTCGGCTGACTGCTCGACGTCCATCACCAGCGAGATATGCTCGAGGAATCCAGCGAGGTTCTCGAAGTCGCCCATGGAGCGCACGAGTTCCTTGAGGTTGTCGAGGCGGCCTTGCGCTTCCGGGCTTTTGTCGTTCTGCCACATCTCGGTGTAGCCGGACTCATCCAGAACGATTTCTGCCAGCTCGGTGTGGGGCAGCCCCTGCGCCATCTGCCGCCAGCGGCCGAAGCTTTCGACCAGCTTGCGCAGCGCGCCGCGCGTCTTGGCGGGCAATTCGTCAGTCAGCGAGATCGCCTCTGCCGCGCGGTAGAGCGAGATGCCTTGAGCCCGCGCAATGGCATGCATGCGCTTCACCGAGGTGTCGCCGATGCCGCGTTTCGGCGTGTTGATGATGCGCTCGAAGGCGAGGTCATTGTCGGGCGAGGCGACGATCTTGAGGTAGGCCAGCGCATCGCGCACTTCGGCGCGCTCATAGAAGCGCGGGCCACCGATCACGCGGTAGGGCACGCCAAGGGTGATGAACCGGTCTTCGAAGGCGCGCATCTGGAACGAGGCGCGCACCAGGATCGCCATGTCGTTCAGCTTCTCGCCCTTGCGCTGGAAGTTCTCGATGTCCTCGCCGATGACGCGGGCTTCCTCGTCGCCATCCCAGTGGGCGCGCACGGTCACGGTCTCGCCGTCCTCGCGGTTGGTGTGCAGCGTCTTGCCCAGGCGGCTCTCGTTCTTGGCGATGAGGCCTGAGGCGGCACCCAAAATCTGCGGCGTCGAGCGATAGTTGCGCTCGAGCCGGATCACCTTGGCGCCGGGGAAGTCCTTCTCGAAACGCAGGATGTTGTCGACCTCGGCACCGCGCCAGCCATAGATCGACTGGTCGTCGTCACCCACGCAGCAAATGTTCTTGTGGCCCTGCGCCAGCAGGCGCAGCCACAGATACTGCGCCACGTTGGTGTCCTGGTATTCGTCCACCAGCATGTATTTGAAGCGGCGCTGATACTCCTTCAGCACGTCCGGGTGCTCCTGGAAGATGCGCAGCACCTCGAGCAACAGGTCGCCGAAGTCGGCGGCGTTCACCACCTTCAGCCGCTGCTGGTATTCGGCATAGAGCTTGCCGCCCAATCCTCCGTGGCCAAAGGCCGACGCCTCGCCGGCGGGCACACGGTCGGGCGTCAGCCCGCGGTTCTTCCAGCCGTCGATGAGGGAGGCGAGCTGCCGGGCGGGCCAGCGCTTCTCGTCCACGTCATGGGCTTCGAGCAGCTGCTTCAAGAGCCGGATCTGGTCGTCCGTGTCGAGGATCGAGAAGCCGGAGCGCAGGCCCGCCAGTTCCGCGTGGTTCCGCAGGATCTTGACGCCGATCGAATGGAAGGTGCCGAGCCAGGTCATGCCTTCGACGGCGCCGCCGATCAGCGCGCCAATGCGGTCGCGCATCTCGCGCGCCGCCTTGTTGGTGAAGGTCACGGCCAGGAGCTGCCCCGGCCAGGCCTTGCCGGTGGCGAGGATGTGGGCGAGCCTCGTGGTCAGCACCCGGGTCTTGCCGGTGCCGGCACCGGCAAGTACGAGCAGGGGGCCGTCGGTGTTCTCGACGGCCGCCCGCTGCTCGGGGTTGAGGCCCTTGAGATAGTCTGGTTCGGCCTTCTGCCCCATGGCACGCGCAGCCAGTCCCCCGGGCTTGATCGCGGGGGCCGGCTGCTCGTCACCGAAGTCGTTCAGGTCGAAATTCTTGCTGCTCATCGAAAAGGTCCGAATCCTCCGGACCTATATAGAGCCTTGAGAACGAAATGCGAAACCTCAGGCAGCCTGCAGGCTCACGCAGCCCATCGGCCGCTTCAGGCCGCGCACCGCACCCTGAAGCTGGCGCCATGTCTCCGCCGTCTCCATGTCACCCAGTCGCTCGCAGATCTGGGCGTGCTTGGCAGCTTCCGATTCGGCACCCTTGCCATGAACGAAAACAAGCGCTTCCGCGAACAGGTTGAGACCGTTGTTCATGATATTCGTCTCCCTCGTTGGTATTCCACCAGCTATGGAAGTTTAATGCGCCGTTAATGTTGCGTGAATGTGACGTCTTTTGTGCTCAGGCTTTTTTCGGGATGCCGATCGTGTGCCCAACTTGCGGCGGCACGGCCAAGTGGCGGTGGGCCTCACGCATTGCCTCAATCTTTTCCATCACATCGGGCGGGAAGGGGGCGGATTTCTTGAGCCCCATGTCGACGTGCATCACGATGATTTCGGTCACGCAGGCAAGCCAGCCCTCGGCAGCGTGGAACATCTGCTGGACGTAATGGACGCGTTTCGAGTCGCAGTCGAGGATCTGCGTCTCGATCCGCACCGAATCACCGGCATGCAGCTCGCGCAGGTAGGTGTTGTGGCATTCGAGCGAGAAGAAGGAGTTGTTGCGCTCCTTCACATAGTCCGGCCCCAGCCCCACCGCCGCGAAGGCCTCATCGCCCGCCCGGTCAAACAGCACGTTGTAGTAGGCCATGTTGAAGTGGCCGTTGTAGTCGACCCACTGGTCTTCCACCTTGAGCAGGGGGCCCACAAAAGGGGCAGGATAACCCATCGCAAAAACTCCGGTTTCCGGTTAATTTCCCGAGCATGGATACTCCGCTTCCCAAGAACAGCACAACACAGACCGTGGCCGACCTCCGTTCCTGGCTGGGCGACCGCCTGTCCACCGCCCCTGCCGTGCGCGAGCAGCACGGCAAGGACCAGACCTGGAACCCCGGCGCCCCACCTGACGCGGTGGCCTTCGTCAAGACCACGGAGGAGGTGCAGCGCATCGTCGCCACCTGCGCGCAGCACGGCACGCCGGTGATCCCCTATGGCACCGGCACGTCGCTCGAAGGGCACTTCTCCGCGCCCTTCGGCGGCATCTCCATCGACCTGTCGCAGATGAACCACATCCTCGAGGTCAATGCCTCCGACCTCGACTGCCGGGTGGAGGCGGGCGTCACCCGCAAGCAACTCAACACCCATCTCCGCGATCAGGGTCTGTTCTTTCCCGTGGACCCCGGTGCCGATGCCAGCCTCGGCGGCATGACGGCCACGCGCGCCTCGGGCACCAACGCGGTGCGTTATGGCACCATGCGGGAGAACGTCCTCAACGTCACTGCGGTGATGGCGAACGGCGAGATCATCCGCACCGGTTCACGCGCCAAGAAGTCGTCGGCTGGTTACGATCTCACCCGGCTTCTGGTCGGCTCCGAGGGAACCCTTGGCGTCATCACCGAAGTGGCCCTCAAGCTCTATGGCATTCCGGAATCCATCGTCTCCGCCGTCTGCCCTTTCCCGAGCGTCGAAGCCTGCTGCAAGGCGACCATCACCGCGATCCAGATGGGCATTCCGGTGGCCCGCATCGAGCTGGTCGATTCCGAGCACGTGAAGGCCTTCAACAGCTATTCCAACCTCGACCTCAAGGTGACACCCACACTGTTCCTCGAATTCCACGGCACCGAGGCCTCGGCACGTGAGCAGGCGGAAACCTTCGCCGCCATTGCCGAGGAACTGGGTGGCGGCCCCTACAGCATCGCCACGAAGGAAGAGGACCGGCAGAAGCTGTGGCAGGCCCGGCATGATGCCTTCTGGGCCACCAAGGCGTTGATGCCCGGCAAGGAATCCTTCGCAACGGACGTCTGCGTGCCGATCTCCAGGCTGGCTGACTGCGTGACCGAAACCCAGGCCGATCTTGCCGCCAACAATCTCTATGGACCCATCGTCGGGCACGTGGGCGACGGCAACTTCCATGTGGTTCTCTACTGCGACCGTTCGGACGCGGGTGAATACGCCAGGGTGAAGGAGGTCTATGCCCGCATGATCGACCGCGCCATCGCCATGGGCGGCACCTGCACCGGCGAGCATGGCATCGGCTCCGGCAAGCGCGCCTATCTCGAGAAGGAGCATGGGCCCGCACTCGCCTTCATGCGCGACATCAAGCGCGCGCTGGACCCGAAGAATATCATGAACCCCGGCAAGAACGCCGCCATCTGATGGCCGCAATGCACCCCCATCGGATGCGTCCATGAAGGTGTGGAAGTCACCCGTCCTCTATCTCGGCATCCTGCTGGTGGTCGGCGTCCTCGGCCTGCTGCTGGCGCCGGTCGTCATCGACTGGAACAGCTACCGCGCCGACCTCGAGGCCTATGGCAAGAAGCTGACCGGGCGCCAGGTGGTGGTCGACGGCCAAGTCTCGGCGCGGCTGTTCCCCTGGCCGCGCCTCACCGTGGAGAACGTCAAGGTCGCCAACCCCGAAGGCATGAACGATCGCGAATTCGCCTCCGCCGCGCGCATCACCGTGCACATGACACTGGGACGCTTGCTGCAAGGCAGCATCGACGTCGAGAGCGTCGGCATCGAGGAGCCGGTTGTCAATTTCGAACGGCTGGAGTCAGGCGAGAACAATTGGGTGCTCACGCCCTCGGGGGACCTCGTCAACAGTGACATCCTGGCGCGCGTCAGGCTCGACAAGATCACGCTCACCGGCGGCACGCTGAACTACCGCGACCGGCGCCGCGGCGAGACGGTGCGGCTCGACGACATCAATGCCGACGTCGCCTCGCCCGGCGTTGCTGGCCCCTGGCGCATGCGGGCGAAGGCCATCTACCAGGACAGGCCAGTGGACCTTGCGGTCAACACGGCCGCCTATGTGAAGGACCAGCCCTTACTGTTCGGCGTCAAGGTGCAGCCGGTCGACAGCGCGGGAAATGTCTACAGTTTCGATGGCAGCTACACGGGCGGGCTTGCCCAGGGCGACGTGCAGGTGGCCCCGGCCCAGCGCGACGACGGCAAGGGCGATGCCGAGGGCCAGCTGCGCCCGCTGGTCTTCACCGCCAAGGCAAAGGGCAACTTCGACCAGGTCGATTTCACCGACATACAGCTTGCGCAGGATGACCCGGGAAACGCCACGGCGATTGCCACCGGCTCCGCATCGCTGCGCTTCGGCCGCCACATTGATGCCAGTGTCAATCTCGCCGCCTCGGTGCTCGACCTCGATGAACTGGCGGGTGCCAAGTCGCGCGACGTTCTGCGCCAGGCCGGCAGCCTCGCTGTCATCGACAGTCTGCTGGCATTGCTGCCGAAGGACATGAGCCTCGACGGCCGCGTCAAGGTCACATCGCTGAAAAGCGACGGCCAGAACTTCGACAATGTCGAATTGGCCATCGCCGCCGGGCGTGACCGGCTCAGCGTGGAGCGGCTCTCCTCCAGTCTTCCGGGTCGCAGCGAGATGCTGTTCAAGGGCAGCTACTTCACCGCGCCCGGCGGCGGCGAGCTGTCAGGCGATCTGGCGCTTGAGGCCAACGACCTGCGCGACTTCACCCTGTGGCTGTGGCCCGCCGCACGTGACAGCCTCGGGCCGCTGTGGACCGGCAGTCGTGGTCGCTTCAAGATGCAGACCGGCCTCAGCATGACGCCCTCCGGCCTGCGCCTGAGTGGCACCGAGTTCGAACTTGATGGCGAGCGCGGCAAGGGTGCGCTGTCCGTCAGCGCGGCAGGTCGCGGCGCGGTGGACCTCGACATCGACAGCGGCCGCTTTGATCTCGATGCTTATGCGCCGCAAGGCATTCCGGCCATTCAGGCGGCAGCACGGCAGGGGGCGGGTGGCCTCCTCGTGCACCTTCTGCCGCGGCCCGATGCACCTGATCTGCGCCTCCGGGTGAAGGCCGGCGCCCTGCAGATGAACGCCGTGACGGCGCGTGACGTGCTGCTCGACCTGCAGTCCGGCGCCAATGGCATGGACCTGCGGACGCTCAGCATCGCTTCGGTTGGCGGCGCACGTGTAACGGCCTCGGGTCTCATCCTCGACAATGGCAAGGGTGCTGATGGCTCGATCAGCCTCGAAGTGGCGGCGGATGATCCGGGTGAGTTGATCCGTCTGATGGGGGTCGACGGCAGCAATGGCCTGCCGGCCTGGGCGCGCAACCTCGGCACCACCGCGCTGCGTGCCGACCTTGCCGTCAAGCCGGGCGAGGGCGGCCCCGCCACCACGCTGAAGGCCGGCGGCACGGCAGGCGAACTCGCCGTGTCGGCATCCGCCACCATGGCGCCCGACCTGACGCTCACCGGCAATGGCCGTGTCGATGCGCCCAACTCGGCCCGCATCCTCGCGCTTCTCGGTCTTTCGCCGCGCGGGCAGGATGCGATGCCCGGCAGCCTCGCCGTCGATGTGCAAGGCAGCAAGGCGGCGGGCTTCGCCACCACGGCCACCGTGCAGGCGCTGGGCGGCAGGCTCGACTATCAGGGCCGCTTCAACCCGCTGGCTGACGGCTATGGCGTGAACGGCAAGTTGTCACTGCGGGCCACCGATGCCGCGCCGCTGCTGGCGGCCACTGGCATGCCGGTGGCGGACTACGGCGGTGGCGTGCTGGTGGGCGATGCGGCCGTGGCCTGGGGTGACGACGGCAAGTGGAGCGTCTCTGCCATCACCGGGCGACTGGGCACCGCGCCCTACGGCGGCGATTTAAGCCTCACACCCGGCCTCGTTGTCGATGGCCGCTTGCAGACCGGCGCGCTGCGGCTCGCCGACCTCATGGCCGCCAGCTTCCTCGACTGGGCAGGCCCGGTCACGGGTCTGGAGATGGGCTTCGCCACGGCGCTGCCTTTCGGCCTCACCGGTGAACTCTGGCTCACGCCATCATCTCTCGAAGTGCACCGCCACTTCGCCACACGGAATGCCGAGATCGGCATCGAGGCGAAGCCCGGCGAGATACGCTTCGCCATGCTTGGCAAGGACGCCGACGGGCGTGACGCGCAACTCGAGCTGACCTCGGTTGGAACAGATGAGAGCCGCAAGCTCAGCGGCCGCCTGCGCATGCCGGTCGATTTCGCGCAGCAGCTGGCGTTGTCGGGCGGCCAGCCGGTGGCCGCGGGCGAGGGCGAGGTTCAGTTCAGCTTCAGCAGCGAGGGTCGCAGTCCCGGCGCGGCGCTTGCGGCGGCGCAGGGCGAGGGCACCTTCGCGCTCGAAGGCCTGCGACTTCTTGGGCTCACGCCATCCGCCTTCACCGCCGCACTTGCCACGGCGCGTGACGCTGCCGGCATCACGGACGCGTTCACCGCAATGCGCGGTGGAGACGGGCTGGATCTCGGTGCTGCCAGCGGAGCCATCACCCTCACCGGCGGCGAGATGCGCTTCACGCCCGTGCAGCATGCCGATGGCGATGCCGCCGCCACGGTCACCGCCATCGCCGACCTTGCGCAGGGCGAGATCGACATCGCGGTTGATCTCGCCCTCAAGGCACGCGACAGCTTGCCGATGATGAGTGTCGCCTATGCCGGGCCGCCCATGGCGCTGCAGCGCTCGGAAGACAGTTCTGAGATCGCCACCTCGCTTGGCGTTACCCTCATGCAACAGGGTATCGACGAGCTCGAACGCCTGCAGCAGGAACAAGTCCGCCTGGCGCAGGAGGAGGAGAAGCAGCGCGCTGAGGACGAGGCACGCCTCGCGGCCTATTACGCCCAGCGTGACGAGTTGCTGCTCCGCCGACGCGAGCTCAAGGTGCACGCCGAGATGCAGGTGGTGGAGGCTGATCGCCTGCGCCGCCAGATCGAGGCGGAGCGCGTCGCCAATGCCGAGATCAACAAGTCCGAGATGCGCCAGCGCCTGCGCGAGCTGCGCACCTGGCGCAAGCTCGCAAGCCTCAGCGAAGCGGCACCAGCGCCCGCACCCGCGCCCAAGGCGGAAGCCCCGGCCCCGCCGCCTGCAAAGCCGCGGACCCAGACATCGCCAGCCACCCGCAAGCCAGTGTCGGTGAAGCCGGTGATCCTCGAAAAGCCGCCGGGTGCGCCGGTAAACATTTCGCCGCCGCCGAATTTTTCGCCGTCGCAATAGGGAGAGCGAATTCTCCTATCAGGCCGTCATCCCGGCGAAGGCCGGGATCCAGCTTTCGCTTTGCGTCCTCTTGATGCGCAGAAGTCGCTGCCCATACCTGCGCATGACAAAGCTTGGAAAGTGGAATTCCTGCACCAAAGCTGGACCCCGGCTTTCGCCGGGGTGACGAACGCAAAGGGCAGATTGCCTTCAGCCAGCCGCCTGCTTCAGCAGCCACACCCGCACCGCGCTGGAGAGGTTGCGCTCGCCGCGTGCCTGGTCGATCTCGGCGACCAATGCGGCGGCGGTGACCTTGCGCTGCGAGGCCGCCGCCTGCAGCGCCTCCCAGAATTCGGGTTCCAGCGACAGCGAGGTGCGGTGGCCTTCGATGGTGAGCGAGCGCTTGAGGTCCTTCGCCATCACTCCTCGCGCTTGTGCTGCTCGAGGTCCTTCGCCGCCTTCTCGTTCTGCGCCTCCGCCAGCTCCTTCTCCGCCTTGGTCCGGCCGAACTGCACGCGGTTCTCCGCGGCAATCTCTTCCTTTGCAGCGCGGTCCTTGCGCTTGCGGTGGCGCTTGAGGTTGACGATCTCGCCCATGGCTTACTTCGGTCCGATCATGTCCTCGGGGCGCACGATCAGGTCGAAGTCATCACCCGGGATGCCGTCCTTTACGGCTTCCTCGCGCAGCGTGGTGCCGTTCTTGTGGGCGGTCTTGGCGATCTTGGCCGCACGGTCGTAACCGTATTTCGGTGCGAGTGCCGTCACCAGCATCAGCGAGCGGTCGAGTGCGAGCTTGATGTTGTCCTCGCGCGCCACGATGCCCACCACGCAGTTGTCGGTGAAGCTCACCGATGCATCGGCGATGAGCCGCACCGACTGCAGGAAGTTGTAGGCCATGACGGGGTTGTAGACGTTGAGCTCGAAATGGCCCTGGGAGCCTGCGAAGCTCAGTGCCGCCTGGTTCCCGAACACCTGCACGCACACCATGGTGAGGGCCTCGCACTGGGTGGGGTTCACCTTGCCCGGCATAATGGAGGAGCCGGGCTCGTTCTCCGGTAGCGACAGTTCGCCGAGGCCCGAACGCGGGCCGGAGCCCAGCAGGCGGATGTCGTTGGCGATCTTGAACAGCGAGACGGCCACCGTGTTGATGGCGCCATGCGTCATCACCATCGCGTCATGGGCGGCCAGCGCTTCGAACTTGTTGGGCGCGGAGGTGAAGGGCATGCCGGTGATCTTGGCAATGCGGTCGGCCACCATCTCGGCGAAACCAACCGGCGCGTTGAGGCCGGTGCCCACGGCGGTGCCGCCCTGGGCCAGTTCCATCAGCATCGGCATGGTCATCTCGATGCGCCTGATGCCGTTCTCGACTTGCTGGGCATAGCCGGAGAATTCCTGGCCCAGCGTGAGGGGTGTTGCATCTTGCGTGTGGGTGCGGCCGATCTTGATAATGCCGGACCACAGGCGTGCCTTCTCCGCCAAGGCCTTGTGCAGGTGCTTCAGCGCCGGGATCAGCCGGTGCTGCACCTCTTCCGCCGCCGCGATGTGCATGGCGGTGGGGTAGGTGTCGTTGGACGACTGGCTCATGTTGACGTGGTCGTTGGGGTGGACGGGCTTCTTGGAGCCCATCTCGCCGCCCATCATCTCGATCGCCCGGTTGGAGATCACCTCGTTGGCGTTCATATTGGATTGGGTGCCCGAACCTGTCTGCCACACGACGAGCGGGAAGTGCTCGTCGAGCTTGCCGTCGATCACCTCCTGTGCCGCCTTGACGATGGTCTCGCCCACGGTCTTGTCCAGCCGTCCCAGCGCCATGTTGGTTTCAGCTGCCGCACGCTTGACGATGCCGAGTGCCCGCACCACGGGAAGCGGCTGGCGTTCCCAGCCGATCTTGAAGTTGCCTATCGAGCGCTGCGCCTGCGCACCCCAGTATTTCGTGGCGTCGACCTCGATTGGGCCGAAGGTGTCCGTCTCGGTGCGGGTCTTGCTCATGGCAGTCCTCGAAATCTGCTTATTGCGGAAAGGTTTCGGGGGGCTGATTATCACTTCGAACCACATCCCGCCAGTCAGACGGAAGTTGACCTGATGCTGCCCAAGAACTTGCCCCGCGGCATCTGGATGCTTGGATTCGTGAGCCTTTTCATGGACGTCTCCTCCGAGATGATCCACGCCATCCTGCCGCTCTTCGTGGTCGGCACGCTGGGCGCCTCCGCCGCCCTTCTGGGCCTGCTGGAGGGGCTCGCCGAGGCCACGGCGCAAGTCGCCAAGCTGTTCTCGGGCGTGCTGAGTGACCGCTGGGGCAGCCGCAAGGGGCTGGCGCTGCTGGGCTACGGCCTTGCCGCAGTGGTGAAGCCGCTGTTCCCGCTTGCCACTTCCGTTGAGTCAGTCTTCGCCGCCCGCTTCATCGACCGGGTGGGCAAGGGCATCCGCGGCGCCCCGCGTGACGCGCTGGTGGCGGACATCGCCCCGCCTGAACTGCGTGGGGCCGCTTTCGGCCTGCGCCAGTCGCTTGACACGGTTGGCGCTTTCGCGGGTCCGCTGATCGCCGTCGTCTTGATGTCGCTGTTCCTGTTCGACATCCGCAGCGTCATGTGGGTCGCCTGCATCCCGGCCCTCATCGCGGTGGCCTTCCTCGCCTTCGGTGTCGAGGAACCGCCCCATCCAAAGCAGGCGGAGAGGAAGCCGGGCTTTGACCTTCGCACCGCATCGTCGCTGGGTGGCGCCTTCTGGCAGGTGACGGCGGTGGGTGCCGCCATGATGCTGGCGCGCTTCTCGGAAGCCTTCCTCGTTCTCAAGGCGGCCGATGCAGGGCTTTCCATTGCCTGGGTGCCGCTGGTGATGGTGGTGATGAGTCTCTTCTATTCGCTCTCGTCCTATCCGGCGGGCGCCTTGTCGGATCGCGTTGGCCGGCGCGGGCTGCTGGTGGCGGGTCTGCTCGTTCTCGTTCTGGCCGATCTCGTGCTCGCCTTCGGCGGTTCCATCGCCTCGATGATGATCGGGGTCGCGTTGTGGGGCCTGCACATGGGTCTCACGCAAGGCGGCCTCTCGAGCATGGTGGCCGACACCGCGCCGAAACCGCTGCGCGGCACGGCCTTCGGCGTCTTCAACCTCGCGAGCGGCTTGGCGCTTCTCGTCGGCAGCGTGGTGGCAGGCCTGCTGTGGGACTGGAGCGGCCCGTCCGCCACCTTCCTGGCGGGCGGGGCCTTCGCGGTGCTCACGCTGCTAGGCCTTTTGTGGGTGAAGCCTGGCCAGCCACAGCATGAACAGGGTTGAGGCGATCGCTGCCGCGCCCGCCACCAGCAGCGACACCTGCGGGCTCACCATGCCGAGCAGCAGCGCGAAGAGCAGCGGGGCCGCCGCATTGAGGATCAGGTTGGGCGCCGAAATCACCCCGAGTACCTCGCCATAGCCCTTGGTGCCGAACAGCATCAGCGGAACAGCACCCTTGGCGATGGTGACCAGCCCGTTCGACGCACCATAGAGCACCGCGAAGAGGATGGCGGCCGGCCATGAGAAGCCCATCAGCGCGAACATGCCCACCGCCACCGGCAGCAGACCGAAGGCGATCAGGCCCAGTTGCATCGGGCTCAGGCGCCGGCCCATCATGATTTCGCCCAGCCGGCTCGCCACCTGCGCGGGGCCGATCAGGGCCGCCATGAACACCGCCTCGTCGCCGCGGAAGCCCAGTCCCTGGAACAGCGGCACGGAGTGGGCCGAAATTGCCGAGAACACCAGCCCGTTGAGCGCGATGGCGGTCGCGAACAGCACGATCGCCTTGAGGCGTTCGCCGCCTGCCAGGTGCGCTGCGGGTGCCATCGCCACGCTCTCGGCCGGCCGGTCGCCGCCTGCGGCCTGCAGCACCGCCCAATGGATGGGCAGGCACACGAACAGGTTCAGCGCGGCATAGACCAGCAGCGTATCGGCCCAGCCGATGCCGAGTGCCAGGTAATGGCTCACCGGCCAGAACACGGTGGACGCCAGCCCGCCGAACAGCGTGAGATAGGAGATGGCGCGCCGCGCGCCCTGGCCGACGATCTGCGTCAGGCTTGCGAAAGCCGCGTCATAGGTGGCGAAGCGCATGGCAAGGCCCAGCAGCAGCCAGCCTGCCACATAGGTCACGGGATGCGGAAACAGCCCGATCACGGCGAGCCCCGCCGCAGCGCAGAGCGAGCCCGCCATCATCACGCGTCGGCCGCCGACAGTGTCGATGAGGCGGCCGGCCCAGCGCGAGATCAGTCCGCTCAGCAGCAGGGCACCCGAGAAAGCGCCGAAGATCAGCGTGCCGGACCAGCCGGTCGACAGCGCGATGTCCTGCGACAGGGCCCCCAGCATGTAATAGGTCGTGCCCCAGCCGATGATCTGGGTCAGCCCTAGTCCGCATATGACGATCCAGAGGGGCAAAGGCGTCAGCGCAGCGTCAGACCGCCGTCGATGGTGATGATCTCGCCCGTGGTGAAGCTTGCGGCATCGGAGGCGAGGTAGACGGTGGCGCCCACCAGTTCCTCGACCGAGCCGATGCGGTTCTGCACCGCACCCTTGGCCCACACGTTGTTGACGACATCCGGATGCTCGCGCAGCACCTCCCCGGTGAGCTCGGTCCGCACATATCCCGGTGCCAGCGCGTTGACGCGGATGTTGAACTCCGCCCATTCGGTGGCCAGGCACTTGGTCAGCATGTGCACACCCGCCTTTGAGACATTGTAGGCGGCATGGCGGAACGGCCAGTTGACGATCCGGCCCGACATCGAGCCGATGTTGATGATCGATCCCGACTTCTGCCTGATCATCTGACGGCCCACCGCCTGCGAGGCCAGGAACACCCCGTCGAGGTTGACCGCCATGGTCTGCCGCCAGGTGTCGAGCGCACAGTCCTCGGCGCGGGCCGGCAGCACGATGCCGGCATTGTTGACCAGAATGTCGATGCGACCCCACTGTGCCGTCACCTCATCGGCCATGCGCGCCACGTCCTGTTCGCTGGAGACGTCTGCCTTGATGACCAGTGCCCGGCGCCCCGCCGCGCGGATCGCCTGTGCCGCCGTCTCGGCGCGGTCGACCGTGGACTTCACGACGATCGCCACGTCGGCGCCATGCGCGGCGAGCCCTTCCGCCAAGGCCAGCCCGATGCCGCGCGAGCCGCCGGTGACGATGGCGGTGCGGCCTTCGAGGTTGAAGATCTTCGAATAGTTCGCAACGCCGGACATGATCTTTCCCCGTGATGATTTTCCATCAGCTTAGAGGGGCGGGCGGCATCGGCAAGGGCTCAGGCGATCTCGTCCCACCAGATGGGGTTCGACCAGGCGCGCTTGCCGGCACCGTCGATGACGGTGACGCGGAACCACGGGCTGGTCTTCTTCAGCAGCCAGCCCTTTTCGAGCTTGGCGAGGTCGAAGCTGGCGTCGGTGATGGCCTTTCCCATGCGCACCGCGCTGCGCGACGTGCCGCACACCACGGTGATGGTATCGACCGGCGAACAGGAGATGGTGACCTCCTTGCCGTTCATTTCTATGCCGTGGATTTGCGGGCCCATGCTCGAATAATAGAGGCCCTTCTTCAGGCTTTCGAGCAACGCGTCCGGGTCGAGCGTCTCGGCCTTCACATGCACCCAGCCGCCGAAATAGTCCGGTCCCTTGAAATGCGCATCATCGGTGGCGAACGCCGTGAGGCGGCGGCCCTCGGTGAACAGCTGGTCGGCGAGGTACCAGCCGTCGCCGCGGTCGTTTTCCACCGCGCAGCCGTGATTGTAGATCTCGACGGCGTGGGCGGCGTCGATGGCGCGGCCATCCTCGATGGTGAGCTGCGACCATGCCGGATGCGCGATGCCGATGAAGGCGCCTGCTTCCGCCGCACGACGCGCCAGCGCGGCTCCGGTTTCGCCCGGCAGGTTGCGGGCAAAGTCCAGCGGCAGCCCGGCGGCCACGATATGCCAGAGCTCGCCCACCTGCGTTTCCGGGGCATGCAGTTCAACGCCGATCAGCGTGGTGAAGCTGTTGGAGCGGAAGCCGCGGGTGTCGGCAATGGGAAAGTCGAAATTGTCGATGAAGTGCTCGGAGAGCTGCATGAAGTCGTAGCCTGCCGCCTTGTAGGCGTCGACCACTGCCTTCGGCTCCAATGCGCCGTCGGAGAGGTTGGAGTGGGTGTGCAGGTTGCCGCGCCAGAAGCGTCCGGGGGCGGAGAAAGGTGCAAGAAGGGCCATCGCTGAAATCCTGTGGCGTGGGGTCAGACGCTCATCTGCATTCCAAGCTCGACCACGCGGTCGGGCGGAATGCGGAAGAACTCGATGGCGCGGGAGGACTGGTTCGCCATCATGATGAAAAGCCGTTGCTGCCAGAATGGCATCGACGAGCGTGCCGACATGCGTATCACCCGTCGACCAAGGAAATATGACGCATGCCGCGGGTCGATCTCGAGCCCGAATTCGGCGCAGGCGCGCAGCGCCTTCGGCACGTCCGGCTGCTCCATGTAGCCGAAGCGGGCCTCGACCAGCCATGCGCCCAGCGGCAGCTGCTTCACCTTCACGCGGTCCTCGCCCTCGAGGCGCGGCTGGCTCGTCGTTTCGGCGGTGATGAACACCAGTCGGTCATGCAGCACGCGATTGTGCTTCAGATTGTGCATCAGTGCGCTCGGCGCATAGATGGGGTCGGTCTGCAGGAACACGGCCGCACCCGCCACCCGCGTCGGCTGGCGGCGCTCCAGGCTTTCCAGTAGCGGCACGAGTTCCACCGACTCCTTTCTCAGCTTGTCGGACAGCGCCCGGCGGCCGCGCATCCAGGTGACCATCAGCAGGATGATGGTGGCGCCGAGCAGCACCGGCATGTAGCCGCCATGTGCAAGCTTCAGGCCGTTGGCGGCAAGGAAGGTCGCCTCGATCACGAAGATCACCGCCAGCGCGGGGATCACGAAGAACACGGGCAGGCTGCGCGACTTCCAGAAGAAGATTGCGGCAAGGATGGTGTCGACGATCATCGAGGTGTTGACGGCAATGCCATAGGCGGAGGCAAGGTTGCTCGACGACTGGAACACCAGCACCAGGATCACCACGCCCACCAGGATCATCCAGTTGATCTGGCCGACATAGATCTGGCCGTGCTCGGTTTCGCTGGTGTGGGTGATGCCCATGCGCGGGAACAGCCCCAGCGACATGGCCTGCTGGGCGATCGAGAAGGCCCCGGTGATGACGGCCTGCGAGGCGATGACGGTGACGGCGGTGGCCAGCAGCACCAGCGGGATCACCATCCAGCCCTGCACCATGAGGAAGAACGGGTTCGACACCGCTTCCGGGTGCGAGATGATGAAGGCGCCCTGTCCGAGGTAGTTGAGGATCAGGCCGGGGAACACGATTGCCAGCCACGCCAGGCGAATGGGCTTGGCGCCGAAGTGGCCCATGTCGGCATAGAGCGCCTCGCCACCGGTGACGGCCAGGAACACGCCGCCGAACACCAGCAGTGCAAGGCCCGGCTGTTCGATCAGCATCGACAGGCCATAGGCCGGGTTGAAGGCGTTGATGATGTCGAGGTCATCCCAGATATGGACGAAGCCGATGACGCCGAGCACCAGGAACCACACCGCGGTGACGGGCGCGAACAGCGAGGCGACGCCCGCCGTTCCCTTGTACTGGAACAGGAACAAGGTGATCAGGATGGCGAGGGTCAGTGGCACCACATAGGGTGCGAAGCCCTCGTTCACCACCTTGAGGCCCTCGACGGCGGACAGCACCGACATGGCCGGCGTGATCATCGCGTCGCCGAAGAAGAAGGCCGCGCCGATGATGCCAAGCGCCAGAACGATGCCGCCCTTCTTCTTCAGCAGCGTCTCGATCAGCACCACGAGGGAGAGGATGCCGCCTTCGCCCTTGTTGTCCGCCCGCATCAGGAAGACCACGTATTTGAGCGTGACGATGAGGATGAGCGCCCAGATCAGCAGCGACGCCACGCCGAGCACGGCGGCGCGCAGGTCGCCGCCCGCCTCGACGACCGGGTGCAACGCCTCGCGCATGGCATAGAGCGGGCTCGTGCCGATGTCGCCGAACACCACGCCGATGGAGGCGAAGGCAAGCTTGACGGATGTCTTGCGGAGGCCGCTAGGCTGCGCCGAATGATCTTGCATGGATGCGCGCCGACGGCGCTGCCCCCTGTTATTACCCGGCGGCTATTCGGCCGTCACGACGGCGCGGCATTCAGCAGGAAGCGCTGCCAGTGTCAAGGGCGGCGGGGGCTTCACCGGCTTCGCCGGCTTCTTCTCCGGCTGCTTCTTTTCGCTCCCCCATGGCGCGTTGCCCAGCCAGTAGGCCAGCTCCTTGCCGCAGCCGGTGCCATCTTCCGGGCGGGCTTCCGGCTGGTCCTTGCAATTGGTCGAACCGTCCGGGCAGCGAATGCGGATGTGGAAGTGATAGTTGTGCCCGTAGTAGGGGCGCACCTTCGCCAGCCATGAGCGGTCGCCGGTGGCCCATTTGCAAAGTTCTGCCTTGATCGGCGGATGCACGAAGATGCGCGCCACTGCCGGGTAGGATGCGGCGCGCTTGATGAGGCGCGCGTGCTTTTCCGTCCACACCGACTTGTCGATGGTCTTGCGGTCCTTGACGACCGAGATGCGCGGGATCTCTTCGCGTTCCTTGCGCGAGAGCTTGCGGTCGGGCATCTCGGTGAGCCAGATGTCGGCGTCGAGGCCCACCTGGTGGCTGGCATGGCCCGACGGCATCGGGCCGCCGCGCGGCTGCGAAAGGTCGCCCACCAGCAACCCGTTCCAGCCATCCTCGGCCTTGGCTTCGGTGGCCAGCCGTTCCACCAGCGCCACCATCTGCGGTTGGCCCCAGTAACGGTTGCGCGACAGGTGAATCGCCTGCCACGCGGGCCCGTCCACCGGCAGGGCCTTGCCGCCCGACATGCAGCCCCTGGAATAGAAGCCGATGGCGCGCGACTTCATGTTCTCGGTCGGCTCCTCCACGCTGCCGAACACCTTCTTGGCGGGCAGCTTCATCAATTCCTTGTCGCTGAGGGCCGCCAGCGCCCGGGCGTCGGAGGCCGACTGCGCCCACGCCGTTCCGGCGCCGGCAGCGGCGAGAAGCACCACGGCGAACAGGGCGTGTCTGATCATGGCTGGCCTCACTTCTTGCGGAACTGGTCGAGCGAGACCACCTTGGCGGGCTCGCCTTGCGCGGGGTCTTCCGTATCGTCGGAATGTTCGGAATTCAAAGCCTCGGCTGCCGGCTGGGCTTGCTTGAGCGCGGCGGCGGGCTTGTGCTGCTCCACTTCACGCGGGCGTGCAGGTGCGGCCTGTGCCTCGAACTGCAGGCCGAACTGCACTGCGGGGTCGAGGAAGCCCTTCACTGCATCGAACGGGATGACGAGATGCTCGGGAACATTGTCGAAGGACAGCTCCACCTCGAATCGGTCATCGTGGACGTGCAGGTTCCAGTACTGGTGCTGCAGCACGATGGTCATCTCGCGCGGATAGCGCGCGGCGATCTTCTCGGAGAGTTCCACCCCCGGCGCACGCGTGTGGAAGGCGATATAGAAGTGGTGCTCGCCGGGCAGGCCGGTGGTCGCGGCAATGCGCAGCGCCTCGCGGACCACCCCCTTGAGGGCGTTCTGGGCGAGCAGGTCATAGCGCATCAGGTCATCGGGCATGCGGGCGATTCCGGCGTCTGTGTCAATCTGGGAACCGGGGGTAGCATAGCCGGGAGGATGAGGCAAAGTCATCCGCAGGGCAGGACTATCCGGCAGCCTCGGCAATGACCTCTTCCGCCCACTGGTTCAGGCTCTTGCCTTCCAGGGCAGCCTTCAGCGCTGCCCGTGCATGCGTTTCGGGAGAAAATCGGAACATGACCTTGCCCGAATAGGGCTTTTCAGGCTCCTTTGCGATGGTGCGGCAGGTTTCGATGTAGTCATCCACTGCCTCGATGAAGGCAGACTTCATTTCTGTCACCGACTCGCCATGGAAGCCAATCACGTCGTTGATCCCCGCAATATGACCGATGAAGCAGCCGTCGTCGGCATCGAATTCGATGCGCGCCTTGTACCCCTTGTACTCCAGCACGTTCTTCATGGTCTTACTCCGATCTTCTCGAGGAATTGGCGCGCATCCTCGACCTGGTACTTCTTGGCTTCCTTTGCCGGATGCGGCCTGTGAAATGCGGCAATCAAACCCTTGTTCTCGAACTTGACGCGGGATCCACTGCCTTCGATCTTTCGGCACCCCGCCGCAATCAGCAGCGCCTCGACATCATCCCAGGCGATGTTCGAGGGCGTCGGATGGGCGAACACAGCCGCCAGCGTTCGCCTGTGCCTGCTGTTCATGCTATCATATTATGATAGCAGTTATGAATTGCAAATGGAATGAGGGGGAAGGGGTAAAGTGCCGGCTTCTGTTGCCAGGTGCCGGCGAACCCCGCCTTAAGCTGCTAAGCCCAAGGGCTTTGATTTCGGTTGCTCAGGCTGCTTACGCAGCCACCGCGACCGGAGCATAGTTGTCGTTGGCAACTATAAGTTTAGCCCGATAACGTCGGTACCATCACGAGCAAAAAGCAACCCTTTACGCCCTCGTCGATCCTAGTTCGCCCCCATCACCGGCCGCCCTGCAACGGGTCGGACGGGCGGTCGGTGGTGGAGGCGCCGGGTACTGCCCCCGGGTCCGAAAGGTTTATTACGATTACCGTT
This sequence comes from Rhizobium sp. Q54, assembly GCA_945889445.1. GTDB lineage: Bacteria > Pseudomonadota > Alphaproteobacteria > Rhizobiales > Aestuariivirgaceae > Aestuariivirga. The sequence goes on from CAMDBX010000028.1 coordinate 23,516, forward strand.
TATCGCCATAGTCATGCCCCTTGCGAGACGTGACGGACGAAATATAGGCACCCGCCCCGCCCAAGGGAAGGGAAACTTCGGCCCGCCGCTTTGTGTCGCCCGGTGGAATCGTCTAGGCTTTGCCCATGAAGCAGTATCACCAGCTGATGCGGCACGTGCGCGAGCACGGCCACCGCAAGGATGACCGCACCGGAACCGGCACGCTCTCGGTGTTCGGCTGGCAGAGCCGGTACGATCTCTCGCAGGGCTTTCCGCTGGTCACCACCAAGAAGCTGCACCTGCGCTCGATCATCTATGAGCTCCTGTGGTTCATCCGCGGCGAGACCAACGTGCAGTACCTGCGCGACAACAAGGTCTCGATCTGGGACGAGTGGGCGGACGCCAACGGCGACCTGGGGCCTGTCTATGGCGCCCAGTGGCGCTCCTGGCCGGCGCGTGACGGCTCCGCCATCGACCAGCTGTCGGACGTCATCGCCCGCATAGGCAAGAGCCCGGACTCGCGCCGCCTCATCGTCACCGCATGGAACCCGGCGGATGTTGACCGCATGGCGCTGCCGCCCTGCCACTGCCTGTTCCAGTTCTACGTGGCGGACGGCAAGCTCTCCTGCCAGCTCTACCAGCGCTCGGCCGACATCTTCCTCGGCGTTCCGTTCAACATCGCGTCCTATGCGCTGCTCACCCACATGGTGGCGCATGTGACGGGGCTGAAGCCCGGCGAGTTCATCCACACGCTGGGTGACGCGCATCTCTATCTCAACCATCTCGAACAGGCTGATGAACAGCTGCAGCGCGAGCTGCTGCCGCTGCCGCGCCTCGTCATCAAGCGCGACGTGAAGGACATCATGGATTTCCGCTTCGAGGATTTCGAGGTTGTCGGCTACCAGTCGCACCCCCACATCGCCGCGCCCGTGGCCGTATGAGGCTGGGCGAGGATCTTTCGGGCGGGCTGTTCCGCCGCCTCATGGCGCCGTCGAACCCGGCGGGGCTGTGGTATGCGCTGGCCGTGGCGGTGGGTCTCATGGTCCTGCACCAGCTGCTGCAGGTGGGGCTGGCAATGGGCTTCCTGCTGCTTACGAAGACCAATCCGGGCGTGACACGCGAGTTCGTCAAGGCCAGCCTCGTTGCCATCTTTCCGGCCTCGCTCATCGTGTTCGGTGTCGCCTACTGGCTGGCGGGCAAGCGCGGCGGCGTGCGCCACGAGGTGCTGAACCTGAGCTGGCCGCGTCTCACGCCGCTCGGCTGGGGCGTAGTGATGGCCGGCTTCATGGTGGCCATGTATGCCGCCATCATCGCCATCGTGCTGATCTTCCAGATCGACATGTCGCAGTATACGCCGGGGCCTGACGGCCAGTCACCGAAGACCGGCTCGGCGGGCGCGGTCAAGGAGGCGATGTTCGACATCGCCAATGAACCATGGCTGTTCCTCCTGGTGTTTCCCTCCGTCGCCATCGGCGCGCCGCTGGCCGAGGAGGTGATCTTCCGCGGCCAGCTGTTCTCGGCGCTGTCCAGCACCCGGATCGGCCCTTTCGGCACCACGCTGCTGACGGCGCTGATGTGGTCGATGCTGCACGTGACGGAGCCGTGGCTGTCGATCGGGCTCATCTTCGTCATGGGGCTGATCTTCGGTTGGCTGATGGTCCGCTTCGGCAGCCTGTGGCTCACCATTGCCTGTCACAGTCTGTGGAACGGACTTTATTCGCTGCTCATCTTTTTCAACCTCGGGGGTGGCCCGTGACGCTGGAAATCAGGCCGGCCCGGCGGGGCGAGGAGGGGCTGGTATTGTCCTTCATCGCCAAGCTCGCCGACTACGAGAGGCTCGCGCATGAGGTGACGGCCACCGAGGCGGACCTGCGCGAGGGCCTGTTCGGGCGCGAGCCGCGCTGCCATTGCGACCTTGCCTTCTGGAATGGTGCGCCCGCAGGCTTCGCCCTGTGGTTCTACAATTTCTCCACCTTCGCCGGGAAAGCGGGGATTTATCTCGAGGATCTGTTTGTCGAGCCGGAGCTGCGTGGTCGCGGCATCGGCAAGGCGCTGCTGAAGACGCTGGCACGGCGCTGCATGGCCGAGGGCCTGCCGCGCCTGCAATGGTGGGTGCTGGACTGGAACGAGCCGTCCATTGCCGTCTACAAGTCCTTGGGTGCCAGCCCCATGGACGAGTGGACGGTGTTCCGCGTGTCGGGCCCGGAACTGGAAGCGCTGGCATCATGAGCATCACCATCCGCACCGCGCGGGCAGGCGACGGATCGATCCTCCATGCCATGATCCGCGAACTCGCCATCCACCATGGGTATGAGAAAGACTTCGTGGCGCAGCCGGAAGACTACGAAGTCTTCCTCGCCGACCCGAATGCCATGAACGGCGCGCTGGTCGCCGAATGGAATGGCGAGGCAGCGGGCTGTGCCACGTGGCAGCGCAGCTACCAGACCTTTCTCGGCCGCGAGACCATGTACCTCGAGGACATTTCCGTGCTGCCCGCCTTCCGCCGCAAGGGCGTTGCCACCGCGCTGCTGAAGGCGGTGGCGCGGCTGGCGGTGGCGCGCAAGGCCGCGGCGGTCAGCTGGATCATGATGGGCTGGAACACCGAGGCCCGCCGTATCTACGAGGCCAACGGTGCCAGCATCGAGGATGGTACCTGCTACTGCAAGCTGTCGGGCGAAGCGCTGGAAAGGCTCGCCTCATGATCTCCTACGTGGTTGCCGTATCAAGGAACGGGGTGATCGGGCGCGAGGGCGGGCTGCCCTGGCACATCTCCTCCGACCTCAAGCGCTTCAAGGAAATCACCATGGGCAAGCCCGTGGTGATGGGTCGCAAGACCTGGGAAAGCCTGCCGCGCAAGCCCTTGCCCGGGCGGCGCAACATCGTCATCACCCGGCAGCGCGGCTTCGCGCCGGAGGGGGCGGAGGTGACGGCCACCCCGGAGGAGGCGCTGGCACTCTGCGGCGAAGCGCCGGAGGTGGCGGTCATCGGTGGCGGCGAGATCTACCGACTGTTCTGGCCGCTGGTCGACCGGCTCTACCTCACCGAAGTCGACCTCGAGGTCGGTGGCGACACGCATTTCCCCGCCGTTTCGCCTGCCGAATGGCGGGAAGTCGGGCGGGAGGTCCACCCAAGGGGCGAGAAGGACTCGGCCGCCTTCACCCTGCGCATCCTGGATCGCATGACAAAAATTTAAGGAACGGGCGCGCCGTGGACATTCCGCCGCAGCGTACCTATATCGTTCCGAACGTATCACGACATACAAGAACAAGGGTGAAACTGAATGCCGTGGAATTCCGAAGGTGGTGGTGGCGGTGGTGGTGGCGGTGGCGGTGGCGGCCAGGGTCCCTGGGGCCAGGGTCCCTGGGGTCAGGGCGGCGGGCCACGCCGGCCAAACCCGGGTGGTGGCCGCGGTCCAAACCCGCCCGACCTTGATGACCTCATCCGCAAGGGTCAGGACAAGCTGAAGCAGGTGCTGCCGCAAGGCGGCGGCGGCTACATCGGCTGGCTCCTCGGCATCGGCTTCATCGGCCTCGTGGTGCTCTACAACAGCGTTTATCAGGTCCAGCCGGACGAGCGCGGCGTGGTCCTGCGCTTCGGCACCTTCAACCGCATCGCCGAGCCCGGCCTCCACTTCGCACTGTGGCCGGTCGAGACGATGGAAAAGCCGCGCGTCGGCGCGGTGCGCCAGATCAACATCGGCAGCGATGGCAATGACGGCCAGATGCTCACCTCGGACAAGAACATCATCAATGTGCCGTTCTCGGTGTTCTGGCGCATCAACGACGCCAAGAACTTCCTCTTCAACGTCGCCGATCAGGAAAGCGTGATCAGCGCCGTGTCGCAGAGCGCCATGCGCGAGGTGGTGGGCCAGACCCGCGCCCAGGCCATCCTCACCACCGGCAAGAACACCGTCGAGGCGCAGGTAATCGAGATCACCCAAAAGCTGCTCGACGAATATGGCGCGGGCGTCACCGTGTCGTCCGTCAACCTCGGCGACGTGCAGCCGCCGCGCGAAGTGGCAGACGCCTTCGCCGAAGTGGTGCGCGCCGGTCAGAACCGCGAGCAGTCGATCAACGAGGCCGAGCAGTACCGGAACCAGAAGTATCGCCTCACCGACGGTGACGCGGCGAAGCTGATCGAGGACGCCAGCGCCTACAAGTCCGCCACGGTGGCCGAGGCGCAGGGTGAAGCGGCACGCTTCCTCTCGGTCTACGAGGAGTACAAGAACGCCAAGGACGTGACGCGCCAGCGCATCTATCTCGAAACCATGGAGGACATCCTGGGCAAGACCAACAAGGTCATCATCGAGCCCAACTCCGGCGGACAGGGCGTCGTGCCCTATCTTCCGCTTCCCGAAGTCAAGGCCCGTTCGGGCGCAGCGCAGAACTGAGCGGGAGGACACAGCACATGAACAGCATGACCAAGACGATCCTCGCCGCCCTCGCCATTCTCGGCGCGGTGCTTTTCTATCTCTCCTATTTCGTGGTGGACCAGAAGCACAATGCCCTGGTGCTGCGCTTCGGCGACATCAACCGCGTGATCGACGAGCCGGGCCTCTACTTGAAGGTGCCCTTCGCCGACACCGTGTCGCTGATCGACAAGCGTATCATGATCTGGGAGAACAATGGCCGCCCGGTGCAGGACGTGGCTTCGCAGGTCTACATCGTCGACGCCTTCACCCTGGCCCGCATCAAGGACGCGCGCCTGTTCCGTGAAACGCTCGGCGCCGACATGATGCAGGCCGAACAGCGCGTGGGTGCCCGCCTCGACGCGGCGCTGCGCCAGACCTATGGCCGCCGCTCCTTCGACGCTGCGCTGTCGTCCGACCGCGCCACCATGATGCGCGAGATCCGCGATCAGCTCCGCGAGGAGGCCGACGGCCTCGGCATCGAGATCGTCGACGTGCGCGTGCGCCGGACCGACCTTTCGGAGAACGTTCTGGAGCAGACCTACGGCCGCATGCGCTCGGAGCGCAACGCACTTGCCCAGGACATCCGCTCGCAGGGTGAATCGACCAAGACCCGCATGAACGCCGAGACCGACCGCACCGTCACCGAGAAGCTCGCACAGGCCCAGAAGGAAGCGCAGATCGTGCGCGGCCAGGGCGACGCCGAGCGGAACAAGGTGTTCGCCGAGGCCTTCCAGCAGGATCCGGAGTTCTTTGCCTTCTACCGGTCCATGCAGGCCTACGCGAAGAGCCTCGGCTCGGACGGCACCACCATGGTGCTCAGCCCGGACTCGGAGTTCTTCCGCTACTTCGGCGACCAGAAGCCGGGCGAGGCGGCGATCCCGCCCGCGCCGGCGCCGGCCCAGCCGGCGCAGTGATGCTCGCAAATGTGCTGATGGCCCTCGGTCTCGTTCTCGTGATCGAGGGTCTTCTTTATGCCTTGGCTCCGGCCCAGCTGAAGGCCATGATGCAGGCGGTACAGAAACTTTCGGACGACCAGTTGCGTATCGGCGGCGTGGCCGCCATGGCCACCGGTGTGGTTGCCGTGTGGATCGTGCACACGGCCTATTTCTAGGACTGATTTCGAGGAGGTGACGATGAGCGCGAAGACCTGGACAGTGCGCAGCCTGGCGCTGGCAGCGGGCATCAGCATGCTGGCAGCCGCCGCCGTGACGCAGTCACCCGCGCTGGCGCCCGCCGTTGCCCAGACCGCGACCGACGAGACGCTCACCCCCGCTCAGCCCATGCTGCAGGAGCTTCCCTCGGTCGCCGACCTTGCCGACCGGCTGCTGCCGGCGGTGGTCGAGATCACCATTGAGTCAAGCGGCGAAGGCTCGGCCGAGGCTGCCCCCGAGGCCCAGCCGGACACCCCGCCCAGCCCCGGCGGCGAGAACCCGGATGACCCGGCCAACCCCTTCAAGGACTTCTTCGACGAGTTCCTGAAGCGCGGGCAGGGCGGCCAGCAGCCGCAGCAGAAGATGACTTCCATGGGCTCCGGTTTCGTGGTCGATCCCTCGGGCATCATCGTCACCAACAACCACGTGGTGGAAGGTGCGGAATCGATCGAGGTCCATTTCAGTGACGACACGGTCCTCAAGGCCGAACTCGTCGGCCGTGATCCCAAGACCGACCTCGCGGTGATCCGCGTCAAGCCGGAGAAGCCCCTTCCCGTGGTCGCCTTCGGCGACAGCGACAAGCTGCGCGTGGGCGAGTGGGTGATGGCCATCGGCAATCCCTTCGGCCTCGGCGGCTCGGTGTCGCTGGGCATCGTCTCGGCCCGCAACCGCGACATCAACGCCGGCCCCTATGACGACTTTATCCAGACGGATGCGGCCATCAACAAGGGCAACTCCGGCGGCCCGCTGTTCAACCTCAAGGGCGAGGTGATGGGCATCAACACGGCCATCTTCTCGCCGTCGGGCGGCTCCGTCGGCATCGGCTTCTCGGTGCCTTCCAACACCGCCAAGAACGTCATCAGCCAGCTCACCCAGTTCGGTGAAACGCGGCGCGGCTGGCTCGGCGTCAAGATCCAGGCGGTGACCGACGAGATCGCCGAATCTCTCAACCTCGAGAACACGCGCGGCGCGCTGGTGGCCGACGTGACGCCCACAGGCCCCGCCGAACAGGCCGGCCTGCAGCCGGGCGACATCATCGTGGAGTTCAACGGCCGTCCGGTGGTCACCATGCGTGACCTGCCGAAAATTGTGGCCGAAACGCCCATCGGCACCAAGGTGCCGGTCAAGGTGCTGCGCAAGGGCAAGGAAGTGGCCATCACCGCCGAGGTGGGCCGCCTCGAGGATGGCGAGAAGCTGGCAGACGCCGCAGGCAGCAAGACTGCGCCTGCACCGGACGCGCCCGCCGTCATCACCGTGCTCGGCATGACCGTCACCTCGATCACCGATGAACTCCGCACGAAGTATGGCATCGACAAGGATATCAAGGGCGCCGTCGTCACTGAAGTGGCGCAGGATGGTGCGGCCGCCGACAAGCGCCTCGAACCGGGCGACGTGATCACCGAAGCCGGCGAACAGGAAGTCCAGGGCGCAGCCGACATCTCGACCCGCGTCGAGGCGGCCAAGAAGGCCGGCAAGAACTCGATCCTGCTGCTCATCGCCAAGGGCGGCAAGTCCGCCGAAATGCGCTTCATCGCACTCAAGTTGAAGTGACGAAATCCCTTCTCCCATTGCTGCGCAACGGGAGAAGGGAACTAGGTTACAAACTCCGCCTTCTCATACCCCTGCAGGTACAGCAGCGCCGTCAGGTCGCCGTGGTTCACGCGGAACCGCGCCTCGGCCTGCACCTGGGGCTTGGCGTGCAGCGCCACGCCCATGCCGGCCTCGCCGATCATCGCGAGGTCGTTGGCGCCGTCGCCCACGGCCAGCGCATCGGCTGTTGCAATGCCCAGCGTCGCTGAAATCCGCCGCAGCGCGTCGAGCTTCGCCTGCTGGCCGAGGATCGGGTAGCCCACCTCGCCGGTGAGCCGCCCGTCCGCCACGATCAGGTTATTCGCCTGGTTCTCGTCGAAGCCCAGCGCCTCTGCCACGCGTGAGGTGAAGGGCGTGAACCCGCCGGAGACGAGCGCGGTGTGGGCGCCATTGGCCTTCATGGTGGCAACCATCGTGCGGCCTCCGGGCATGAAGCTGATCCTTTCACGGAGGATCGTGTCGATGATCGCGGCATCGAGGCCCTTCAGCAGCTTCACCCGTTCGGTCAGTGCGCCATCGAAGTCCAGCTCGCCGCGCATGGCGCGTGCGGTGATCTGCTTGATGTGGGCGCCGATCCCAGCCATCTCGCCCAGCTCATCGATGCATTCCTGCTCGATCATGGTGGAATCCATGTCGGCGATCAGCAGCCGCTTCCGGCGGTTGAGGACGGGGACGACGTTGATGTCGATGGGGAGTGCGACGATCTCGGCGGCAGCGGCGTCGCGGCCCGCGAAGTCTGCAACCTCCAGAGCCTCGCCCTTCGCCAGCCAGCGTGGGTTGCCGGCGCCGAAGTCGCGCAGCATGTCCGCGGTCTTCACGCCGATTGCATGAGACCCCGGGGCTGCTATGAGGACGAGAACGGAATCCATATGTCCACCAGTCACCATAAACGCGCGCTGCTTATTGCAGGCCCCACCGCCAGCGGCAAGTCTACCCTGGCGCTGGAGAACGCCGTTGGCCTGAACGGCGTCATCATCAATGCCGATGCACTGCAGGTCTATTCAGCCCTGCGCATTCTCTCGGCCCGGCCCACGCCGGAGGATGAAGCCCGCGCACCGCACCGCCTCTATGGCCACGTCGGCGCCGAGCAAGCCTATTCCGTCGCCTCGTGGCTGGCGCAAGCGCGCCGCGAAATGGAAGCGGCGTGGGAGCAGGGGCGGCTTCCCATCGTCACCGGCGGCACCGGGCTCTACTTCCGCGCCCTCGAACTGGGGCTCGCGCCCGTGCCGGAGATTCCTGAAGCGGTGCGCAGCCATTGGCGCAGCTTCGCGGGCGACCTTCATGCCGAACTCTCGGCCCGCGACGCCGCAATGGCCGCGAAGCTCCTGCCCACCGATCGCCAGCGCCTGTGTCGCGCGCTTGAGGTGGTCGATGCCACGGGCCGCTCGCTGCTCGACTGGCAGCGGGACGGCCAGGACCAGGCGCCGCTGGCGCGCGTCACGGTCGAGCGCATCTTCATCGATGTGCCCCGCGAGGATCTCTACGCCCGCGCCGAGGCCCGCTTTGACGTCATGCTCGCGGCCGGGGCGCTGGACGAGGCCCGCGCCATGGCCCACCTCGATCCCATGCTCCCCGCCATGAAGGCCATCGGCCTGCCGGAGCTCGGCGCCCATCTCCGGGGGGAAATGACCCTCGAAGAAGCGACCGTCCGGGCCAAGACCGCCACCCGCAACTTCATCAAGCGCCAGCTCACCTGGTGGCGCAGCCAGATGGGACACTGGCGCTGACAACACGTGGCGCCCTCCATTTCCCCGGCGCCTGAGGAATCTACTGATATTGCCATCGGACGGTGCGGCCATTAAACCCCTGCGCGCAGGATGGCTATCCTGTGCCTAGACAATGGAGGGGCCTCAGATGAAAAAATTCGTGATCGCGATGGTTGCCGCGGCAGCGGCGTTGAGCATTCCCGGCGCGGCGGTGGCGGATGCCGTGATGGGGGCTGGCTTCCAGCAGGCCCAGGTTCGCATGCCGCAGCCGATGCCGGACCCGGACCCCGACATGCGCATGCCGGCTCCCGGCGCCGGTGCTGGCGTGAAGGGTTGCTGGCGCGCCAAGCAGCCGCTCTATGGCCAGTATCGCCTCTCCTTCTGCCTCAACCGCGGTTCCGACGGTGGCTACCAGGTCGATGGCGGCGAGCTCTCCTGCAACGGTGACATCGACTGGGTGCGCAATGGCAACCAGGTCGACATCCGCATGAACCGCGGCCGCTGCAACCGCAACACCGACTGGAGCCGCGACCGCATCTCCTGCACCATCGACCTCTATGGGGCAGCACCGGGCGAGGCCACGCTGATCCCCGCCCAGGCCCGCATGCCGGTGCCGGGCGGCGGCGGCTACGACATCACGCGCATGAACTGCATCTATCGTCCGGTCGCCGGCCCCTATGGCCCGGTGCGCTTCATCGCCAGGCGCGACGACTGAGTTTCCGGCGGGCGGAAGGGGGCCTTGACGTTCCCCTTCCGCCCGCGTAAACAGCCGCCCCATGAACACCATTCTTGTAGTAGGACCGCGCAACGCCGGGGAAGCCTAAGCTTCCAGGAACTGGTGGTGTTGCGCGGAAATCAGGCTCCCTTGGGGGCCTTTTTTATTGCCTGAATGATAAATCACGTGTTTGACGAACGGAAAAGTTGAAGAGGTTCTGAGATGGCCACCAACGAGATGACAGGCGCAGAGATCGTGCTGAAGGCACTGACCGACCAGGGTGTTGACACCGTGTTCGGCTATCCGGGCGGCGCCGTGCTGCCAATCTACGACGAGATCTTCCAGCAGGAGAAGGTCGAGCACATCCTCGTCCGCCATGAGCAGGGCGCCACCCATGCGGCGGAAGGCTATGCCCGCTCCACCGGCAAGTGCGGCGTGGTGCTCGTCACCTCCGGCCCCGGCGCCACCAATGCGGTGACGGGCCTGACTGATGCGTTGCTGGACTCGATCCCCATGGTCTGCATCACCGGACAGGTGCCCACGCATCTGATCGGCTCGGACGCCTTCCAGGAATGCGACACGGTCGGCATCACGCGTCCCTGCACCAAGCACAATTACCTGGTGAAGGACGTGAACGACCTCGCGCGAATCCTGCACGAGGCCTTCTATGTCGCCACCCATGGCCGCCCCGGCCCGGTCGTCGTCGACATCCCGAAGGACGTGCAGTTCGCCAAGGGCCGCTACGTCGGCCCCAAGAACATCGAGCACAAGACCTATCGCCCGCAGGTCAAGGCCGACCAGGCCGCCATCCGCGCCGCGGTGGAGCTGATCGCCACGGCCAAGCGCCCGGTCCTCTACACCGGCGGCGGCGTCATCAACTCAGGTCCCACGGCCTCCAAGCTGCTGCGCGACTTCGTGGAGATGACCAACATCCCCATCACCTCCACGCTGATGGGGCTTGGCGCCTATCCGGCGAGCGGCAAGAACTGGCTTGGCATGCTCGGCATGCACGGTATGTACGAGGCCAACATGGTCATGCATGACTGTGACGTGATGATCTGCGTCGGCGCCCGCTTCGATGACCGGATCACGGGGCGCCTCAACGCCTTCTCGCCCAACTCGAAGAAGATCCACATCGACATCGACCCGTCGTCGATCAACAAGACGGTGCGCGTCGACGTGCCGATCGTCGCCGACGTCGCGCATGCGCTGGAAGACATGATCCGCGTGTGGAAGTCGAAGTCGGTCGTCCTCGACAAGAAGGCGCTCGACACCTGGTGGAAGCAGATCGACGGCTGGCGCGCCAAGAACTGCCTCAAGTACAAGCAGAACGCCGACGTCATCATGCCGCAATATGCGGTGGAGCGGCTCTATGAGCTGACCAAGGACAAGAACACCTACATCACCACGGAAGTGGGCCAGCACCAGATGTGGGCCGCGCAGTTTTATCGCTTCGAGGAGCCGAACCGCTGGATGACCTCCGGCGGCCTCGGCACCATGGGCTATGGCCTGCCTGCCGCCGTCGGCGTGCAGCAGGCCCACCCGGATGCGCTGGTCATCGACATCGCGGGCGACGCCTCGGTTCTGATGACGATGCAGGAGATGTCGACGGCCATCCAGTATGAGCTGCCGATCAAGATCTTCATCCTCAACAACCAGCACATGGGCATGGTGCGCCAGTGGCAGCAGCTGCTGCACGGCAACCGCCTGTCGCATTCCTACACCGAGGCGCTTCCCGATTTCGTGAAGCTGGCAGAGGCCTATGGCTGCGTTGGCATCCGGGCCACCAAGCCTGCGGAGCTTGATGATGCCATCAAGGAAATGATCAAGACGCCGCATCCGGTGCTGTTCGACTGCCGCGTGGCGAACCTTGCCAACTGCTTCCCGATGATCCCCTCGGGCAAGGCCCACAACGAGATGATCCTCGGCGAAGAGGTGGCTGACGAGGACGTCGGCTCGGTGATCGACGCCAAGGGCAAGATGCTGGTCTAAGGGACGGAGAAAGACACATGAACGCTCATCTTCAGCCCTCGGGCTCGGCCTATTTCCTCGACACGGTGAAGCCCGATGTCGAAACCCATGCGCTCGCCGTGATCGTCGACAACGAGCCCGGCGTGCTCGCACGGGTCATCGGCCTGTTCTCAGGCCGGGGCTACAACATCGAGTCCCTCACGGTGTCCGAGACACAGCACGAAAGGCACATCTCGCGCATCACCATCGTCACCAGCGGCACGCCCGTGGTGATCGAGCAGATCAAGAACCAGCTCGGGCGCATGGTGCCGGTGCATTCCGTGGCCGACCTCACGGTGCAGGGCAATTCCATCACCCGCGAACTGGCCATGGTGAAGGTGGCGGGCCAAGGCGAGAAGCGCGTCGAGGCCCTGCGCCTCGCGGATGCCTTCCGCGCCCGCGTCATCGACGCCGGCACCTCGAGCTTCATCTTCGAGATCACGGGGAAAAGCGACAAGGTGGAGCAGTTCATCTCGCTGATGGTGCCGCTGGGCCTCGTTGAAGTCGCCCGCACCGGCGTTGCCGGAATCACCCGCGGGCCTGAGGGGATGAAGGACTGAGGCCTGATCCTCACATCTTCCACAACCGATCATGGCCGGGCTCGTCCCGGCCATCCTTTTTGGCGGCCACCGGACGCTCCCTCAATCCGTCACTCCGGCCTTCGCCGGGGTGACGCCAATCAAAGGGGATGGAGGAGTGTGAGAGCCTCTACCAAGGCTCCACCCCACGCTCCCCCACGCGGCCACGCGGAGGAACGGGAGGGGAGGCCGGGTGGCCTCGAAAACAGATTCACGATGTCAATCAGCAACAGGCATGACAAGGAAAATATACCTAGCATAGGTACTCATGAAAGTCAAGGAAAATAGTCCGGCAACGCGGCGCTCGTCCTCTCCCGCCGCGCGGGAGAGGAAGGGGCCCCAACGCAGATGGGGGAGGTGAGGGACCACAGTCTCCGGACCACAAGGTACGATGACCTCCCCTCATCTCCCCGTTGCGTTTCGCAACGGGCCCCTTCTTCTCCCGTTGCAGAAACGGGAGAAGACGAGAACTCTGGCAAGCCCCCAAAGCGGTCTGCCCATTTTTCCCGTAACCGGCTTTTTTCTCCGGACCATCCTCGGCTAGAAGCGTGGCCTTGAAGGAGTGACCCCGCCCGTGCCGTGCAAGCTGTCCGTCAACGTCAATGCCATCGCCTATCTGCGGAACCGCCGCCACGTGCCGTGGCCTTCGGTGGTCGATCTCTGCCGCGTGGCGCTGGACAATGGCTCGGTGGGCATCACCGTCCACCCGCGCCCGGACGAGCGCCACATCCGCCGGACTGACGTGACCGACATCAACCACCTGCTGCGCACCGAATACCCCGGCCGCGAGTTCAACATCGAGGGCTACCCGGACGAGCGCTTCCTCAGGCTCTGCGAGGCCGAGAAGCCGGAGCAGGTGACGCTGGTGCCGGACGATCCCACCCAGGGCACCTCCGACCACGGCTGGGACATTGCCGCCAACCGCGAACTGCTGACTGGCATCATCGCCCGCCTGCACAAGGGCGGCATGCGCGTCTCGCTGTTCGTCGATCCGGATCCCGCCGCCCCGGCTCTGGCCGCGCAAGTGGGTGCCGACCGTGTTGAAATCTACACCGGCCCCTATGGCGGTGCCTTCACGCCCGCCGATGTCGAGCGTGAATTCGCCAAGGTGGTCGCCACCGGCAGGGCGGCGGAGGCGGCAGGCCTCGGCCTGAACGCCGGGCATGACCTCACGCGCGGCAATCTGCCAGCCCTCGTGAAGGCGCTGCCGAACCTGCAAGAGGTGTCGATCGGACACGCCGTCATTGCCGATGCGATGATGTTCGGGCTTGGCGAAACGGTTCGTAAATTCAGGACGGCAATTGGCGACCTCTGACCTTCTCACGCTGGTCTCGATCGGCCTCATCCAACTCCTCGCGGTGATTTCGCCGGGGCCGAGCTTCCTCATCACGGCGCGCACCGCCGTGTCGCATTCGCGTCTTGACGGCTTCAAGGTGGCGCTTGGTCTGGGGGCGGGCACGGTGATCTGGTCCTCGGCCGCGCTCCTCGGCCTCAATGCCGTGTTCCACGCCGTGCCGATGCTGTTCACAGGCATGAAGATCGCGGGCGCGCTGTTCCTGCTCTACATCGCCTTCATGATCTTCCGCCACGCAGCGGAACCGCTGAAGATCGAGGGCGGGGCGGATGCGGTGGACAACCCCTTCGTGAGGGGCTTCCTCACGCAGATCACCAACCCCAAGGTGGCGGTGTTCTTCGGCTCGATCTTCATCGCCATGCTGCCCGCCAACGTGCCGCTGTGGATGACGCTGGCGCTGATCTTCATCGTCAGCTTCAACGAGGTGTGGTGGTACACCGTCGTGGCGCTGTTCTTCGGCTCCGTTCCGGTGCGGCGTTTCTACCTCAAGGCCAAGGTCTGGATCGACCGCATCACCGGCCTGTTCCTCGGCGGATTGGGCCTCAGGCTTCTCTGGTCGGCGCGCGAGGTGCTCTAGCTTTCCGGGCTGATGGCAAGTGGCAGCGGCGCGTTGGCGCTGCCGATCTTCAGTTCGACCGTGGTGAAGGCCAGGGTGGTGTCGCTGATGTTCTCAAGGTCATGCACCATCTTCTCGCCCTTGGCATAGGTGAAGTGCTTCGTGGTGCCCGTTTCGTAAGCGGTCTCAACCACGCGCCCGTCACCCATCGTGGAGCGTGAACGGCCGGGGGAGAGGGCGGTCCAGAAATAATTCAGGACATGGGTGTGGAAGGCGACGCGTTCGCCGGGCGCCAGCTCGATCCGCCAGATGCGCAGCGCGTCCGTCTCCGAGAGCAGCCGCTGGCCCACCATGCCGTTGCCCGGGCCCATGGCGCGGGCGAGTTCCTCGCTGCGGTCCATCTCAGATTTCCGCGTAGAGCACGACGAGCGTCGTGCAGTCCAAGGGCATGACCGGGTTGGTGTAGATCATCCGTGTGTGCTGCCCCATGTCCCCGAAGGCCTCGTTGATGAGGTCGGAGGCGCCGTTCAGGCATTTGGGGTGTTCCTTGTAGCTCTCGTCCACCCACATCGTGCCTTCGAGCCGGATGATGCGCTTGACCCTGGAGAGTTCGCCCGCCGCCTGCTTGATCTGGGCAATGGCGTTGAGGCAGGAGAGCTGGCACGACTTGTAGCCGTCTTCCCCCGAAAGTTCCCGCCCGATGCGGCCCACATAGGCGAGTTTCCCGTCCCGCCAGGGCAGGTTTCCGGAGGTCATGACCACATTCCCCGAGATCGCCCAGGGCACGTAATTGGCCACCGCCCCCGCTGCCTCGGGCAGGCTGAGGCCCATTCTCTCGATCCGCTGTTCAGGTGTCGTCATGAGGTATCTCCCGTTGCCGTCAACCTAGCAGGCCAGGCGCGGGTGGCGAAGGGGGTGGCCTGACCTCCGCTTACGAAACTGTAATCCGGCCTCGTGTTGAATCTGATGGTGGAGGCCGCCACATCCTTGGTGTCCGGGCCCCTCTGGCGCTGTTTCGCGGCGTGATGTCGGACGAGACGACGTCATGCAAAGGGGACTCCATGGAACTGCTCTCGACCTTCCTGTTCGCCGACTGGCTCACCAAGCCGGTGTGGATGTGGCTCATGTTCATCGGCATCGTGGCGGTGCTGCTGGTGCTCGACCTCGGCGTGCTGCACAAGGAGCACCGTGAGATCAGCGCGCGGGAGAGCCTGGTGCTCTCCGCCGGCTACATCGGCCTCGGCCTTGCCTTCGGCGGCTGGGTATGGTGGTCGCTGGGGGCCCCCTCCGGCATGGAATACCTGACGGGCTTTGCCGTCGAGAAGGCGCTGGCGATGGACAATGTCTTCGTCATCGCCATGATCTTCTCGTTCTTCGCCGTGCCGCTGAAGTATCAGCACCGGGTGCTGTTCTGGGGCATTCTGGGCGTCATCGTGCTGCGTGCCATCATGATCGGCTTCGGCGCGGCCATCGTTTCCGAATTCTCCTGGGTGCTCTATGTCTTCGCGGTGTTCCTGATCGGCACCGGCGTCAAGATGATCGTCTTCGCCGACAAGGAATATGACGTGGCGAAGAACCCGCTCCTCTCCTTCATGCGCCGCCGCTTCAACGTGACGGACGAGCACCATGGCGAGAAGTTCTTCGTCAGGCAGGAAGACCCGAAGACCGGCAAGCTGGCCTGGTTCATGACGCCGCTATTCCTGGCGCTGATCCTGATCGAGGTGGTGGACGTGATCTTCGCGGTGGACTCCGTTCCGGCGATCTTCGCCATCACCACCGACTCGTTCATCGTCTATACCTCGAACATCTTCGCCATCCTTGGCCTCCGCGCCCTGTACTTCGCGCTGGCGGCCATGGTTAAGCGGTTCCACTACCTGAAGCTGGCGCTGGCCATCGTTCTGATCTTCATCGGCTCCAAGATCTTCGCCGCGCCGCTCCTGGGGCTGGACAAGATCCCCCCGGCGGTGTCGCTTTCGGTCACCTTCGGAATCCTCGCCCTGGGCGTCCTTTACAGCCTGTGGAAGACGCGGGGCACGGCCCCGGACAGGCTGGGCTGACCGGCCGGGACGGGAGCCGGGGAGGGCCGGCGGGGGCATGGCGCCCATGCCTTTTGCCGCTTGCCTTGGGGCCTTGCCCCCGCTAATTCCCGCCCAATTCAAATTCCAATGGGATGGACCAAGCCAATGCGTGTTTACTACGACCGTGATGCCGATGTGAACCTCATCAAGTCCAAGAAGGTGGCGATCGTCGGCTATGGCAGCCAGGGCCGCGCCCACGCGCTGAACCTCAAGGATTCCGGCGCCACCAACCTCGTGGTTGCGCTCAAGGCCGGTTCGCCCACCGCCAAGAAGGTGGAGGCCGACGGCCTGAAGGTCATGACCGTGGCCGAGGCCGCCAAGTGGGCCGACCTGCTGATGATGGCGACGCCGGACGAACTCCAGGCCGACATCTACCGCGACGAGATCGCGCCGAACATCCGTGACGGTGCGGCCATCGCCTTCGCCCACGGCCTCAACGTGCACTTCAACCTGATCGAGCCGAAGAAGACCGTCGACGTGGTCATGATCGCGCCGAAGGGCCCGGGCCACACGGTGCGCGGCGAATACCAGAAGGGCGGCGGCGTGCCCTGCCTCATCGCCATCCATCAGGACGCCTCGGGCAATGCCCATGATCTGGCGCTTTCCTACGCCTCGGGCGTGGGCGGCGGCCGCTCGGGCATCATCGAGACCACCTTCAAGGAAGAGTGCGAGACCGACCTGTTCGGCGAGCAGGTCGTCCTCTGCGGCGGCCTTGTGGAACTGATCCGCGCGGGCTTCGAAACCCTCGTCGAGGCGGGCTACGCGCCCGAGATGGCCTACTTCGAGTGCCTGCACGAAGTGAAGCTGATCGTCGACCTGATCTATGAAGGCGGCATCGCCAACATGAACTACTCGATTTCGAACACCGCCGAGTGGGGCGAATACGTCACCGGCCCGCGCATCATCACCGATGAGACCAAGAAGGAGATGAAGCGCGTCCTGAACGACATCCAGACCGGCAAGTTCACGTCCGAGTGGATGCAGGAGTACCGCGCCGGTGCGGCTCGCTTCAAGGGCATCCGCCGCATGAACGACAGCCACAACATCGAGGAAGTGGGCGCCAAGCTCCGCGCCATGATGCCGTGGATCGCCAAGAACAAGCTGGTCGACAAGGCCCGCAACTAGTCCTTTCCGCGTAGCACGGACGAATGAAGGGCGGTTTCCTGGAAACCGCCCTTCTGCTTTAACAACGCTCAAAGACCGTCACCCCAGCGAAAGCTGGGGCCCAGCTTTCCGCGCGGCAGGCGGCCGAAGCTGGGTGCCAGCTTTCGCTGGCATGACGACAAATGGGACATAAGGGAAGGAACGAGCACGCATGAGCCTAGAAAGCGACATCGCAAAGATCACGCGCCAGGAAGAAGAACTCCGCTTCGCGCACTTCAGCGAGGCTGATGCCTGGCAGCTGGGCTCTCTCATGCGCGCCCGAGCCGAGGAGCGGAAGATCCCCTTCGTCATCGACATCCGCATCGGCGACCGGCCGCTGTTCTACACGGCACTGCCCGGCTCGACGCCGGAGAACCCGGACTGGGTGCGGCGCAAGGTGAACACCGTCTATCGCTTCCACAAGTCGTCCTACCGGGTGGGCCGCGAATACCAGCTGTCCGGCAAGGCCTTCGATGCCTCGCGCGGGCTGGACCCGATGGACTATGCCAATGCCGGCGGCGGCTTCCCGATTAACCTCAAGGGCACGGGCGTCGTCGGCGTGGTCACCGTCTCCGGCGTGCCGCAGCGCGAGGACCACGGCTTCGTTGTCGAGATGCTGTGCCACTTCCTGGGCGTCGAACACGCCATGCTGGAGCTTGGCCCCGAAAACAGCTGATGGACTACAGCCTCGCCTTTTTCCTGATGGCGGGTGCCGCCGCCTTTCTGGTCGGCGCCTCGAAGGGCGGGCTCCCTATGGTGGGGGCGCTGGGCGTGCCGCTGCTGGCGCTGGTCATGCCGCCCGTCGCCGCTGCGGCGCTGCTGCTGCCGGTCTATATCGTCAGCGATGTCGTGGGGCTGTGGGCCTATCGCCACGAGTACAGCAAGCGCAACTTAGGCATCCTGCTGCCCGCCATGATCTTCGGCGTGGGCGTCGGCTGGGCCACCGCGAAGATCACGCCCGAGTGGATGGTGACGCTGCTGGTGGGCGTCGTCGGCCTTTACTATTGCGCCACCGTGGTGGTCCGGAAGGCCAATGCCCCGCCCAAACCGGCGGATGTTCCGCGCGGGTTGTTCTGGGGCACGCTGACGGGCTTCACCAGCTTCGTCTCCCACACCGGCGGCCCGCCGTTCCAGACCTATGTGCTGCCGCAGAAGCTGCCGAAGATGATGTTCGCCGGGACGAGCACCATCGCCTTCGCCGTCATCAACGTGGTGAAGCTCGTGCCCTACTGGGCGCTGGGCCAGTTCAACCCCGGCAACCTTGAAGTGGCGGCCATGCTGTCGCCCGTCGCCATCATCGGCGCGGTGGTGGGCTACAAGGGTACGAAGAAGCTGCCTGAGCAGCTGTTCTACCGGCTCGTCGAGGTGGCGCTGTTCCTGATCTCGCTGAAGCTGATCTACGACGCGCTGTTCAAGTGACCGAGCCGTGCCGGTTACGGCGCGTGTTCGACACAGTTCGCAAACCGATTCAAGAGTACCATTTCATGTATTTGAGATAGTTCGGTATTTCGACGCGCAAGAGGTGGCGAAAGCGGGTGGGCGAGCCGGTCTGAAATTGGGGAAACTACTATACGCGGACGCCCATATGGTGAAGTACGCGCCAGAGTGGCATAATGACAGTCGCTAACTGTCGCGTCCCTCGAACCGCCATTCACACACAGCGAACGGGAGAGACCCATGCAAGTGATGATCCTCGCAGTGCCTGTCGTTCTGGGGCTTGGGCTGGGTGTCCACTGGGTTGCCGACCGGCTCCGCTACCGTGCCACCTGCACGTTGCGCCTCCGGCAGTTTGCCATCGCGCAGGCCTGATCCCACCCCATCCCTTGCGGACCCGCATGACGGGCCCGCAAGGGTGGGTTGCCACACTTCACAAAACGATTCAGCTATGCCTCCCTATGTGGCTGAGTGCCCTCGGCATTTTGGTAGTTGAAGGGCGCGCTCCCTACTTGGGAACGTCTTCGACGATGCGCAGCGGGGCCTTCCAGTCGACCTCACGCCCTCCGGCAACGCCGACGACCTCCTCGCGGGTTTCCGACCGTGCCGTCCTGCACCCACCACGCCGGATTGCTGGTGGGAACGCGGTTCCTGTTGGGCGCGGTGAGGGTGCCTCTGAGGGAATAGAACAGTACCATGTTGTAGGCGATCACGCTGCATGGCCGATAGGTTTTCACGTTGGTCCACGTC
>CAMDBX010000029.1 GCA_945889445.1 Rhizobium sp. Q54
CAGCCGCACATTCTCGATGTGTCCAACAAAATTGTTCAGGAGCATTACGCGCTGGTGAAGCAGCGGCTGGATGGAATTCCGGCTGCGCTCATGGTGCTGATGCTCTTGTGGCTGGTCCTGCTGTTCGCAAGCTTCGGCCTATTCGCTCCTTGGCATCTGACGAGCTTCATCGTGCTCCTGCTGTCGTCGGGTGCCGCATCGGGTGCGGTTCTCCTGATCCTCGAGTTGGAGACGCCAAGTCGCGGCTTCGTCAATCTGTCGCCTGCCCCGTTGCAACACGCCATCGAGGTGATGGACAAGCACACGACGGCAGACTGAAGGGCGGCATCGACGGCACTCGCCACGGCAGGGGGCGCACTTGCCGGAGTGCCATCTTCCGATATCCATTAAACAGTTTTAAGTTGCGATAACGCGCAGCTGACGTGTAATCTTTGCCCAACCTTGGGCAATCATCTTCCCCAAGGCCGCCAAATTCGACCATCGTGAACCGGGTAACGGGAGACGATACGCGACTTCTGGTGATGGTGGGTTGGCTCAGCCTCTGCGAGCCCACCTTCGCGGAGGTTGTGCTGGGCAAGACCCGCATCCAGGTTCTGGAAGCGGGTGATCCGCTGTTTCATCCCGGAGATCAGTCGACGGGAATTTTCGGACTTCTTTCCGGCGCCGTCGCCGTCTCCTTCGTCGTGCCGGAGTTTGGTCCCAGCGTGTCGCACATCCTGCAGCCGGGCGCATGGTTCGGCGAGATGGCCTATGTGCGCAAACCCCATGCCATCGGGGCCCATGCCACGCGGCCGACCCGCGCCGTGTTCCTTGCGGCACGGGACATCGAGGCACTGGTCGCTGAAGAGCCGCGCCGCTGGACGGAGTTCACGCAGCTCGCCATCCTCAATGCCCAGCTCGCCATGGGCACCGTCTATGACCTCATGCTGCGCGATCCGCTGCACCGCTGTGCGGCCACCTTGCTGCGGCTGGCGGGCCTCCGCCATGGGCCGCCGCTTGCCGTCAGCGTGCCCGTCGAACTCGACATCACCCAGGCCGACCTGGCGCACATGACGAACCTGTCACGCAACTCGGTTGGCGCCATCCTGAGGGTCCTGCGGGAAAAGCGCTGTGTCGATGTGGATTATGGCCAGCTCCATATCACCGACCCGGCGATGCTGAAGACGCTGCTCGATCCCGAGCGCTGACCGGCCGGGTCACCTCAGGGCTTCAGCACGTCCATCTGGATGGGTCCCTCGGCGCGGCCGTGGATGAACTGGTCGACGTAGGGGTTGCCGCTTTGGTCGATTGTCCTCGCCGGTCCCTGCCAGATGATCTCGCCCTTGAAGATCATCGCGATGTCGTCGGCGATCTTGCGGGCCGATGCCATGTCGTGGGTGATCGACACCGTTGTGGCGCCCAGCCGCTTCACGCAGTCGACGATCAGGTTGTTGATCACGTCCGCCATGATCGGGTCCAGCCCCGTCGTTGGCTCGTCGAAGAAGATGATCTCGGGGTCCGCCGCTATGGCGCGGGCAAGCCCCACACGCTTCTGCATGCCGCCCGAAAGCTCCGCCGGATAGAGGTTGCCCACTTCCGGCGTGAGTCCCACTTGCCCCAACTTCTCGAAGGCGATGTCGCGGGCCTTGGCGCGCGCCATGTGCCGGCCCTGGATCAGTCCGAAGGCGACATTCTCCCAAACCGCAAGAGAGTCGAACAGCGCCGCGCCCTGGAACAGCATGCCGAAGCGTGAGAGATAGGCATCGCGCGCCTTGCCCTTGAGGCCGACGACCTCTTCTCCGGCAATCCTGATCGATCCTGAGTCCGGCTGAAGCAGTCCAAGGACGCATTTCAGCATCACCGACTTGCCAGTGCCCGAGCCGCCGATCACCACCAGCGAATGGCCTTTCGGCACCGACAGCGTCACGCCGTTCAGAACATGCTTCGGCCCGAAGCTCTTCTTGACGTTGCTGAGTTCGATGTATCCCTCGGCCATCACATCACTCCGCAAACAGCAGCGAGGTGAGGGCGAAGTTGGCGGCGAGGATCAGGATCGCCGACGAAACCACCGCATTGGTGGTGGCCCGGCCCACGCCCTGCGCGCCGCCCTTGGAGTTGAAGCCATGGTAGCAGCCCATCACCGCGATGATGAAGCCGAAGACGGCGGCCTTGATCAGGCCCGAGGTCACGTCGTCGAATTCCAGGAAGTCCGCGGTGTTGCGGATATAGGCATAGCCGTTGAGGCCGATGGAGCGCGTGCCGACGATGTAGCCGCCCATGATGCCGATCACGTCGGCGATGCCGACGAGGATTGGCAGCGTCACAACCGCGGCGATGATGCGCGGGCCCACGAGATATTTGAACGGGTTGGTGGCCAGCGTCACCAGCGCGTCGATCTGCTCGGTCACCCGCATGGTGCCGAGTTCGGCGGCGATGGACGCGCCGACGCGGCCCGCCACCATCAGCCCGGCAAGAACCGGTCCCAACTCTCGCGTGATGCCAAGCGCGACGATCGAGGCCACAAGGCTTTCGGCATTGAAGCGCGACGAGCCGAGATAGATCTGCAAGGCGAGTGCGCCGCCGGTGAAGAAGGCCGTGAGGCCGACCACGGGAAGCGAGAAATAGCCGATCCGCATCATCTGCTCGAGGATCTGCCGCACGAAGATCTTCGGGGTGAGCCCCTGCAGCAGCGCGTCCTTCAGGAACAGCGCAACCCGGCCCACTTCCGCGAGCAGGGCCAGCGTGGCGCGGCCGATATGGGCGAATATGTTCAAGCTGTGCGGTCCGATTCGAGTCCGGTGTAGAGCCTTGCATAGCGGCTGCCCAGCCTCGTCAGCAACTCATAGGAGATTGTGCCCGCCCAGTTGGCCGCCTCGTCGATGCCGATGTGCCGCCCGAGGATCTCCGCCCGCGTGCCCCGCTTCACGGTGCCCTCTGGCAGGTCGGTGATGTCGATTCCCATCATGTCCATGGAAACGCGCCCGATAACTGGGCAGCGCCGCCCGTTGATGAAGACTTGGGCAGGGCCATGCGGCTCCTTGGAGGAGAGGGCGCGCGGCACCCCGTCCTTGTAGCCCGCCCCCAGGATGGCGATGCGGGTCGGGCGGTCGGCTGTCCACGTTGCGCCGTAGCCAACCGTGTCGCCGACAGCAACATTGCGCAGTTGCATGACGGCACCCTCCAAAATGGCAACGGGCAGCATCGGATTCGCAACATTCTGCATCGGATTTCCGCCATACAGGGCAATGCCGGGGCGCACCAGATCATGCGTGAAGCCATCGCCGAGGAACACGCCGGACGAGTTGGCAAGGCTTGCCGCCACGCCCGGCAGCTTCGCCCGGACCGCAGCGAAAGCCACGCGCTGGTGCTGGTTCAGCGGGTGAGGGGGGGTATCCGCGCAGGCAAGGTGGCTCATCAGCAGGGTGACGTTGAGCCCCTCCATAGTAAAGTTGTCGGCCAGCAGCGCGTCGAATTCCGGCATCGCGAATCCGAGCCGGTTGATACCCGTGTCGACGTGGATGGCGCATGGCAGCTTGCGCCCGTAAACCCTTCCAAACGCTGCCCATTCTTGTGCTTCCCCAATCGAGATGAGGGCCGGGCAGAGGTTGAGCTTGGCATAGAATTCTGCCTGTCCGGCGAACAGTCCGTCGAGGATGTAGATCGTTGCGTCGGGCAGAAGTCCGCGCAGTTCCTCGCCTTCCTTGGGCCGGGCGACGAAGAACGATCGGCAACCGGCCTCCCATAGCGCCCGGGCGACCGGTTCGATTCCCAGCCCATAGGCGTTGCCTTTCACCGCGGCGCCACATTCTGCCTTTCCGGCCCGTGTGTTAAGCCGTCGCCAGTTTTCCTTGAGTGCCACCAGGTCAATGGTCAGCACCGCTCCGGCCAGGTCCTCGGGCGTGGGGGTCATCGGCTGCGCAAGTCCTTTCAGGTGTTGGCTTAGAGTCCGTGCGGCCGGGGATCAAGCCTTCCCCTGAGCAAGCTCAAAAAGCGCCCGGCGCTCACCTTTCGCGCGCAGAGCGAAATCAGAGCGAAATTGCTCAACTGCAAGCGATTGCATAATTTGCAACTAGTTGAACGTAACCGTGTTGCGTTCGCCAGTCCAGCCCCGGGGGAGACATCACATGGATGGAACGCAGGCCACGCTGCAAGCGCCGCGCGAAGTGAAGCGCGCCGCCCGCCCGGCTCCCAAGATCGACAACAAGGAGCTCCGCCGTGTGCTACGCTCCGTCAAGAAGATGGCGCGTGGTGATGGCAACGCCTTATGGCAACCGATTGCACCAGGCGGTCCTACCCGTTACGACCAGTTTCAAGAAATCCTTCTTGAGGCATTCAAGGACCAGATGGCCGGATCGATCCGTCGCTTGAAGGCATCGAAACCGATTGCTGTAAAGACGCGTAAAGTCGTCGCCGCCATGCTGACCTTGAACAAATACGCCCCGGAAAACCTCTCACCCGTCTAGGACAGGGACGTCACGCCTTTGGCAGGCCGTCAAGCAGGCTGAAGGCCTCGAGATGGGCCCCCGGGCTCTTCAGCGTTAGCGACTGCCTCACCTCATCTGGGATGGACGGATCGCACAGCGGCAGTACGCCCGCTTCGCGTATCGTTCGACGCAGCACGTCCGAACAGCCGCAGAATCTGAGCGTTGCACGCGAGGCCTGAGGCGTTCCCGATGGTGCCATGACCAGCGCCACTCCGCTCAGAAGGCCCTGAGATTGTGCGTTTTCGGAGCCGATCGACACCAGGCTCACTTCGCCGCATCCCTTTCGGTTCAGCGACAGCAGGAAGCGGGCCTTGTCTTGCTCGAGCACGATGCCATCATGCCGCCCGCTCAGATAGTACTGCTGACCCTGGCCCACCGCGCGGTACTTGGTGAAGCGAGTGAACACCGTTGCGCCGGCCTTCTTGTGAATGAACAAAGCCTCTCGCAGGCATTTCGACTCGTCACGCGGCCACAGGCTGTAGAAGTGGTAGCATCCGGCGCGCAGGCTCGTTGGTTGCATCCCAGCGAAGGCATTGGCGACAAAACCAAGACCGTGCAGTGCAAGACCGTTAGGCAGTTGCAGTTCGCTTCTTGGTGGTGACAGGAGGTTTGCTGGATTCTGGAACAGACTTTCGGATTCGATGTGAAAGAACCCGCAGAGTTTCTCAAGAGTTGCGACGTTGGGAAGGGTCGAGCCGGAGAGATATTTGTTGAACTGCTGCCGGTTCATACCGAGCGCGCGGCAGACGGCGGCGATGGACCCATGCCGCGTGCACAACGCTCGCAGATTGTCCGCGAAGTTGCGGTGCGGTGAAAAGGGGGCGCTTTCGTTCACCGGCAACGTCTCCGAGGTGGCGCGCAAGTCGCTGCGCCGGCCTTCGGGATCTGTGTCATGCTCATTCGGCCCCGCCGTTTACCGTCTCGAACCAGACTGGCGTATAGTGCACCAGCTGCGCGTAGATGGTAATCGTATTCTGGGCAAATTGAGTAAAACGCTGGGCAATTACGGCGGCTTGCACATCCAAAAGTAGTGCCGGGTTGCTATTCGAAGCGTTCCGGCAGGTAATCCGTGCGGATCAGGTTCTGGAACTTGGTCAGGCTCGCCTCGAACTGCAGCTCGACGATGCCGGTGGGGCCGTGGCGCTGCTTGCCGATGATGACTTCTGCAACACCGTTCACGCGGTTCATCTGCTCCTGCCAGTCGAAGTGCTCCTGGGTGTTGGGTCGGGGCTCCTTGCGGGCAAGATAATATTCCTCGCGGTAGACGAACAGCACCACGTCGGCGTCCTGCTCGATCGAGCCTGACTCTCGAAGGTCGGCAAGTTGCGGGCGCTTGTCGTCGCGGTTCTCGACCTGGCGGGAGAGCTGCGAGAGTGCGACGACCGGTACCGAGAGTTCCTTGGCCAGCGCCTTGAGTCCCACGGTGATCTCGGAGACCTCCTGCACGCGACCTTCAGATGCACGGCGCGATGAGCCGGAGAGAAGCTGCAGGTAGTCAACCACCAGCAGGCCGAGTCCGCGCTGGCGCTTCAGGCGGCGCGCACGTGCGGCCACCTGCGCAATGGTGATGCCGCCCGTCGCGTCGATGTAGAGCGGCAGCGCCTGCATCTCGCGCGTCACCTCGACGATCTTCGCGAACTCCTCTTCGGTGATCTTGCCGCGGCGGATACGCTCGGAAGGGATCATCGCCTGCTCGGAAATGATACGCGTGGCCAGCTGCTCGGCAGACATTTCAAGCGAGAAGAAGGCCACCACACCGCCATCTGTCACCTTCACCGAACCATCGGCGGAATGCTCCGCCTTATAGGCCTTGGCGATGTTGTAAGCGATGTTGGTGGCAAGCGATGTCTTGCCCATGGCGGGGCGTCCGGCAAGGATGATGAGGTCGGATGACTGCAATCCCCCCATCTTCTCGTCGAGGTCCTTGAGGCCGGTTGAAATGCCCGAGAGGCCGCCATCGCGCTGGTAGGCGCTGGCGGCCATGTCCACCGCATCGGTCAGCGCCCGCGCGAAGGGCTGAAATCCCTGGCCGTACTTGCCCATCTCGGCCATCGAATAGAGCGTCTGCTCGGCGCGCTCGATCAGCTCGCGCGAACCGTCCTCGATGTCGGGGTCGAAGGCCTCGTTGACGAGGTCTGTGCCAACCCCGATGAGCTTCCTGCGCTGGGCCAGCTCGTAAATGGTGCGACCATATTCTTCGGCATTGATGATGGTCGTTGCGCTGGCCGCCAGCCGTGCGAGGTAGGCCGTGCCGCCCAGTTCCTTGAGCGTTGCGTCGTTATCGAAGTGGCTCTTGAGGGTGATCGGACTCGCCAGCTTGCCAATCTTGATGAGTGTGGAGGCCGCCTCGAAGATTCGCGCATGCAGCGTATCGAAGAAGTGTTCGGGAAGCAGAAACGCAGTAACCTTGTCACAGGCTTCGTTGTTGATCAGGATAGCACCCAGCAGCGCTTGTTCCGCCTCGATGTTGTGTGGCGGGGCGCGGAAGCTGTCATCGTCCGGAGCAGGATCGACGGTGCGAAGGGACGGGCTCTGGTTCATCGGGTGACCGTAGGCACATGCGGAACTTTTGCGGCGCATTTATGCGCCTTATGCCCGTTATCCACAATCGCTGCCCGGAACTTGCCGGGAGGAGGGGGCGTAAGGCCCCTTCTCCCTACTCGGCTGGAACCGACTTGAAGCGCGGCAACCTGGAGTCGATCTCCCGCAGTCTGTCTTCTTCCGCGACCATGTAGTTGCGCGTCAGAGGCAGGGCATTCTGGTTCTTCACGAACTGGATCTGGAAATTGTTCATGCCGACGTAGCGGAAGGCGCACTCTGATACGGCGAGATAGAACTCCCACATGCGGCAGAAGCGCTCGTCATAGAGTTCCTTGGCGCGCTCGCGGTGGTCGGCGAAGCGCAGGTACCATTCGCGCAGCGTCCTGGCGTAGTGCAGTCGCAGGATCTCGATGTCGGTGACATAGAGCCCTGACTTCTCGATATAGGGAAGCACTTCCGAGAGGGCCGGGATGTAGCCACCCGGGAAGATGTATTTCTTGATCCAGGCGGACGTTGCGTCAGGGCCTGCCGAGCGGTTGATCGAATGCAGCACGGCCACGCCGTCGTCCTTGAGGAGGGAGTTCACCTTGGTGAAGAACTCCTTGAAGTGGCCCACGCCCACATGCTCGAACATGCCGACCGAGACGATGCGGTCGAACCTGGTGTCGAGATGGCGATAGTCCTTCAGCAGGAACTGCACGCGGTCGGAGACGCCGCGCTGCTCGGCCCGCTCGTTCGACAGCTTGTACTGTTCCTCCGACAGGGTGACGCCGGTGACTTCGGCGCCGCAGATTTCCGCGATGTAGAGGCCAAGCCCGCCCCAGCCGGAGCCGATGTCCAGAACCTTCATGCCGGGCTTGATGTCGAGTTTTGCTGCCAGATGGCGCTTCTTGGCCAGCTGCGCATCTTCCAGCGAGCCGTCGTCGGTTTCGAAATAGGCGCAGGAATACTGCCGGTCGCGGTCGAGGAAGAGATCGTAGAGCGCGCCCGAAAGGTCATAGTGGTGCGCGACGTTGTTCTTGGCCTTGCCCACGGGGTTGTACTGGTCCACGCGCTTCAGCGCGATGCGCACGGCGTTGGCCGCCTTGGCGATCTTCGGCATCTTGTGGGCTTGCGCATTGTCGGCGAGAAGTGCGAGCGCATCATAGATGGTGGTGCCGCCGGACACGTCCAGCGAGCCCTCCATGTAGCACTCACCGAGATAGAGATCGGCATCGGCGGCGATCTTGGTCGCGGCGAGCGGTGTCTTGATGGTGATGTTCACCGGCGTTCCGCTGCCGTCGCCATAGTCCCGCACCTTTCCGTCCGGCCCGGTCACGCGCAGCGTGCCCTTTTCCATGACCGTTTTCAGTGCCCGATCCAGAAGTGCGTACATGAGTCCTGGCTCCTTACCCCTTCGCCGCGGTAACGGCGTGCGGCACTTCCCCCTGGTGCCGGCGACATTAACAAAAGTTTAATATTGGGATCGGGCACTGCGCAAGAGGTTGAATGCACAAGGGTTAATGGCCTTTTTTGCACGCCGTGCGGGAGCCCGTTGCAATCTCGGAATGAAAAAAGGGCCGCCCCGAGGGGCGGCCCTGTTCGATGTCGGTGGAAGATCGCTTACGCGTTGTCTTCCGCGGCGGCTTCGGCCTGGGCTTCCTCGAAGAGGGCCTCGGCGGCAGCGCGGATTTCGGCGCGGTCGGAGGTCGGTCCCTTGAGGTCTTCGCCGCGGGCCTGTGCGGCGGCTTCCTCGGGCGAGCGGGCAACGTTCACCGTCACCTTGACCTCGACTTCCGGATGCGGAGACACGATCACCTCGTGCAGACCGATGGTCTTGATCGGCGCGGTCAGCTGGATGTGGCCACGGTCGACGGTGACGCCCATGGCAGCAGCGGCATCCGCGATATCACGCGGGCTGACGGAACCGTAAAGCTGGCCCGATTCGCCGGCCTGGCGGATGAGCGTGAAGCTCTTGCCGTCCAGCGACTTGGCTTCCTCGCCGGCGGCCGCACGGCGTTCGGCGTTGCGGGCCTCGAGGGCCGCGCGGTCGCGCTCGAACTTGGCCTTGTTGGCTTCGGTGGCGCGCAGCGCCTTGCCTTCGCGGAGAAGGAAGTTACGGGCATAGCCGTCCTTGACCTTCACCACTTCGCCCATGTGGCCAAGCTTGGCAACGCGCTCGAGAAGAATGACGTCCATCTGGGCTACTCCTTACTTCAGCACGTAGGGCAGCAGGCCCAGGAAGCGGGAACGCTTGATGGCCTTGGCCAGTTCGCGCTGCTTCTTGGCGCACACCGCGGTGATGCGGCTCGGCACGATCTTGCCGCGCTCGGAAACGTAGCGCTGCAGAAGGCGCACGTCCTTGTAGTCGATCTTCGGGGCGTTCTCGCCGGTGAAGGGGCAGCTCTTCTTGCGACGGAAGAAGGGGCGGCGGGCTTGCGGAGCGGACATTAGTTGCTCTCCTCGGTGGCTTCGACACGGTCATCGCGGCGGTCACGGTCCTCGCGGCGGCGCATCTGGGCCGACGGACCATCCTCAAGGGCTTCGACCTTGACGGTCATGAAGCGGATCACGTCTTCCGAGATCGACATCTGGCGCTCCATCTCCTGCACGGCGGCAGAGGGGGCGTCGATGTTGAAGAGCGTGTAATGCGCCTTGCGATTCTTCTTGATGCGATAGGTGAGGGACTTGAGGCCCCAGTATTCGGTCTTGGTCACCTTGCCGCCATTCGCGGCCAAAAGGGCCTTGTACTGCTCCGTCAGGGCATCGACCTGAGTGGGCGCAGCGTCCTGACGGGTCAGGAACACGTGCTCATAGAGAGCCATATTGATTTTGCCTTTCGTTACGTTTCAACAGCCTAAGTCATCCGGCGCAGAGCCTCTTTCGAACCCAGAAAGGCTCGAAAGACCGGTCAAACGAAAGAGCGGAGACACGGGAAGACGGGGTTTGACCCCTGGCCACTTCATAATGGCCCTTCCGTTCAGCCCCCAGCCGGGTGCCTTACAGCGAGGCGGCTTATGGCGGAAAAGCCCGGGTGATGCAAGGGCTGGGACGCGGATGACGCGAGGCCAGCGTGCCGCCCCCCTTCGCCGTGCAATCTGAGGTGGATTGCCCACCTTCGCTGGACGCGCCAGCAGATGATTTTAACCCTTGAGCTACATTCCCGCCCGCGTCCGACAACTCGAAATGGGAGGAGTTTGTGATTGGCGCACGCGGAGCTGCGCCGGGGTATGTCATGGGTGCGGAGGGTGCGACCGGTGCCAGTGGCAGTCTTGCCTTCTTGACCTCATCTACCGCCACGGGTTCGGCGGGAACGACATACATTGCTGCCGGGACTTCTGTGACGATCCGAACGGTGCGAACGGAGACTTGATGTTGTGGTGCTGATTAGTGGGGCTTTACGCTTCGAGCAACCACTCGCAAACATGCACGCTCGCAATGAACGTGGGTGCCGGCGGCAGCGTCTCGCCACCGGCCAGCGGCAATACGTTGATTACGAACGTATCAAGGATAAGCAGTTCCAACGTTCAGTCGGGAAGCGGGTTTGGCTCGGTGCTGTCTTCCAGTCTGACGGCAAATGCGGACGACACCTTCCAACTCTCCTATAAGTCTAGCTCTAACTCGAGAACCTGCTCCATCAGTGGCGTGAACTTCGTGATCATGGCTCAGCAACCAGGCTGCAAGGCGCTCTCTTCGTGTGTGTTGCCTGGACATCCGGCCTCCGCCCCTGCCCGGGCGGACTCGTTTTGTGCCCGGTTGGCAGCTTGTTCAGGGCTGGTTTACCTTGCCCACGGAGCATAGTTTGCGGGTGTCCGTCGGAATTGAATACATCGCACCAGTTGCATGGGTAAACTCCGATGGTTCAGTCGAATTGTAGCGCGGGTCCGGTCATTCAAACCGTGTGCCTGTGCATGATCGTCAAGAACGAGGCACCGGTGATCGCGCGGTGTCTGGAAAACGCGCGGCCGCTCATCAGCCATTGGGCGATCGTCGACACGGGCTCGACGGACGGCACGCAGGACATCATCCGCAAGCAACTGGCCGATCTTCCCGGCAAGCTCTGCGAGCGGCCGTGGAAGGACTTTGCGCACAACCGCTCCGACGCCCTGAAGCCTGCCCGCCCGCATGGCGCTTATGTGCTGATCATTGACGCCGAAGTAGCGCTGGAACTGCAGCCCGACCTCCTGATGCCTCTGCTGAGTGAGGGCTGCTATAACGTCGACTTCCGCGACGGGGCAGGCGACCGCTGACCCTGGCGCGGGACCCCCGCCTCGCCGGGCCAGGTTGACAATCTCCCGTCGCTGTCCGAACCTTTAGGAAATATGCTTTCCCCTGGGTAACGTGAACGAATCCCCATACGTCATCGAATTCCGTACGGTCACCAAGCGCTTCGGCGATGTCGTTGCCGTGGCCGACAATGACTTGGCCGTGAAGGCGGGTGAATTCCTCTCCATTCTCGGGCCATCCGGTTGCGGCAAGACCACGTCGCTCCGCATGATGGCGGGTTTTGAGCAGCCGACGACCGGCGAAGTCTTCATCCGCGGCGAGAATGTCACCGGCGTCCCGGCCTATCGCCGCCCGGTCAACATGGTGTTCCAGCATTACGCGCTGTTCCCGCACCTCTCGGTGGCCGACAACGTGTCCTACGGTCTGCGCCAGCGCAGCCCCAAGCCTGCCAAGGCCGAGATTGACCGCGCGGTCGACGAGGCACTCGCCATGGTCCGCCTTGACGGCTTCGGCAAGCGCCGCAGCTATGAGCTTTCGGGTGGCCAGCAGCAGCGCGTGGCGCTGGCCCGCGCCCTGATCAACCGGCCGGCCGTGCTGCTGCTCGACGAACCGCTGGCAGCGCTTGACCGCAAGCTCCGCCGCGACATGCAGATCGAGTTGCAGAACCTGCAGCGCGATGTCGGCATCACCTTCCTGCTCGTCACCCACGACCAGGAGGAGGCGCTCTCCATGTCGGACCGGGTCTGCGTCATGCGTGACGGCCGCATCGTGCAGACGGGTTCCCCCCGTGAGCTTTATGACCAGCCAGTGAACCGCTACGTCGCCGACTTTGTCGGCAAGACCAATTTCTTCGAAGGACCGTCAAGCACGGAGGTGCTGAGCGTCAGGCCGGAGCAGATCGAAATCGCGGCCAGCGTCAACGCGCTGCCGGAAGGCCTCTCGGCACGTCTGCCGGTCAAGGTATTGAACCGCATCTTCCTCGGCGAGCATACCGAATATGTGGTGGCGAGCGAGGCGCTTGGCGCGTTCATGGTAATGGCCCCGCGGAAATCGGAGCGCGACGCGGGCGTCTACGACATCGGCGACATGATCGCCGCGGGATGGCGCGCCGAGGCAGAGCGTATCCTGCCGAATACGTGACGACATAACAAAACACACAGGGAGAAGACACCATGACCAAGCATCCGGACCACATCTCGGCCAGCAAATTCCTCGACGAACTCCGCCGCTTCCAGAAGGGCAGCGTCACCCGCCGTCACTTCCTCGGTGTCACGGGCCTCGGCCTTGCCACCGCCGTGCTCAGCACCGCCATGCCGGGCCTGCGTCCCCGCAAGGCCTATGCCGGCCTCTCGGGCACGCTGAACGTTACCACCTGGCCCAACTACTTCTCGCAGGAGAACTACGACAACTTCACCAAGCAGACGGGCGTCAACATCAACGTCAACGTCTTCGGTTCTAACGAGGAAATGCTGGCCAAGCTGCAGGCAGGCTCCACCGGCTGGGACGTGCTGGTGCCGACCAACTACACGATTTCCACCTACAAGAACCTCGACCTGATCGAGCCCCTCGACCTCAAGCTGTTCCCCAGCTACGACCCGGCCGCCCAGGACCCGCGCTTCCTCGGGCCGGGCACCATCGACGGCGTCACTTACGCCGTGCCGAAGGACTGGGGCACCACGGGCTTCATCGTCAACACCAAGATGACGACCGAGAACCCCACCAGCTGGAAGGAGTTCTTCGCGCTCACCCAGGGCCCGCTCTCCGGCAAGGCCACGGTGCAGGACTATCAGCTCACCACCATCGGCAGCGCGGCCAAGGCGCTGGGCTACGGCTTCAACACCGTGGACAAGGCTGAACTGGCGGAAGTTGAAAAGCTGCTGGTCGCCACCAAGCCGCATCTCTTCGCCATCACCTCCGACTACCAGCCGCCGATGCGCAACGGCGACGCGGCCATGGCCATGTGCTGGACCACTGACGCCGCCCAGCTCAACCGCGACATGCCGGAGATGAGCTATC
Organism: Rhizobium sp. Q54; assembly: GCA_945889445.1. Classification (GTDB taxonomy): domain Bacteria; phylum Pseudomonadota; class Alphaproteobacteria; order Rhizobiales; family Aestuariivirgaceae; genus Aestuariivirga. Next base: position 13,227 of record CAMDBX010000029.1, read on the forward strand.
GCCTGGGCACGGACGGCGGCGAGATCTGGGTTGACCATTACGCCGTCATCAAGGGTGCGCCCAACCGTGACGCGGCCTATGCCTTCCTCGACTTCATCCTGACGCCGGACATCAACGCCAAGGAAATCGAGGCCCACGGCACGCCGACCACCGACGCGCGCGTTCTCAAGCTGCTGCCCGAGAGCATCCTCAAGAACCCGATCCTCTATCCGGCGGCAGACCAGCTGTCGGCACTTGAGTACGGTGCCGCCGAAACCCTCACCAATCCGGACCGCGCCGAGCTGATGGCGCGCTTCAAGTCGGCGTGAGGCGTTTCTTCCACACACATTCATCATGGCCGGGCTTGTCCCGGCCATCCTTTTCGCCCGCGGACAAAGGATGCGCGGGTCAAGCCCGCGCATGATGGCCTTGTCCATGACCAAAACCACCCGCCCGAAACTGGTGACGGCCCTGCTGCTCGCACCAGCAGCGCTGTTCTTCGTGTTCCTGCTGCTGGTGCCGCTCACGGTCGTGCTCATCTTCTCCTTTGGCGAGCGCGCGCCGGCGGGGGGCTATCTTCCGGCTTTCACGCTGCAGAACTACATGGACCTGCCAGCGCGCGGCAAAGCCTTCTTCAACACGCTGACGCTGGCGCCACTGGGCACGCTGCTCACCGCCATCTTCGCCTTCCCCATGGCCTATTTCCTTGCGGTGAAGGTAAGCCCCAGATGGCGCGTGGCGATGCTCATCCTCGTCATGGCCCCGTTCTGGACCAGCCAGTTGCTGCGCTACTACGCCTGGATGATCATTCTCGGCAACAAGGGCCTTCCGAGCTGGCTCGCCATTGTTGGCATCACCGATGTCCGCATCATCAACACGCCATGGGCCGTGCTGATTGGTGCGGTTTATGGTTTTCTGCCGCTCATGGTGCCGCCGATCTATGTGTCGCTCGAAAAGCTCGACAAACGCCTGCTGGAAGCTTCCGCTGACCTTGGCGCAACGCCCACCCGAACCTTCTTCCAGGTCACGCTGCCCTTGGCGCTGCCCGGCGTGGCGACGGGTTCGATGCTGGTCTTCATTCTGCTGATGGGCGACTACATCCTGCCGCAGTTCCTTGGTGGCGGTAAGGTGTTCTTCATTGGCAATGCGCTGGTCGACCTCTTCCTGCAGTCCAGGAACTGGCCCTTCGGCGCGGCGGTCTCGGTTGCGCTGGTCGCCATCATGTTCGTCACCATCTATTTCTACATGCGCTTCGTGCTGTCGAAGACCGACACGCGCCGCGCGGCGCTGGTATGAGGTGACCTGATGCTCCGCGCCTACGCCATCTGCATCTACATCTTCCTCTACCTGCCGATCTCGTTGATCGTGTTCTTCTCCTTCAACGCCGGCAAATATGCCATGTCGTGGGAAGGGTTCTCCATCTACTGGTACGGCAAGGCCTTCTCCAATCCGCTGATCATGGAGGCGCTGCGCACCTCGGTCATCATCGCGCTCTCAACGGCCGTGCTCTCTGCCATCATCGGCACGCTCACCGCACTGGGCCTCGAGCGCCTCAAGGGCTGGCTGCGCGTCACCTTCGATGCGCTGATCTATGTCGCCATCATGGTGCCCGGCATTGTGATCGGCATTTCGACGCTCATTGCCTTCGTTTCGGTCTTCGACCTTGTCAATCCGTCGCTCGCAGGCTTTGGCATCAAGCTGCAGATGGGCACCTGGGCGGTGATCGCCGCGCATGTGCTGTTCAACATCGCGGTCGTCGCACTCCTTGTCAGGGCCCGGCTGCAGGGCATGGATCGCAGCCTGGTAGATGCCTCCGAGGATCTCTATGCCACGCCGCTCGGCACCTTCCGCCAGGTGGTTCTGCCGCTGCTGGCCCCCTCCATCCTCGCCGGCTTCCTGCTGGCTTTCACCTTTTCCTTCGAGGACTTCATCATCGCCTACTTCGTGTCGGGGCCTGACACGACATTGCCGATCTACATCTTCTCCTCCATCCGCCGCGGTGTCACGCCGGAGATCAACGCCGTGGGCTCGGTGGTGCTTCTCAGTTCCTTCGTGCTGCTCATCATCGCGCAGGCGGTGCTGCGGCGGGGTGAGCGCACGTCGCGGGCATAGAAAAGGGCCCCGGTCAGCGACCGGAGCCCCACGTTTTGTCGAGGATGACGGCTTACTGCAGCATCGGCGAACCGAAGGTCACGCGCAGGACCTTGTTGCCGTCGCCTTCAATGCCGAAATCGGAGTCATTGAACACGATCATCTCGGTGGGGCTGATCACCGCGATGCCCTCGACCTTCTTGGGCATTCCTTCGACATCATCCGAGTCGAGGACGAGCGTCTTCACCAGCGGCTTGATGCCCTTGGCCTCGAGGTCGGCGGCGCTCAGCTGCTCAAGCGAGGGCGACGTCGCAGCGTCGTCCCAGCTCGCGTCAAGCGATGTCGCGGAGGCGAGGTCGACGGCATAGAACTTCGAGGTCTTGCCGATGCGCTCGAGGATCAGCAGCTTGTCGTTGCCGAGGAACACCATCTCGCTCATGCGCACGGCGTTCTGCTTCTGCGGCTCCTTCTTGTTGTCAGACCGGAAGGTGGTCGCATCGTCCATCATGTAGACGTACTCGCCCAGCAGCTTGCCGGTGGCGCGGTCGAGCTTCCACAGGCGCGTATTGGCGCTCTTCTTGTAGGCATCGCTGTCCGGGTTGGCGAGCGGGTTCTGCATCAGCACATAGACTGTCGCGCCATCGGGCGAGACCGCCACATTCTCGATGCCGCGGTTCAGGTAGCGCTTGGCCATCATGGCAGGAAGCGTGCCCACGACCTCGACGTCGTCATTCTTGAAGACGCCTTCGAGGCCGGCCGGAACGTGGCGCTTCAGCACCGTGCCGTCGGCCGCTACCTCGACGAGCGAAGGAGCATACTCTTCGCCGATCAGGAAGCTGCCGTCGGGCAGGCGGGCCAGCGTTTCAGTGTCGAGGCCGTTGACGTCGATCGGCAGCAGCTTGCCATCAACGCCATAGGCGGCCTCGCTCTTGAAGCCTTCCGCCGAGAAGGGCAGTCCGCCCACCGGCTTGCCAGACTTGGTCTTGAGCGCGATGGTCTCGGTCACCTTGGCGGTGTTGTCGGCGCCGGTTTCGACCTTCTGGATGGTGATGTTGTATCCCGGCTGCGGGAAGTTCTTGGCCTTGTCGTCGCCGGCGCACAGGCTGTCGATGCCAAGCCCGGTCAGTTCCTCGATGCCTTCGCAGTCAAGGTTGGGGCCGCGGTCGGTGATCGTCCAGACCACGCCGGCCGGGTCCTTCGGGTCGCGGAAGGCGGCGGAGCCGATGCCGCGGTTCAGGGCAATCGTCTTGCCGCCCGGATAGACCGCTTCGCCCATCGGCATGTCGGGGATCTTGATCTCGGTGACGGTCACGTCGCCCGCCAGGGCAGCGGTGGCCGAAAAAGCGAAGACAGTGCTGAGCAGGAAGGCGCGCATCGGAATCTCCTTGGTAAAAGCTGAGATTGAAGCGCGTAGGTCCGCGATCTGACAGTTGTGTGACAACCCTTTGTCAGCCGAGGTAGCGCGCCCTCAGATGCTGCTCGAAGTATTTCGCATTGAGCGGCTCACCTGTTGCCTGCCGCATGATTTCGGGGGTCGAGAACATCGACGCCTTCGACCAGATGTTCGCGTTGCGCCACGCGTTGATGCCTGAGAAATCGCCTTTGGCGATCTGTCCGGCAGCTCCCGGCACGCTTCGCTCCACCGCTGCCCATTGCTGGGCTGCCATCATGGCGCCCAGCGTATAGCTCGGGAAATAACCGAATGCGCCGGACGGCCAGTGCACGTCCTGCATCGGTCCGTCCCTGAAGTTGCCGGCCGTCGAGAGGCCCAGGTATTCCTGCATCTTCGCGTCCCAGGCTTCAGGCACATCGCTGGCGGCCAGTTTCCCTGTCACCAGTTCCTGCTCCAGCTCGAAGCGCAGGATCACGTGCAGCGGGTAAGTTGCCTCGTCGGCATCGACCCTGATGAAGCCGCGCTCCACCCGGTGCACATGGGCGAGCAGGTCCTCGATGGTCACGTCATTGAGCCCGAGAATGTCGCGCGCCTTCGGCAGTGCGAATTCCCAGAACTCCGGTCGCCGCGACAGCTGCATTTCCTGGAACAGGCTCTGGCTTTCATGCATCGCCATGCCGCGCGCCTTCATCGAGGGCCAGTGAGAGAGGTCATGCGGCAGGTTCTGTTCGTAAAGCCCATGCCCGGTCTCGTGCAGCATGCCCATGAGGGAGGAGAGGAACTCGTCCGTCCGGTAGCGCGTGGTCATGCGCACGTCGGAGGGAACCCCGCCGCAGAACGGGTGGTGCGAAATGTCGAGGCGACCGTGGTGGAAATTGAAGCCCACGGCCTTCATCAACTCGAGGCCCAGCGCCTTCTGCCTTTCGATGGGGAAGGGGCCGGCGAAGGCCTTGAGCGGGAGCCTTTCCCGCCGCCTCGCCTGAGCCTCCAGCGCCTCCGGAATGAAGGTCTTGAGGAAACCCTTGAGGTCGGCGAAGACGCGGGCGATCTCGGCAGAACGGCTGCCAGGATCATACTGCTCCACCAGCGCATCATAGGGCGAGAGCTTCAGAACGTCGGCCCGGCGTGCTGCCTCTTCCTGCGCCAGAAGCACGATGTTCTCAAAGGACGGGAGAAAGTCCTTCCAGTCGTTCTTGGCCCTCAGCTGTCGCCACAGCTGCTCGCAGCGCATTGCCGCGTTCACCTGCCGCGCAACGAAGTCGGAGGACAGGCAGGTGCGGTTGATGTAGCTGCGCTTGAACTCGACCACCGCCGCCCTCTGTGCGGCGTCGAGGTCTTCCGTCTCCGCCTTGTCGATCCAGTCGGCAATGTGCGGTGCCGTTGCCATTTCATGCGCCATGGAGGCCAGCACGCTCATCGCCTCGGCGCGCTTCTCGGCGCCTCCATCCGGCATGTTCACGGCCTCGTCCACGCCCAGCATGGCCTGGGCATGGCCCAAGGCTTCCAGGCGGCGGCAGAGATGGTCGAGTTCGGCGAATGACATGGGGATTCCTCAAATCACGGAAGATGGAGATTTATGGTGCCGGGCGGCGGCTCACAAGCCCGCATAGGCTTCCGACCAGCGCCCGAGCGGGTCGATCACCTGCAGGCCGCGTGTGCTCAAGCGGGCTGCCGCGCCGGTTGCGGCCTCAAGCGCCAGCAGTGCCGCCCCGAGGCCGACGAGTTCCGGCTCGTCCACCACGGTGATCGGCTCGCGGAATGCCGAAGCACGCAGTTCCATCAGTGCAGTGGAACGTGCCCAGCCACCGGTGGCATAGATCGTGCCGCGCGGCACGCCTGCGCGGTCGAAGCAGCGCAGGAAGTTGCGCCCGCGCAGCGCCATCTCTTCCAGCACGCGGCGGACGCGCGAGGCCTCGTCATCGCCCTGCGGGTCGGGCGCACCCGGCAGTCGGGGCAGGGCCAGCTGCGCGCGCACCGCCTCACGGCTGAAGTGCTTGTCCAGCGTCAGCGTGAACTCGGTGACACCCACCACCGCAAGCCCCGGCCCGCACATGGCAGGGATGGTGGTCTCGAGGCTGTCGTCGATCATCGGGTGGTGAGCGCGCGTCTCGCCATAGATGGCGTTGGCCGTGCCGAGTGAGTCAATCCGCGCCTGGTCGTTCAGGCGCAGGATGGCCGAGGAGGCGATGGGGTGGTCATGCCCGCCGGCGACGATGAGGGTGTTCGATGAAACCACGCCTGCCCCGCGCAGCCGGCCGGGTCCGGCCGTCCCCGCAATCTCGCCGGTCTTCAGCAGGCGCGGCAGCGGCGGCGCTCCGGCGAAGGCGAGGGCTTCATCGCTCCAGCGCCGGTTGACGAGGTCATAGCAGCCGGTGCGCGCGGCCAAAGTCTCGCTCATGAAAGGCTGGCCGCACCACAGCGCTGCCGGATAGTCTGCAAGTGCGATCCAGTGCCTGGCGATGCCAATCTCGGCCGCGCGATGCTGGCGCATCCACATCCACTTGCCGGCCGTCGAGTGGAAGTCGACGCGCGTGAAGTTGAAGCGCTCGCGGAAGCGCGCCACCTCGGCCAGCGCCCGCTTGTCATGCCACGCGATGACGAGGCCCAGCGACTGCATGTTGTCACCCGCGCAGACACCATCTTCGCCCACGCCTGCCGATGAGATCGCCACCAGCGGCTCGGCTACGCCCACTTCGCGCCAACCCTCGATCACGAGGTCTTCCAGCAGTTCCATCAGCACGGTGGCGTCGGTCGTGACGCCGAGACCGTCATTCAAATGCGGCGCTGGCACCGACTTTAACCACAGCGTGCGTCCGGCCTCGTCCGCCAGCACCACCTTGAGATTGGTGCTCCCGATATCGAGGCCGCAGACGATCATGCGATTACCAGCGGCGCGTGAAGGCCTGGCGCGTGGCCTTGGCCATTTCGCCGATCAGCCACTTGGTCTCGTCCTCCGGCCGCTGCCACACCTTGCGGCCGACCACGACACCTTGCGCACCCGCCGCGATGGCGTCGGTCACGTCCTTCAGCGTCGACCTGGCATCACCGCTCAAGGGGCCGCCCGCAACCACTACCGGAATGTCCAGTTCGGCGCAAAGCTTCGCCGTGGCATCCGGGCCAGGGAAGGTGATCTTGATGATGTCGGCGCCAAGGTCATAGGCAACGCGTGCGACCTCGAGTTCGGCCTCCACGATTTCAGGACTGCGCGGTGTATTGAGGAAGACTGGCTCCACCATCACCGGCATCTGCCACTTGGCGGCTTCCGACACGACCGTGCCGATGCGCTGGCAATAGAGCACCTTCTCGGCATCATTCACGTTCCATGGCAGCAGCAGCTTCACGCAGTCCACGCCCAGGCGCACCGCATCTTCCACGCTCGCCACCAGCGTGCCAGTGCCCGTTGCGGGTGCTGATGTTGGCCAGAAGGCGTCGATCGCCAGGATGCGCGCCATCTGCGGGGCCGCCGCCATCTCGACTTCAGAGGCTTTGACGATGCCGGTCGACACCATGAAGCCCGTCACGTCCTCCTTCAGGAAGCGCTTCATCACCTGAACCGGCGCTTCCAGCTGCTTGACGCGCCCCCACACCAGCCCGTGGTCGATCGGCACCACGAGCGCCGCCCGGTCCGGGCGGAACACACGGTTCATGCGGTAGTTGGTGGAATAGCGTCCCAAGTTGGTCTCCCAAGCGATGCGGTGGAAGGAGACTACACCCAATGTCCTCTCCCGCAAGGCGGGAGAGGAAGGGGACCCAACGAAGTTGGGGGAGGTGAGGGGAAGCATATTTTGAATCAAGTATAGTGCATGTTTCTCCTCATCTCCCTGTTGCACGTTGCAACGGGGCTCTTCTTCTCCCGTTGAAAGAGCGGGAGAAGACGTAAGGTGTCAGCGCTTCGCCTTTTCCATGTAACCCACGAAGCGCTTGAACAGGTAGTGGCTGTCCTGCGGCCCTGGCGAGGCTTCCGGGTGGTGCTGCACCGAGAACACCGGCTTGCCCTTCAGTGCGATGCCTGCGTTGGAACCGTCGAACAGCGAGATGTGCGTTTCCACGACGTTGGCCGGAAGCGAGTTACGGTCCACCGCGAAGCCGTGGTTCATGGACACGATCTCCACCTTGTTGGTGGTGTAGTCCTTCACCGGGTGATTGGCGCCGTGGTGGCCCTGGTGCATCTTCACGGTCTTCGCACCCAGCGCGATGCCGAGCATCTGGTGGCCGAGGCAGATGCCGAAGACGGGCTTGCCTGACTGGATGAGCTTCTTGATTTCAGGCACCGCATATTCGCCCGTCGCAGCCGGATCGCCCGGGCCGTTGGACAGGAACACGCCATCGGGGTTCATGGCGAGGATGTCCTCGGCCTTGGTCGTGGAGGGAACAACGGTCACGTCGCAGCCCGCTGACGTCAGGCAACGCAGGATGTTGCGCTTCAGGCCATAGTCCACGGCCACCACCTTCCAGGGTGATGAGGTGGCGGTCTGGTAGCCGTCCTTCCAGTCCCACAGCAGCTCGTCCCAGTGCATGCGCTGGGTGAGGGAAACCTCCTTGGCGAGGTCGAGTCCGACGAGGCCGTGCCAGTCGGCGGCCATCTTCTTCAGCTTCTTGAGGTCGAACTTGCCCTTGGCATTGTGGGCGATCACGCCGTTGGGCATGCCCTTCTCGCGGATGCGCGCGGTGAGCGCGCGGGTATCGATGCCGGAGAGGCCGATGATGTTGCGGGCCTTCAGCCACTTGTCGAAGTGCTTGGCCGAGCGGTAGTTGGCGGGCTCGGTGATAGGCTCCTTGACGATGCAGCCAACGACGCCCGCGTGCGCGGCGAGGTTGGTCGTCTCGATGTCCTCGTCATTGGTCCCGACATTGCCAATATGCGGAAAGGTGAAGGTCACGATCTGGCCGGCATAGGAGGGGTCTGTCAGCACCTCCTGGTAGCCGGTCATGGCGGTGTTGAAGCAGACTTCGCCCACCGCATCGCCCTCGGCCCCGACGCCGAAACCCTCGATCACCGTTCCATCGGCCAGTACCAGAAGGGCCGTGACGCGCGGGGCGTCCCAGTCGCCGAACTGGGGGCGTGCGGGCTTCTTGGCCTTGGCAGGCTTCTTTGGGCTAGGCATGACGGGCTCCAGGGATTTGACGCTGGTTAGGGGAAGGGGGGCGGGGCGTCAAGGTTGCGGTGCAGCGTTATCCGCCCTACATGATGCCGATACCCTGCATTTTCGAGAGGAAGCGGCAAAATGGCCCTGCGCGACGAAATTATGGCGGCAGTCAAGGAAGCAATGAAGTCGGGCGACAAGAAGCGTCTGGGCACGCTGCGCCTGATGCAGGCCGCCATCAAGGACAAGGACATCAACTCCCGCACCGATGGCCATGATTCGGCGCTCACCCCCGACTCAGGCATTTCAGAGCTCTTCGCCAAGATGGTGAAGCAGCGCCAGGACTCGGTCGCTGCCTACGAGCAGGGCAACCGCCCGGAACTGGCGCAGGCGGAACGTGACGAGATCACCGTCATCCAGTCCTTCATGCCCAAGCAGATGTCCGACGAGGAGGCCAAGGCCGCCGTGGCGGGCGTCATCGCTGCCGTCGGTGCCACCTCGGTCAAGGACATGGGCAAGGTCATGGCCGAGCTCAAGGCCAAGTTTGCCGGCCAGATGGACATGGGCAAGGCCGGCGGCATCGTGAAAGCGCTGCTGGGCTAGGGAACGGCTGCTCCGAGCAGGCGGGCGTTCAGCTTGCCGCCTGAGAATAGCATGTCGTCAATGGCATGCTGGACGTCAGTCGGAGTGATGGAGCCGTCGCTCCGGTTTAGCGTGGCCTGCGCAATGCGCCGCATCAGTTCCTTGATGAAGGCGGCACTCATCCCTCCTGTCCTTGCAGCGGCTTCAGCAACCACCGCATTGCTGAGCTCCAGATTGCCACCATAAAGCCGGACGAGCCTTTGCCTGCAGTCCATGTCTGGAAGGGGGACTTCGATTGCCTGATCGACCCGTCCCGGGCGTCCGCCAAGTGCCTCTTCCAGTTGCTCGGGCCGGTTGGTGGTAAGCACGAAGATGATGTCGGCGTCACCCTTCAGCCCGTCCATTTCGTTTAGCAACTCGTTGAGCATTGACTCTTCGCACGGTCCTTTCATGTCTTCACGCTGGCGAGCGATCAGGTCAACATCTTCAATTACCAGCATGGAAGGCTGTAGCAGGCGCGCAAGGAGTACATACTGATCGAGCTTTGCCACCTGCTGCGCAGTGATCAGCAGCGTCGTGTGGTGGGGCAGATTGTGCGCGAGGTAGCGGATAGTGTGAGTCTTTCCGGTGCCGGGCGGCCCGTAGAGCAGGATGCCCTTGCGCGTCGGTTGTCCGAGCGCCCGCAGCTTCTCGCGGCTTTCCACGAAGTCGATGATGTTGCGATCAAGCAACGAGAGCGTCTCCTGCGGCGAGATCACGTCATCACGTGACACAGGTGGCAGGCGATGCACCATCATGCCGCCCGACTGCCCGCGATACTTGCCGTTCGCTTCGAAGGACAAGACCTTGCCCCTATAGCTGCGTGCCACTTCCACCTCATTTTCCAGAAACTGGAAACAGCGTGCAGTCAGTTGCTGGCCTTGATCGCCCATGGGAGTCGCGATCTCGATGCGGATCTGCAGTTCTGTGTTGAACTCGCGGTGTTCCGACAGCACCACGGCATATGGCATGTCGCCCTCGCGCAATAGCCACAGCCCGTTTCTGAGGCATTTCACGGGCGCAGCGCCGCCGACGTCGAGATCCTCGTATTCTGCCTGTGCGATGATGCAGGGTGAGCGGCCTTGCGATATGAACTTTGCGAATGTGAGGGTCTCGTAGCGATATTCCTCATGCACGCCGTAGAGAACATTGCCCTCCGCTGAAAAAACCGCACTCGCTGCCGCCTGAACGTCGGCGCGCATATGCCCGGGAAAGTTGCGCGCAGTAGAGGCGATCATGTACTTCGGAATGCCGGCAAAATGCCATGCTAGGGCCTCGAAGGCGTGTCCGAAATTGGGGCGGGCTCCGTCTTCGCTCTGGAACTGCGCAAGTCCTGCGGCGAGACAATTGTGGCAGATCGCCGCCTTGCGCTGACTGTAGCGCCGCTGCCCGGCGTCCATGGTATTCTCGCAAAAGGCGCAGCGCTGAAGTTCATCATTGTCACCCAATATGCGAATCTGGAGTTTATGCGGTCCCGTAACCTCCACGGCTGCAGCCAGTAGCGCCTCCGCCACGCGGGTAGGATAGGGGCCAATCTTGGCGAACCCATCGCTGTGCACCTTGCGTGTCATGGCCTCCGCTTCCTCCGGCTGCAAGGCGAAGACATTGCGGAGCATGCCCACGACCACGTCCCAAGGTGTGTCAGCATCGTTGCTGAGGAGGAGGGTGCGATTGTCGGCGTTTGAAGTGGGCGCCAGCATGATGTGTCTCTATATGGTTAAAAAATCAACTTTCAATTGTCCAATTACCGTGAGGGAAATCTCCTGTCAAAGGGACCCCCGCCTAGGCTTGTGACCGCTTTGCCGCGGGCTGAACTCCCGAATCTGGACCCCGGTCTTCACCGGGATGACGGCCATGGACGGGATGGGGCCGGACGTAACAGATTCACGATGTCAATCAGCAGAAGATACTCAGCCGGACATATACCCCATTTTAGGAAAAAAGTCAATAGCAGGCGAGGAATTATTTCCCCATGTCAACTGCATCCGCCAGTTCGACAAGACTGCCGAAGTGGTAGTCCGGTATGGCCACTTTCTGCACAGTCGGCGTGGCGCCGGTGCCCTGCTTGCCCTTGCGGCGCTCGATCCAGCAGGTGTGGTAGCCGAGGCGGCGGGCCACGGCGATGTCGTGGTACTGGCTCTGTGCCACATGCAGGATGTCGCCGAAGGCGAAGCCCTTGGTCGAGAGCCGGCCGCGCGTGAAAGCGAAGACCTGCGGGTCAGGCTTGTTCCAACCCACCATCTCGGCGGTGACGAGGTCGTCGAAGGGATTGTCCAGCGTCTTGGCGAAGTGTGAAAGCGCCCAGTTGTCCGAGTTCGTCATGGCGACGAGGTTGAAGCGGCGCTTCAGGCGTTTCAGGGCAGCAACAGAATCCGCGAAGGCGGGCCAGCGCGGAATCGAGAGGCGGAAGTCCTCGGCGTCAGAATTGGAATCCGGCAAGCCCAGCACCTCCGCCATCTCGCGGTACATGGGCGCCATCATGGAGGGGAAGGGCAGGCGCGGCGTCAGGTGGTGTTGCCGGTCCTCGGCCACCGCATAGGCCTCGAGGATGGCGCCATCAGTGAGCGTCACGCCGGCGCTCAGCGCCCGGGCGTGGACATAGTCGAGGATGCCGGTCTCGAAGTCGATGAGTGTTCCCACCACGTCGAATGTCATAGCCTTGCGGTCGGTCAGCGCCATGTCGGGTCCTCCAGTGTCACGTGAGGCTAGGTCGCGGCTCAGGACGCGTCACGCATGAAAAATGCGGGGCCGCCATGCAGCCCCGCAATTCACTCCGCTGAGTTTGGAACTCAGACGATGCGGGTGGTCACCTTGATGTTGCCCCTGGTGGCGTGGGAATAAGGGCACACCACATGGGCCTTGGCGGCGATGTCCTCGGCCACGGCCTTGTCGACGCCGGGCAGGTGCACGTCGAGCGCCACCTCGAGGCCGAAGCCGCCGCCATCCTCGCGCATTCCTACGCCCACGTGGGCCGTGACGGAGGCATCCGGCGTGACGACAACCTTTTCCTTGCCAGCGACGAAGCGGACGGCGCCGAGGTAGCAGCCAGAGTAGCCGACGGCGAAGAGCTGTTCGGGGTTGGTTCCCTTGCCGTCGCCGCCCATTTCCTTGGGCAGCGAAAGCTTGACGTCGAGCTTGCCGTCATCCGTCCGGCCATGGCCGTCGCGGCCCCCGGTGGAGGTGGCGTTTGCAGTATAGGCGATGGGCATGGTCGTCTCCTTGGAAAGTCAGTTGTCTATGTTCCCCAATGCATTTTGAATGCGATGGAGTGAAGTATCAAGCCTTCATCGCCGGGCCAGCATCACGCCTGCGGCAGCCAGCGCGAAGCCCACCCAGCCGAGCGGTGGCATTTCCTCGCCCAGCAACGGCCACGCCATCAGTGCCGAGATCGGCGGCACGAGGTAGAACAGCGATGAGACGCGGCTCACCTCGCCGGCCCTGATCATCGCCAGCAGCAGCGACATTGCGACCAGCGAATTGCCGATGACGAGATAGGCGAGAGCGCCCACGAAAGGCAGGCTCCAGGTGAACTGGAAACTCTCGAAGATCATGGCCACCGGCAGCACGCCGGCCAATCCTGCGAGATACTGCACGGCATTGGATACCACCGGATGGTGGCTCTTGCCGAAGCGCTTCTCCCATAATGTTCCGGCGGTGATCGCGAAGAGCGCGCCCACCGCGGCCAGCACTCCGATGGGGTGCTCGAGTTCGACGCTGGAGCGCGACATGATGACGGTTGCCGCCCCCGCCATGCCGAGCGCGAGGCCCGCCCAGCGCAGCAGGCTCACCGTCTCGCCGGTGAAGCGCGGAGCGATGAGGCCGACGAGGATCGGCTGCAGGCAAACGATGATGGCAAGACCCCCGGCGGACACGCCCGCCTTGAAGCCGATGTAGGAGAGGCCAAAGTACAGCGTCTGGATCAGGAAGCCGACGATTGCGATGTGCACCCAGTCCATGGTCTTTTGTGGCAGCGGCGGCCGCATGATGATGACCAGCGGCGCGAGCAGCGCACAGACACAGGCATAGCGCACCGAGAGGAAGCTCAAGGGTTCCGCATGGCTGATGCCGAGCTTGGCCACCGAGAAGCCGCCGGACCACAGCAGCAGGAAGATCACTGGTGCAACCAGCAGCCAGATGGGTTTGTTGGACGTCATCATTCGGACCATAGCGTTGAACCGTGCCGCTGGCAGCGGCGGCGCGCGGGGGCCGTCATGCCGCTGGCGAATGCCTCAGGCGAGTTCAAGCCACACCGGTTGATGGTCGGAGCCGTCCGCTGCCTCGTCGATCCAGCCACGGCGGAAGCGTGAGGAAAGCGTGGGGCTGAGGAACACGTGGTCGAGCCTCAGCGGTGGGGTGCTGCCGGGAAAGGTGACGCCCCGATGCGCGCCGAGCCCTGCCAGTTCCAGCGCATCGGCGAAGCCTGCCGCGCGAACGGCCCGGTAGGTGGGCGAACCCGGCACGCAATTGAAGTCGCCGAGCAGGATGGCAGGCTCCGGCATTGTGGGCAGCTTGCCGTCAGGCAGCACGATCCACTCATCCTCGGGACCCAGGGATGCAACCCCGGGCGCCGTTACCGGCCCGCCGCGCTCGGGCGCTTCGGCGATCAGTGCCAGCAGGCGCTGCGCCTGGTCGAGGCGCTGGTCCTCGCCGAGATAGTTGAGATGAGTGTTGTAAATGCGAAGACCGTCCACCACCGCCTCGACCATCGCCTGCTGGTCGTTGACGAAGCCATCGACGGGCCGCGCGGGCAGGGGCAGGGTTCGGGTGGATTCGATGGCGCTGCGCGAAAGAACCATATTGCCAATCTGGCGGCGGCGGCCCGGCCCGGCGTGCAGGTCGACTGCCGGGGCGTAAACCCAGTCGTATCCGGGCAGCAGTTCGGCCAGCCGAAGCGCCTGGTCGGGGAAGTCCTGCTCCCGCCAGTTCCGTTCCACCTCCTGCAGCGCGATGACGTCGGCGCCTGCGACGGTGCGTGCGATGCGGTCAAGGTCGATCCGCCGGTCGCGGCCCATGCCCCATTGGATGTTGTAAGTTACAATCAGCATGCCCCTTCATGGCGCAATTCCGGGCTCTGGACAAACTGTCACAATCGGTGCCTAACTTTCCTGCGTCACACACGGGGAATACACATGAAACTGTTGAAGATCGCCGCCGTCGCACTGTCGCTGGCCATGCTGGCCGGGCCGTCCATGGCCGAGCAGAAGAAGCTGATCATCGCCACCGAGGGCGCCTATCCTCCCTATAATTTCGTCGCCTCCGACGGCAGCCTGCAGGGCTTCGACGTTGACTTCGCCAACGCACTCTGCGCCAAGCTCGATGCCAGCTGCGAGATCATCAAGCAGGACTGGGACGGCATGATCCCCGGCCTCATCGCCAAGAAGTATGATGTGATCGTCGCCTCCATGGGCATCCTGCCGGAGCGCGAGGAGAAGATCGACTTCTCGACCCCCTATTACCAGAGCCCGACGGGCCTCGTGGCCAACAAGGCCTCCGGCATCACGGCCGGTGCCGATGGCTATGTCGACCCGGCGACGCTCGCCGGCAAGAAGATTGGCGTGCAGCGTTCGACGGGTTACGAGAGCTATGCTCGGAAGACCTGGCCGCAGGCCGAGGTCGTGGTCTATGACACTTCCGAGAGCGCCGACCTGGATGCTACGGCTGGCCGCGTGGATGCGCGCTTCGACGACTTCATCCTGCTCAAGAATGGCCTGCTCGCGGGTGACTCGAAGGATGACTTCGCACGTGTCGGCAACACCTGGCCCGAGACTGCCTTCGGCTCCAAGGGCGAGGGCATCGGCGTGCGCAAGGGCGAGAAGGAGCTGCTCGAGGCCATCAACAAGGCGATCCTCGATATGCGTGCCGATGGCACCTACAAGCAGATCAACGACAAGTATTTCGACTTCGACATCTACGGCGGCTGATCCTTGGCCTGGCCGGCCTTCCTTGACCTCAAGGGCTATGGCCACCTGCTGATCGACGGGGCGCTCATCACCCTGTCGGTCGGCATGGCGGCCATGGTCGTGGCCCTCACACTCGGTATCCTCGGCGCACTGGCGCGGTTGTCCAAGAACCCGGTGCTTCGCGGCGTTGGCTCTACCTATGCCACGGTCATCCGGGGGATCCCGGAACTCGTGCTCATGCTGCTCGTCTACTACGGTGGCACAGTGCTGCTGCAGTGGCTCTTGTCGCTGGGCGGTGGCGACGTGCGGGTGGACATCAACGCTTTCATGGCGGGCACCCTGGTCGTGGGCTTCGTCTATGGCGCCTATGCCACCGAGATCTTCCGCGGTGCATTCCTCGCCGTACCGAAGGGACAAAGCGAGGCGGGGCAGGCCTATGGCATGTCGAGCGCGCAGGTGTTCCTGAGGATCGAACTACCGCAGGCCTGGCGGCTGGCCATTCCGGGACTCGGCAACCTGTGGCTCACGCTGCTCAAGGCCACATCCATCACCTCGGTGATCGGCCTCACGGAACTTGCCCGCCAGGCGGACCTCATCAAGGCGCCGACCAAGATGCCCTTCACGGTGTTCTTCATGGCCTGCCTGCTCTACCTCGCCATGACGGCGGTGTCCGACGTGCTGCGCATCCGCGCCGAGCGCTGGGCCTCGTCGGGCTTCCGCCGGAGTTGAGGCGATGCTGGGCCCGCTCGACCTGCACCTCATCTGGAACAGTCTGCCGGACCTGTTCTCTGGCCTCGTGGTCACGCTGCAGCTTACCGTCATGACGGTGGTTGGCGGCATTCTCCTGTCGGTGCCGCTGGGCGTGCTACGCACCTCGCCCAACAGAGTCATCAGCGGGCCGATCTGGGCCTACACCTATTTCTTCCGCGGCACGCCGATGCTGATCCAGCTGTTCCTGATCTATTATGGCCTCGCCCAGTTCAAGGCGGTGCGCTCGTCCGGCCTGTGGTTCATCCTGCGCGAGGGCTACTGGTGCTGCCTCGGCGCCTTCACGCTCAACACGGCGGCCTACACCATCGAGATCATCGCAGGGGCCCTCAGAAATGTGCCGCTGGGCGACATCGAGGCGGCGCGGGCCATGGGCATGAGCCCCTTCACCATCCTGCGCCGCATCAAGTTCCCGATCGCCACGCGCATCCTGTTCCCGGCCTACACCAACGAGGTGGTATTCATCCTGCAGTCCACCTCGCTCGCCAGTCTCGTCACCGTGATGGACCTGACGGGGGCCGCCCGCGTCGTCATCGCCCGCACCTTCGCGCCCTATGAGATGTTCATCACCATCGGGATCATCTATCTGATCCTCACATACCTCACCCTGTGGGGCTTCCGCAGGATCGAGGGCCACCTGTACCGCCACCTGAGGAGCCGCAAGGAAGTGGTGTCCGAGGTGCCGGTGCTGCGCTAGGCCGTCTCACCCCCGCGCTTGAACTCAGCCTCCAAACGGCGCACATGATCCTTCATGCGCGTTCCCCCTTCATTCCTTGAGGACATCCGTGGCCGGGTGACAATTTCCGCCGTGGTCGGCCGCAAGGTGGCGTGGGACCGACGCAAATCGAACCCGGGGAAGGGTGATTTCTGGGCCTGCTGCCCGTTCCATGGCGAGAAGTCGCCGTCCTTCCATGTGGATGACCGCAAGGGGCGCTACCACTGCTTCGGTTGCAAGGCGTCAGGCGACATTTTCACATTTCTTGTGGAAAAGGAGGGGCTGAGCTTCCCCGAGGCGGTGGAACGGCTGGCGCAGGAAGCCGGGCTGCCCATGCCGGTGGTTTCCGAGGCTGACCGCGAGCGCGAGGTGCAGCGGGCGAGCCTTTATGACGTCATGGAACTGGCGGCCAAGTTCTTCGAGGCCGAATTGCAGGCTGCGCGCGGTTCCCGCGCCAGGGGCTATCTGGCCGACCGGCAGCTTCCGCCCGCCATTCAGAAGGAGTTCCGGCTGGGCTATGCCCCGGACGACCGCTCGGCGCTCAGGAGCCATCTGGCTGACAAGGGCATCGCGGTGGAGCAGATGGCCGAGGCGGGGCTGGTGATTTCCGGCGATGACATTCCCGTTGCCTATGACCGTTTCCGCGACCGCGTGATCTTCCCGATCCGCGACCCCCGGGGCCGGGTGATCGCCTTCGGCGGACGGGCGCTGTCGAAGGACGTTCCGGCCAAATACCTGAACTCGCCTGAGACGCCGCTCTTCCACAAGGGCAACGTGCTCTACAACCTCGACAAGGCACGGGGGCCGGCCCACGAGAAGGGCCAGATCATCGCGGTCGAGGGCTATGTCGATGTGATCGCCATGCACCGCGCTGGATTGCCGCAGGCCGTGGCCCCGCTCGGCACTGCCCTGACCGAGGACCAGCTCCGGATATTATGGAAACAGACGGCCGAGCCGATCCTGTGCTTCGACGGCGACAACGCCGGCCTGAAGGCCGCCTACCGGGCTCTGGACCTGGCACTTCCGCTGCTCGAACCCGGCCATTCGCTGCGCTTTGCGCTGTTGCCCGAGGGGCAGGACCCGGACGACCTGCTGAAGGCGCAGGGACCCGAGGCGGTGCGTGCCGTGGTTGAAGGCGCACAGCCGCTGTCCGACGTTTTGTGGCAGCGGGCACTCGCCCAGAACGACCGTTCCACGCCCGAGCGCCGGGCCCAGTTCGAGAAGGATTTGCGGATTCTTCTCAGCGACATAGGCGATGAAGCTGTGAAAAAGCATTATCTGGCCGAATTTGGCGAGCGGCTGCGGGCATTGTTCCAGCCGATGGGCGGAAACCGGGGTGCCGGGGTCCGCCGCCAGCCCTTTGCCCGGGCGGGCGGCAACCGTTCCTTCAAGCCCAATTTGCGGCCGTGGGACCTCCAGCAGCCCCCAACGGCGGGGCTGAAGCGGCTTGCGGGCCAGTCCAGCATCCAGGCCGGGGCGGAGCGGCGGGAGCGGATGATCGTGCTCACGCTGGTCAACCACCCGGAGCTCGTGCATGAGTTCCTGGATGAGATCTCCAGCCTGGAAATGGCCGTTCCCGAGCTTGACTCGCTCCGTACACAAATCATAGATAGTGCGGCCCTCGGATCCGCTCTTGACGGAACGGACCTGCGGGACCACTTGTCAAAGATGGGTTCGGGTCCCCTGTTGGACCGACTTGAAGCCCAGGCGAAACGACTGAATGAATGGTTCCTTGGGAGCGGGGCAGCGCAAGATGACGCCCGCACAGGCCTTCGTCAGATGATCGCCCTGCACCGTAAAGCCATCACCCTCGAGCGGGAGCTCCGGGCGGCGGAAGCCGCTTTTGCCCTCGACCCGACGGAGGAGAAGCTCAACGCCCTCAAGGCGGTGCGCGAGCAATTGTCGTCCCATGCGGGGTCGGAAGCCCAGATCGAGGGTTTTGGCGCCGCTTCGGGCCGTTCGGTTGACGCCATCAACTGAGGGTGAATGGAACCGGGTTCGGATTCAATCTCTGGGTTAATCGGCGCTTAAGGCGAAGGTTCCTAGCTTTGACCCCGAATCACAATGTTGCTATGGCGGGTTCCCCCGCCTGAATTCCAAGGACTTTTTCATGGCCCGAGCCCAAGTGCGCGCACCCGCCCCGGACGACCAGGACCAGCAGGCTGCCGGCGACGACAACGAAGCCCCGGAAGCCCAGGGCGACAGCTCGGATTCACCAATCCTCGATCTGTCGGATGCCGCCGTCAAGCGGATGATCAAGCTCGCCAAGGCGCGCGGCTTCGTGACCCTTGATGAACTCAATGCCGTTCTCCCCTCCGACGAGACGAGCCCCGAGCAGATCGAAGACATCATGGCGATGCTCAACGAGATGGGCATCAACGTCGTCGAGTCCGAGGAAGAGACCGAGAACCTGACCGCCAAGGTCGAGGCCGAGGCCGAGGGCGAGTCGACCGAGACCGCGCTTATCAAGGTGGAGGCCGCCAAGACTCCCGCCGACCGCACCGACGACCCGGTCCGCATGTATCTCCGCGAGATGGGCCAGGTGGAGCTTCTGTCGCGCGAGGGCGAAATCGCCATCGCCAAGCGCATCGAGGCCGGCCGCGAGGCGATGATCGCGGGCCTCTGCGAAAGCCCGCTGACATTCCAGGCCATCATCATCTGGCGCGACGAACTCAACGAAGCCAAGATCCTGCTCCGGGACATCATCGACCTCGAGGCCACCTATGCCGGCCCGGACGCCAAGAAGCAGGGCCCGGTGCAGACGCCCGCGCCTTATGTTCCGCCCAAGGAAGAAGTGAAGAAGAAGGCCGAGGCCAAGCGCGCCGAGGCCAAGCGTGTGGCCGCCGCCGTCCGCCGCCCGTCGGCCGACGACGAGTTCGGCGACGTGCTCTCCCCTGAGGATTTCGACAAGCCGCAGGTCGAGGAGGAGGATGATGACGAGGGTGATGACCTCGGCGTGTCGCTCTCCGCGATGGAAGCGGAGCTGAAGCCCAAGGTTCTCGAGATCTTCGACAATATCGCCAAGAGCTACAAGTCTCTGCGCAAGCTGCAGGACCAGGAAGTGGCCGAGGGCACCGAGCTCTCGCCCTCCCAGGAGCGCCGCTACAAGAAGCTGCGCGAGGAAATCGTGGCCGAAGTGAAGTCGCTCTCGCTCAACAACGCCCGCATCGAGGCGCTGGTGGAGCAGCTCTACGATATCAACAAGCGTTTGAACGCGCTGGAAGGCCGCCTGCTGCGGCTGGCCGAAACCTACAAGGTGCCGCGTCCGGAGTTCCTGAAGGAATACCAGTCGAACGAACTTGACCCTGACTGGCTGAAGCGCGTCGGCCGTCTCGTGAAGTTCGGCTGGAAGAAGTTCGTGAACGACGAGAAGGACTCGATCAAGGTCATCCGCGACGAGATCTTCGAACTCGCCACCGCGACCGGCCTGCAGATCCCCGAGTTCCGCCGCATCGTGGCCATGGTGCAGAAGGGCGAGCGCGAGGCGCGCATCGCCAAGAAGGAAATGGTGGAAGCCAACCTTCGCCTCGTGATCTCGATCGCCAAGAAGTACACCAACCGCGGCCTGCAGTTCCTGGACCTCATCCAGGAAGGCAACATCGGCCTGATGAAGGCCGTGGACAAGTTCGAGTATCGCCGCGGCTACAAGTTCTCGACCTATGCCACCTGGTGGATCCGGCAGGCGATCACCCGCTCCATCGCCGACCAGGCGCGCACCATCCGCATTCCGGTGCACATGATCGAGACGATCAACAAGATCGTGCGCACCTCGCGCCAGATGATGCATGAAATCGGCCGCGAGCCGACGCCGGAAGAACTGGCCGAAAAGCTCTCGATGCCGCTCGAGAAGGTTCGCAAGGTGATGAAGATCGCCAAGGAACCGATCTCGCTCGAAACGCCGGTGGGTGATGAAGAGGATTCGCACCTCGGCGACTTCATCGAGGACAAGAACGCCATCCTGCCGATCGACGCCGCCATCCAGGCCAACCTGCGCGAGACGACCACCCGCGTGCTGGCCTCGCTCACGCCGCGCGAAGAGCGCGTGCTGCGCATGCGCTTCGGCATTGGCATGAACACCGACCACACGCTGGAAGAAGTGGGCCAGCAGTTCTCGGTCACCCGCGAGCGCATCCGCCAGATCGAGGCGAAGGCGCTGCGGAAACTCAAGCACCCGAGCCGCAGCAGGAAGCTCCGTAGCTTCCTCGATAACTGATCGCGGTTTCTGATCCCTGACCATCATCACACCCGGCCTCGTGCCGGGTGTTTTGCTGTGAGCGCCACCCCCACACGGCGCCCCCCAGGCCTTCGCCGGAATGACGGCATCGGAGGGCGAGCGTTCCGTGCTATTCCCGCTTTCTTACCGGAGGCCACACCCCATGTCCGAACAGAACCAGATCCGCTTCGAAGACGGTGCCGCCTATGAGACCTACATGGGCATCTGGAGCCGCAAGGTGGGGGAGGAGTTCCTTGCCTGGCTCAAGCCACCGCGTGATCTTTCCTGGCTCGATGTCGGCTGCGGCAACGGCGCCTTCACCGCACTGCTGGCGGAGCGGGCGAAGCCCTTGTCCATCATCGGCGTCGATCCATCTCCCGCGCAGCTCGACTTCGCGCGTACCCGCCCTGGCGTCTCGATCGCGCGGTTCGAGGCGGGGCATGCGATGGAGTTGCCTGCCGCCGATGACAGTGTCGATGCCGCCGTGATGGCGCTGGTCATCGCCTTCGTACCCGATCCCGCGAAGGGCATGGCCGAGATGGCGCGCGTGGTGAAGCCGGGAGGCCTCGTCTCTGCCTATATGTGGGACTGGCCCGAGGGCTTTCCCTTCCACCACTCCCACAAGATCATCGAGGACCGGGGATTGCCGGCAATTGCACCTCCCTCGTGGGAGGCCTCGCGCGAGGCGCGTTTGGTCGAGTTGTGGCAGGGCGCTGGCCTTGCCGATGTCGAGAGCCGCGTCATCACCGTGGAGCGGACCTTCCCCGATTTCGAAACGCTGTGGGCCATCACGCTGACCGGCCCGCGCGTGGCGACGCTCGCCACCACGCTGTCGCCCGAGGTGAAGGCCGAGATCCGGAAGGAGCTGAAAGACAGGCTGGGGGTGGAGGAAGGCAGGCCCGTCACCCTCAAGGCCACGGCCAATGCGGTGAAGGGCAGGGTGCCGGGCTGAGGTTGATCTCACGGCAAGCGCCCGTTAGGGTTCGCCACATGTCGATCTGTGGAGTTGTGCCGTCATGTCATTCCTGAAGAAGCTGTTCGGCGGTGGTTCGAAAGAGCATGCCCCGGCAGGCCCCAAGCGCCAGCTTGAGTACAATGGCTTCGTGATCGCCGCCACGCCCTACAAGGAGGGCGGCCAGTGGCAGACCTGCGGAACGGTGAGCAAGACAGTGGACGGCGAGGCGAAGCAGCATCGCTTCATTCGCGCCGACCGCTTCTCCGACGAGGATGCCGCCGCCGACCACGCCATTCTCAAGGGCCAGCAGATCATCGACCAGCTGGGCGAGCGTGTGTTCAGCTGATCAGGCCAGCACGTAGTTGAAGCTCACGCTGATGCGGTTGCCTTCGGCACGGTTGAGCGGCACCTCGTGGCGGAGCCAGCTTTCCCACAGCATGAGCGTTCCCACTTCCGGCTTGAAGGACACATGCTGCTTCAGGTTCTGTGGCAGCTTGGCCTGCTGCTTCGGCGGGGCTGCCATCATCAACCCGAGGCGCGGATCCTCGTAGACGATGGGACCCGCACCCTGCGGCACTGCCACGTAGAAGGTTCCGCTGATCACCGAGTTCGGGTGGATGTGCGAGGTGTGGTGGCCGCCCTCGGGCAGCACGTTCACCCACAGCGAGTCACACCTGGGCTTGGTGCCGCGCAGGTCCCAGTGCAGTTCCCTGGCATAGGCCAGGCAATGCTTGTCGATGACCTTCACCAGCCTGGCGAATTCCGGGAAGCGCCAGGGCAGGTCGTTCAGCGAGGCATATGAGGTGTAGCCCGCATAGCCAAATTTGTCGGCCCACTTGTGGCCCGCCGCATCATCCATCGCCAGCGACATGGACAGCGCCTCGATGGCGTTGGTGAGCTTCTCGGGCACGATCCTGTCCGCCCGGTAAAGCCGGGTGACGAACAGGTCGTGGGTTTTCGCAGCGGGGGTGGCGGTCTTGGTGCTGGACTTTGTGCTCATGGCGTCCCGTTAGCCGAGGCCTCAGTCGCCTTCAAGCGCCTTGACGACGCTGTCGGCGATGGCAGAGGCATGCTGTTTAGTGAGGTCCTTGGTGATTTCCTTGAGGGTGGCCTTGGCGAGTTGCGGCGTCACCGCCTTGCGCCAGACGCCCATGGCCACGGGCGGGGCCACCACGATGATCTCGCTGAAGGCTCCGGCGGTGAGGTCCTTCGCCATGTCGGCGGCAATGCCCTTGACGAAGCGGTCCTCGGTCATCTGGTGATAGTCAGGCTGTTCGGCCGTCGAGCGGCCAAAGCCCACGCTTTCCATGACGCGGGAGGGCTTGTCGGTTGCCTGCTCGTGGTTGGGCGGATTGTCCTGATGGTAGTGCATCACGGACTGCAGGTCCGGCTTGCCGACATCCCCGGCATTGCGGAAGACAGTGGCCCGGCCGCCGTCGGTGACGAGTACGCGGGCATTGTGGTTCAGTCGCTTCATGTCGATACCTCCATGACTTGGCCGAGAGAACACCCTGCAGCGGCTTGCCGCCTTGCGAAAGATCAAAATTCGGGCGAGACAGGGCAGGGGAGGACCTGCAATGCGGCGGCTTTTTCAGTTTGAGACCCGGAAGCAGCCGGTGGCGAGCCAGAACGTGTTCGTCAGCCGGCTCACCCGCAACGCCATTTCTTCGGCGGCGATCGTGGCCGTGTCGCTGGTGGTGGGCACCTGCGGTTACGTTTACTTCGAGAACATGCGAACCGTCGACGCCTTTGCCAACGCCTCGATGATCCTTGCCAGCATGGGCCCGCTCAACCCGTTGCTGACCGACGGCGGCAAGATCTTCGCTGCGCTCTATGCCATTTTTTCCGGCTTCCTGCTGATCGGCATCTCGACGCTGATGCTGGCGCCGATCTTTCATCGCATCCTGCACCGGTTCCATGTCGACGAGCATGACGCGGACCCGCCGCAACGCAGGCACTAGTCCTGGGACAGGAGCAGACTGGGCTCCCATGCATCCGCCAGGCGCCGCCGCGCCGCCCTTGCGCCGTCCAGTGACGTTGCGTTGATCACCACCAGACGGAAGCCGCCGGGCGGCATGGCATGGTCATCCGGCGGCTTGCCCTCATGGAACGTCACCTGCAGGCTCTTCACATGCGGCATCGCCCTGATCTCCGTCTGCAGACTGACCGGTGGGTGGTGGAAGACGCCGCCATGGCGGGCGAAGAGGGGCATGGAGAACCCATCCTGCCGGCGCTCATCATCGAAAAGCCAGCGGCCCTTGTCGTAGAGTCGAACCAGGGCCTCCACCCAGCCCGCGCCATAGAGGTCACACCACTGGTCGGCAAAGCGCAGATGCGCCTCGATGATGACGCCCCCGATGGTCTCGAAGTTCATCATGCCGGTGTAGCCGCGCATGCGCGATACCACCCAGGCCGAGAGGCTTTCTTCCAGCTCCGGGAGCCGCCGCGCATGCACCGTCCAGTAGCGGAACATGCCCTCGTCCCACGGCACACCCCTTGCGTGGCGTATCCACGCGATGCGGCCATCCTCCACGGCGCAGTCGGTCGAGACATGATCGCCCGTCAGCAGCGGCATCCAGAAATGGCCGGGCTGGTAGTGATGCTCCATCTCGGCGGCGGATCGGATGATGCGGCTGCCGATGCCCATGCCCTTGAGGTTGGTGATCGGCTTGGAGAATACGGGAAAGGAATCCGGCACCACGCCATGCGGGCCTGCATCAAGCCCCTGCGCCTGTGCCACCTTCAGCTTGTCATAAACCCAGCGGTGGGCCGGCGAGAGAATCCAGCAGTCCGGGTCGTCCGTGGGAATAGCAACATGCTCCGGACACGGAACATGCTGGAAATACTGGAGGCGCCACGGGTCGCGTTCGAGAACCGGCATGGGAGCAGATTATCACGCCCATGCCGGGCTGCAATCATCAGGGCTGCTTGATTTCCCAGATCACGTTCACGTCCACTGCAAGCGTCTGCTCACCCGCTGCCATCGGCACGGGAGGTGCGGCATCGACCTTCATCATGGTGCTGCGGACCATCGGCATGGGCGGCTGGGCGGCGCTTCCTTCGCTCACCTGCATCACGTTGCCGAGTTCGATGCTCATGGCCTTGGCATAGACCTTTGCCTTGCGGGTGGCGTCCTCGGTGGCGAGCTTGCGCGCCTCGTCCATCGCGTCGTCGGGCTTCGAGACGTCGAAGCTGATGCCGCTGATCTGGTTCGAGCCGGACTGCACCATCCTGTCGAGCAGGGCGCCAAGCGTGTCGACCTTCCTGAGCGTCACGGTCACGTTGTTGGACACGTCATAGCCCACCATCTTCGGCGCCTGGTTGTTCGAGAAGTTGTAGCGCGGCTGGACGGAGAAGTTCGAGGTCTGGACGTCCCTGTCCTCGATGCCGGAGTCCTTCAGCGCGGCGAACAGGTCGGTCATGGCCTTGGTGTTGGCGGCCAGCGCCTCGGCCGCAGTGGCGCCCTGCGTCACCACGCCGGATGTCACATAGGCGATGTCGGGCGTGGCGCGCACTTCGCCGTGGCCGGAGAGCGAAATGATACGGGGCATCTTGCCTCCTTCGGCAAAGGCGGGGGAAATGGCGGCCAGAAGGCCGATCACGGCGGCGGCGGCGAAACTCAGACGTTGCATGCTGTTCTCCTTCGGGGTGTCACTGGATGGGCAGAGATTGCGGCGCCAGTTGGGCATCACCGGAAGGGTGGCTCGTCGAAGCTCCGGAGCTTGCGGGAGTGGAGCTGGCCCACGTTGCCGCGCAGCTGCTCGATGGTCTCCAGCCCGATCAGCAGGTGCTCGCCCACCGCCCGGTCGTAGAAGGCGTTGGCCGCGCCCGGCAACTTGATTTCACCATGCAGCGGCTTGTCGGAGACGCAGAGCAGCGTGCCGTAGGGTACGCGGAAGCGATAGCCCTGGGCGGCCAGCGTGCCGGATTCCATGTCCACCGCGATGGCGCGGGAGAGATTGATGCGGCGCAGCTCCTGCGTCCAGCGGAGCTCCCAGTTGCGGTCGTCGTTGGTGACCACGGTGCCGGTGCGCAGCCTTTCCTTCAGCGCATCCCCGCGCTCGCCCGTCACGCGTGCCGCCGCCTCCTGCAGCGCCACCTGCACCTCGGCCAGGGCGGGAATGGGGATCTCCGGCGGCACCAGCTCATCAAGGATGTGATCCTGTCGCAGATATCCGTGTGCCAGTACATAGTCGCCGATGCGCTGGCTCTGGCGCAGGCCACCGCAATGGCCCACCATCAGCCAGCAGTGCGGGCGCAACACTGCAAGATGATCGGTGATGTTCTTGGCGTTGGACGGCCCGACGCCGATGTTGACCAGCGTCACGCCACCGTGCCCGTCACCGCGTGACAGGTGATAGGCGGGCATCTGGAACCGGTGCCACTGTGAACTGGAGATGATGGCCTCCGCATCCGCCCGTGCCATGCCGCGCGTGATCTTGCCGCCGCCTGGCAGGTAGAGCACCGAATATGGGCTGTCCTTGGTCAGCTGCTCCAACCCCCACTTCACGAACTGATCGACATAGCGGTGATAGTTGGTGAGCAGGATCCACGGCTGCACGGCGCGCCAGTTGGTGCCGGTATAGTGCTGCAGGCGCTTCAGCGAATAGTCGACGCGGACCGCATCGAACAGGGCGAGCGGCAGCGGGTGGCCCGGCCTGTGCGTCCAGTCGCCGTCCGGCACTTCGTCGCCCACCTGGGCGAGCTTTGGGGCAGGGAAGTGCAGGGTGAGTTCCGCCGCGGTCACGTCATTGCGGCCGAGGTCGTCGCCCTGGTCCAGCACGTAGGGGTAGGGGATTTCCTGGTCCGAGTCCTGGACAGTGATCGCCGCGCCATAGTCCTTCACCAGGTAGCGCAGCTGCTCGATCAGGTATCGGCTGAAGTGTTCCGGGTTGGTGACGGTCGTGGCATAGGTGCCAGGCCCCTGGAACTTGGCGTAGGCGCGGGCGATTCGCGGCTGCACGTCGCCGGAGCGGTATTCAACGCGAAGTTCGGGGTAGGTGAAGCCGCGGCGCTCCTCGCTGGTGGGCGGCTCGCGCGTGTCGAAATAGCGCTCGAGACAGTCCTTCAGCCGCGTCGTGGACTGGCGGTAAAGGTCGATCAGCCGCTCCACGGCGGCTTCTGGCGTCAGGTCATGGCTCATCCCCGGAATCTATAGCATGACGTCGCGAATTGCTGTAGCCATCCCGATCCGTGGGGGCCCATAGCTCAATGGTTAGAGCTGACGGCTCATAACCGTCTGGTTCCAGGTTCGAGTCCTGGTGGGCCCACCACGCATTTGGAACACCTTTGATATCACAAGGTTTTTCGGCCTGATTCCCGCACCTGCTCCAAGGTGCGGGAGGAATCTGTCCACTATCCGTTCTCTAGGTGTTTTCGGAGAGCCTCTGCGCCGCGCGCTGCGCCAGCGTTCTCTTGTTGGCCGTCCGGGTATAACGCTGCGACTGCGAACCGGTCCTCCAGCCGAACAGCGCCTGCAACTCGTGTTCCGAGCCGCCGCGGTCAGCGACGAGGGTGGCAGCGAGCTTGCGCAGCCCATGCGCTGAGGCATCCACCATCGCCTCCTTGCAGGCCGCCTTGAACCAGTTCCCAAAGCCCTCCTTGGTCATGGGCCGCCCATGCGCGGTGACGATGAAGGTCAGGTCACCCACGGGGCCCGCCTCGATGGCGGCCTTGAGGTCGGGCAGGATGGGGATGAACAACTGTGCCGTGGTCTTCTCCGCGCTCATCTCGATGACCCCGTTCTTGACGTGCTGCCGACCCAGCCGGGCGGCGTCGCCGCGCCGGAGCCCGGTGTTGAGCAGCACCTCCATGGCGACCCGCTCGCGTGTGCCGAGGGGCCAGCGCTTGCGATAGCGCCCGACGTCATCCATCGTCCAAGGTGTGAATCCTTCGGTCCTGACACGGATGAACTTCACCGACTGGGTCGGGTCGGTCTCGACCAGTTCCATCTCGACCGCCCAGCGGAACATGGCCCGCATTGTCTTGAGGAAGTTGTTGGCGGCGAACGGGGTCTTGGCGCGGCGGTCGCGCCCCTCGAGGATATGTCGCCTCGTGATGGATTCGACGGGAACCGAGCCGCCCTTCTCGACCACGTGAAGGAGAATGTTCTCGCGCTGCTTTCTTGTCGCTGATGATTGCAGCGCCCAATCCGCGGAGGCGTGCCACTGGTCGACCAGCCACTTCAGGGTCCCGACGCTGCCGCGCTTCTTGCTGCCCTTGACCAGCATCTTCATGCCAGTGACCGCCGCATGGTAGGCGGCCATGAATTCGGGCGAGCCGTACTCGCCCGTGATCCGGATCCGCTTGCCGCGCTCCTTGCGGACGAACCACTTGAACAGACCGTGCCGGGTCCGCTCGTGTTGCAGGAAGGGGAGGCGGCGCTTTGTCATGTCCGCATTCACAGGTTTATGTCCCCGTCGAAGTCAACTCGAGCTTTCCCCGGCGCGGCGGCCGCTCCCTTCTGGACGATGCGGATCTCGCCATCGCCGGAGATCACGATCTCCATGTTGGCGCCGGACTGCTTTACCGCCCTGATCACCCGCGCCACATCGGCCTGCGTGAACCGTGAAGCCTTCATGCCCATGTCCGGATGACCGCCTTTCCTCTTGGGTCGAACATCTCACGAGCTATTTCTTCTCCGCCGCCATCTCCTCGTCGCGGGCGCGCCAGCCGTCGGCCCAGGCATCGGCGAAGGTCTGGAACTCTGGCGTGCGCCACTCCGGCGGCACGGCCCTCAGCGCCTTGCCCGCGCTACGAGCCTCGTGGCCGAACTGCCACGCATCGGCGGCGCTCGGACCTTCGGCGGGGTCTTCATCCGCATGCGGTGCCTCGCCCGGGATTTCGCCGGCGGCGGGATCGACGATCCCGGCGGCGGAATCCATGCTTTGGGCCGCTGCCGGTGCCGGCGCCGCGGGCTCGGCGGGCGCGAAGTCCGACATCTGCGGCCGCAT
>CAMDBX010000030.1 GCA_945889445.1 Rhizobium sp. Q54
GTGAAGGACCACCTCGCCTCCAACCGCCTGGTGCTGCGGGTGGGCGCGGGCACGATGCGGGCGGATTACGGCCCCTTCGGCCAGCCGCTGACGTCCAACGGCTCAGTGCCGCTCCAGGGCAAGGGCTACATCAACGAGCGCTACGACCCCGAGACGGGCCTCCAATACCTCAACGCCCGCTACCACGACCCACTGCTCGGCCGCTTCCTGACGCCGGACACCTGGGACCCGGACATCCCCGGCGTGGACATCAACCGCTATGCCTATGCGGGGAATGACCCGGTGAACGGGGCAGACCCGAGCGGCCACAACGTCCGCGACGCGCACGACCTCGACAGCGAGCGAAGGGGGGCCGGGCAGGGTTCGAAGCACGATAGCGGCAGCGGAGCGCGGGATCGAGGTGCCGCTGGCGGCACGACCAACGATTGCCGGGGCTGCACGAAGGTTGCGGGTGACTCTGTGCTCCCCGACTGGAGTGCCGAAGGCGAGTTGGAACGCGCTATGTCCAATTGGCGGAGGGGCGTGCCCGGGTCGGGGGACCTTCAGGCTCTCCAAAGGGCCGGAGTTATCACGCAACAGGAGGCCATCGGCCTTGAGAGAACGTGGGCTGCAGGTGGCTGGAAGCCGGGGGCTCGCGGGAGTATGGTGCCGTCAGATGGTGCCATTACAAAGAATTCATCAACACCAAAGCCTACTGAGCCTTATTCCAGACCGTCAGGTTCCACTACACAGGCACAGAGAGACTCCGTACAAGGCAAACCATGTGTCAAGTGCGGCACGCTCACTGACAAGCAGCGCGCGGGTCACAAAGAGGCTCTGGTTAAAGAGTATTATGAGAGCGGCACAATTGACAGAGCTAAGATGAGGAGCCTTGACTCAGTCCGGTCAGAGTGCCCACGTTGCTCGGCAAAGGAGGGAGCCGAAATGTCAAGATACTCTCGAGAAATGAAGAGGGAGCTGGGCCTTGGTCCTCGGTAAAACTCGCCAACAGCTTCGGCGAGTGAAGTGCGCTCGTTTAGGAGCGGAATATTTGGAAACTTCCGATACCGACATTCTCGGGGTTTCGGAAACAGTTCTGCAAGGCTTGCTGCCGATTAACGGACTAAGACATCCACCTTCTGGAGATACGTCTGGCTGGTTCATCTGGGCAGGCACCACGCTTTCAGATGCGCCCGACTTCTTCAAACCTCTTCACGCTTCACACATTCATGAGTGGTGCGCGCAAGTGGAGCCATTTCTTGGACTCGCACCCGGATGGCGTTTTCTGATTGGGGATGACTACGAAGATGTTTGGTTCGATCCGGAATTACTCAAGGTGATGTAAAACTCACCTACTGCAAAACGACTACTGCCAGCTTAGTTCGTAGCATCTCTCTGTATCCGTCACCGCTTTTGACCACGCGGCCAGCCTCTACCATGGGCCGGATGGCGCGCGGGCGGGAAAGCACTTCCTCGCTTGGCCGCTCACCCCTGACCGTGCAGTAGCGTTCGAAACTCACACCGCGATGTATTTCTTCGCGCCGCTGCGCGTGATGTCTGACAGGGACCGCACCTCGTCCATGTGGCCGCCGAGCGCTTCATATTCCGCCTTGCGCATCGTGAACTCGATGGGGGCGACCAGCGCGGGGGTGGGAACCGAGCCGAAGGCATTTTCGGGCAGTGCCGTGACGTCCACCATGTAGGTGATGCCGCCGCCGGGCCAGACGTAGCAGGGCGCACCGCCCGCCGTGACGCGGGTGAGGGCCTGCTTCACCGATTGGGTGAGGCGCACCGGGTTCTCGGTGACGCCGGCGCGCAGCGAGCCGCCGGCACCCGCCATGAAGAGGACGGTGGAGAGGGCGGGCTCACAGTTTTCCTGGATGCGGTCAACGGAGAGCTTCAATGCGGGCGGCAATTCCTTCTCGATGGGGGCCAGCGCTTCGTCGAGTTCGAAATAGGCACAATGCTCGCCGGTGGTGGAGACCATCAGCAGGCGCAGGCCTGCCCAAGCCTCCTTCGGGTCGAAGGGCTTGAGGATGGCGAGCGGGTCAGTGAGGTTGGTGCCGCCCCAGCCGGTGCCGGGCTGCGCCACCTTGAAATAGCGGCCCGGCGTGGAACGATGGCCCTTCATCTTGATGCCGGTGTCCGGCACGCCGAGGAACTTGCCGGCCTGGTGCTCCGAGAGGACGCCGGTGATGTGGTCGTCCACCACCACCACCTCGTCGACGAGGCCCATCCATTGCTTGGCGAACATGCCGATGGTGGCGGAGCCGCAGCCCACCCGCATGCGCTCCTCCTTCACGCCATTGATGATTGGCGCCTTGCCCGCCTCGATGATGAGCGTGGCGCCGCCATCGACGCTGACCTCGACGGGCTTGCAATTGGCCAGCGCCAGCATCGCCTCGCAGGTGACGCGGCCTTCCCTTTTGGAGCCGCCGGTGAGGTGACGCACGCCGCCCAGTGACAGCATCTGCGAACCATATTCGGCGGTGGTGACGTGGCCGATATGTTCGCCGTCGACGCGCACCGCGGCAGTCTCCGCGCCCAGATGGCGGTCGGTGTCGATCTTCACCTTGAGGCCGCAGTAGCTGAAGATTCCTTCGGTCACGACGGTGACCATGTCGACGCCGTCAACCTCGGAGGATACGATAAAGGGTGCGGGCTTGTAGTCGGGATAGGTTGTGCCCGCGCCGATGGCGGTGACGAAGGTTTCCGGTTCGCGGATGACGCGGCCGTCCCAGTCACGCGACGAGGGGAGAAAGGGCACGAGGCTGCCGCCGCCTTCGAGGGTGCGCTCCAGCAGCACGTGGGGGTCGGTGCGGGTCAGCACGCCGCCCCTGTTGGCATAGCGGTCGCAGGCGCCCAGCATGCCATCGCGGATGTAGCAGAGCACCGGGCAGGCATCGCAGCGGATTTTGTCGGTCGGGGTGTCCATGGGCAGGGCTTCTCGCAGCTGCGAAATCACTGTTGACAGGTGCCGGATGATCCCATATTTTTTGTATGTATACAAACGAATTTCCAGCCCGGCGGGAGCGGCCCATGAGTGCGTTGTTCGAGGAAGAGGTGCTGAGCGTCCACCACTGGACGGACCGGCTGTTCAGCTTCAAGACCACGCGCTCTCCGGCGTTCCGCTATGAAAATGGCCAGTTCACCATGATCGGGCTGGAGGTGAACGGCAAGCCGCTGCTTCGGGCCTATTCGCTGGTGAGCCCGAACTATGCCGACGAATTGGAATTCCTGTCGATCAAGGTGGCTGACGGTCCGCTGACCTCCAAACTCCAGCACATCCAGGTGGGCGACAAGATCCTGGTGGGCAAGAAGCCCACTGGCACGCTGCTGCTCGACAACCTCACGCCTGGCCGCAACCTTTACCTGCTCGGCACCGGCACGGGGCTTGCCCCCTTCATGAGCCTCGTCAAGGACCCCGCCGTCTATGAGCGCTTCGAGAAGGTGATCCTCGTCCACGGCTGCCGCACCGCCGCCGAACTCGCCTATGCCGACGAGATCGAGAACCAGCTGCCGAACGATGAGCTTCTGGGCGAGGACATCCGCGCCAAGCTGCTCTACTACCCGACCGTGACGCGCGAGGAGTTCCGCAACCGCGGCCGCATTACGCTGCTGATGGGCAATGGCAGGATGGCGCAGGATTTGGGCCTGCCACCGGTGAATGCCGCGCATGACCGCGTGATGATCTGTGGCTCACCGGCCTTCCTTGCCGACATCGTGGGTCTGTTGAAGGGCATGGCCTTCAACGAAGGTTCGAGCAACGAGCCGGGCAGCTACGTCATTGAAAAAGCCTTCGTGGAGAAGTAGGCCATGGCCGGGGCGGAAGCGAAGGCGACCGCACTCGGCGGCTACCGCCTCGAGGACCAGGTGGGCTTTTACCTGCGCCGTGCGGGCCAGCGCCACGCCGCAATCTTCGCCGAATACATGACCGACGATCTGACGCCGACGCAATGGGCCGCACTGGTGAAGCTCGCCGAATTCGTGTCACTGTCGCAGAACCTGCTTGGCCGCGAGACGGCAATGGATGCCGCCACCATCAAGGGCGTGGTCGACCGGTTGCTGAAGCGTGGGCTGGTGGCGACCGCACCGGACCCTGACGATGCCCGGCGCATGCGTGTGTCGATCACGCCCGATGGCTGCGCTGCCGTAGCGCGTGGCGTCTCCGCGGCGAAGGCAATCACCGCAGAAACACTGAAACCACTGGATGCCGCCGAACGCCGCCAGCTGGTGGAGCTGCTGCGCCGCATCGCTTGAGCGAATGCGGCGCACCGCTGTTGTTGGTCAGCGCCCGCGAAGGGCGGCCTGCACGCTGGCCAGCAGATCATCGGCAGAGCTGGTCTTCTGGGCGCCGCCGGCGCCGCCGAGGACCTGGCCCAGAATGTCGCCGAGGCCGCCGCCGCCCTGGGACTGGCCACCGCCCAACATGCCGCCCAGCACATCGGCCAGCCCGCCGCCCTGCCCACCCTGCCGTGAGGCCGGGGCAGATGCGCCGCCCAGCACCTGGCCCAGGATATCGCCGAGCCCGCCGCCTTGCCCGCCTTGCGGGGAAGGGGTCGCGTGCGGCAGAGAGCCACCGCCGAGGACCTGGCCCAGAATGTCACCAAGGCCGCCGCCCTGGCCGCCCTGCGGGGCGGGAGCCCCACGCGGAGCAGAGCCGCCGCCCAGCACCTGGCCCAGAATGTCGCCCAGCCCGCCGCCGCCCGAACCGGTCGAGGCCGCTGCACCACGGCCGCTCATCATCTGGCTGAAGATATAGGCCGCGATCGCCGGCAGCAGCTGCTTCAGAATGGCCGAGCTGATGCCGGAATTGGCGGAAAGCTGCTGGGCAACGCCGCGGCTCACGTCCTTCGAGCCGAAGATCTGGCCCAGCACCACATTGCCGGCGTCGGTGGGCGAGGCGATCTGGCCGCGTTGCTCGTCCTGCTGCAGGGTCTCGAAGATCGAGCCCAGCCCGTCACCCGAGCTGGCGCTGCGCTTGAAACCCGCTGCGATGACGGGGGCGAGGGCGGCGACCGCCGCCTCGGTCTGCGCCGGGTCCAAACCGTACTGACGGCCGATTGCTGAAAGATCCATGTGTCCTTGCCCTCCTGTTTGGCGTTGAGCGGGTCCTCAACCGGCCGCTGACCTATACGCAACCTCAGCGTTCCACAATGTAGGGCCATAATCAATTGCTTGTGCGGCTACCGGAAATATGGAGCCCGGGTCTTGCCCCGCGTCTCCGCTCCGGCGGGGAGGGGAATGGCATGGTGCCCCTATCCGCATTCATTTCTTTTGATATGATCCTCCCCGGCGTCAGACCGGGCCCCGGAATCCGGGGCAAACATAAATGGAGGAAATCATGTCGACCACGAAGCTGATCGTGCCTGAAAAGAAGCGCATCACGCGCCGCTCTGCCCTGAAGCTGGCGGGTGCTGGTGCTGCATCCATGTTCGCCGGACCGGGCTTCGTGCGCTATGCGCAGGCGCAGTCCTCCGAGCCCATCCGCATCGGCTTCCAGGTGCACAAGACCGGCATCGGCGCGGCCTATGGCAAGTGGTACGGCCAGACGACGGATGCCGCGGTGAAGCTGATCAACGAGGCCGGCGGCATCACCGGCCGGCCTGTCGAGATCATCGCCGAGGACGACGCAACCGACCCCGGCCGCGGCGCCGAGGTGGTCGAGAAATTCGCCACCCAGCACAAGTGCGACGTGGCCTTCGGCACGCTGTTCAGCCATGTCGTCATGGGCTCGGCCCCGCGCGCGGGCGAATTGAAGCTGCCCTATTACGTGGTCTCCGAGGGCCATCACGTGGCCTCCGGCAAGCTCAACCGCTACACTTTCCAGCCAGGCATCACCGATGTGCGCAGCCAGGTGATCGCCATGGCGCCGTGGATCGCCAAGAACCTCGGCAAGAAGGTGGCGATGATCTTCCCGGACTTCGCCTTCGGTTATGACCACCGAGACTATTTCTCCGCCGCCATCAAGGCGCAGGGCGGTGAGGTCAACGCGCTGATCCCCATCCCGCCCACCGAGACGTCGTTCTCGCGCTACTTCCCGCAGATCCCGGCAGACACGGAAGTGATCTACCATGTGATGGTGGGCCCCGCCGTGCTGACCTTCGTCAAGGAGCTCGGCGAGTATTATGGATCGAACCACCCGCCGCTGTTCGGCTTCATCGACAGCCTGGAAGCCGTGAGCCTCAAGAGCCCGGGCCTCGAGTTCCTCGAGGGATCGTATTTCTGGGAGGCCTATCCGCGCTATGCGGGTGCGAAGCCCAGCGAGTTCGACACCTTCTATCGCGGCAAGGTGGGCGTGGACCAGTATGGCGCGAGCGTTTCCGACGCCAACGACGTCTCGACCTACTCGCACATGTTCGGCTGCTGGGAGACGCTCTACATCATCAAGCAGGCGATGGAGGCGGCGGGCTACAAGGGGCCGGATGATCGCGCCAAGCTGATCGAAGCCACCGAGGCGATCACCACGATCCCGGAGGGCAACGAGCACCCGCAGGGCGACAAGGTCTTCAACGGCAAGCTCCACCAGGTGTTCGGCCACCAGAACATCACGCAGGTGAAGGGCGGCCTGGGTGAACTCGTCTACCGCACCACGATCGAGGAAGGCCTTTACGACTCGACAGAGGACTATACCAAGATGGCGCTCTGAGCCCGTCACACGCTCATCATGGCCGGGCGTCGTCCCGGCCATCCATTTTCCTCGCGCACGGCGTCACTCTTGGCTTTCTTCCCGCATCTCCTGCTCGCCATACTCGAAGGCACGGTGGCCGCCGCCGTGCTGGCACTGTCCGCACTTGGGCTGTCGCTGGTGTTTGGCGTCATGCGCGTCGTCAACGTGGCCCATGGCGAGTTCTTCATGCTGGGCGCCATGCTGGCGTGGTGGATTGCCAAGATGGTGCCGGGCGGGCCTGCCATTGGCTTCGTCGCGGCGCTTGTCGTCGCACCTCTTGCGGTGGGGGCGCTGGCATTCATCACCGAGCGGCTGCTGCTCCGTCGCATCAACTATGACCCGGAAGCCACCATCGTCGCCACCATCGGACTGATGTTCGTGATCCAGCAACTGGCGCTCAGCATGTTCGGGGCGGACGCCAAGGCTGTGTCGGCGCCCTTCACTTATCGCATCGCGCTGCCGTGGTTCGGCTTCTCCGGCTACAAGCTGTTCGTGGTCGTGGCTTCCATCCTCATTCTTCTTGGCGTCTGGTGGGTGCTGGCGAAGACCAAATGGGGCCTCGTCATGCGCGTCACCCAGTTCGACCGCGAGACGGCGACGGCCTTCGGCATTCCAGTCACGCAGGTCTATTCGGCCGTCTTCGTGGCCGGTGCCGCACTCGTCGCCGTGGCGGCGGTGCTCATCGTGCCGATCCAGCAGGCACATTACCTGATGGGGCTGGATCCGCTGCTGATGAGCTTCATCGTGGTCATCATCGGAGGCCTGGGCTCGATCAAGGGCAGCGTCATCGCTGCCGTGATCATTGGCCTCAGCGATGGCATCATCTCGATGTTCTTCTCGCCCACGCTGGCCTCGATCATCGCCACGCTGGCGGTCGCGTTGGTGCTGGTGTTCCGGCCGCAGGGCCTGTTCGGAGTGCCAGCGCGATGACGGCGCGCATCGTGATGCTGCATGGCGCGGTAATCCTCGCGCTGTTCCTCCTCCAGTTCGTGGCCTCCGACTATGCGGTGCTGACCATCACCCGCATCATGGTTCTGGCGATCTATGCGCTGGGCTACAATATTCTGTTCGGCTATGCGGGGCTGTTGAGTCTCGGGCACGCGATGTTCTTCGCCACCGGGCTCTACGCGGCGGCGCTGGGCGTCACGCGGCTGGGACTGGCAGTACCGGAGGCGTTCGTATTTGCGCTGGTCTGCGGGATCATCGTCTCCGTCGTCATCGGCCTCGTCGCGCTGCGCGCGACCGGCGTGGCCTTCATGATCGTGACGCTGATGTTCAGCCAGGCGGCTTTCCTCGCCGTGCTCTATTTCGGAGATATCACGCGCGGCGACGAGGGCATCGTGATCAAGGATGACCAGCGCAATTTTTCGCTGTTCGGCGATGCGGTGAACCTCGCGGACCCGGTGTTGCGCTACAACATCGCGCTGGCTTTCCTGGCTCTGGCGATCGTGCTGTGCCTGGTCGTTGTGCGCTCGAAGATCGGGCACGTTCTCGTGGCGATCCGCGAGAACGAGAATCGCACGGCGATGCTGGGCTATGACGTGAAGCGCTACAAGCTCATCGCCTTCGTGCTGTCCGGCAGTTTCGCGGCCTTCTCGGGTGCGGCCTATGCGCTGCTGTTTGCCTATGCGGGATCGACGCTGGCCTCGATCCAGTATTCCATCAACCCGTTGCTGTGGACGCTGCTGGGCGGGGCCGCCACGGTGCTGGGGCCAGTGCTGGGAACTGCACTGATGTTCCTTCTTGTGGATTTCGCGAGCGGCTTCACTTCGGCGAGTCTCTTGTTCGTGGGCGTGGTGTTGATCCTGCTGGTGCTGTTCTTTCCCAAGGGGATTCTCGGCACCATCCGGCAGCGCTGGTTGCGGTGGCTGCCATGACGGTGCTGCTTGAAACGCGCGGACTGTCGAAGAATTTCGGCGGGCTGAAGGCCGTCTCCGACGTGAACTTCCGCATCGAGAGGGGCGAGGTGCGCGCGGTGATCGGGCCCAATGGCGCGGGCAAGACCACCTTCGTGAGCCTGATCTCGGGGCGCATCGCACCGAGTGCGGGCACCATCCTGTTCGAGGGCGCGGACGTCACCGCATTGCCCGCTTTTCGGCGTGTGCAGAGGGGCATTGCCTACACGTTTCAGATCACCTCGATCTACGCCAACCTCTCGGTGGCCGAGAACGTGGCGCTGGCGGCGCACCAGCCGGGGGGCAAGGCGAGCCTCTATCCGCTGGAGCGCGTGGGGTTGGCAGATCGCGCGTCACAGATCGCAGGGACATTGGCGTATGGCCACCAGCGATTGCTCGAAGTGGCGATGGGGCTAGCCCTGAAGCCGAAGCTGCTGATCCTCGACGAGCCGACGCAGGGACTTTCCGATGCCGAGATTGACAACTTCATCACGCTGGTGCGCGAAGTTGCAAAGAACGCCACCGTGCTGCTGATCGAGCACAACATGCCGCTCGTCATGGAACTCGCCCACCGCATCACCGTGCTGGACCGGGGCATGATCCTCGCTGATGGAACGCCCGAGGACATCCGCGCCAACGCCGCCGTGCAGGCCGCCTATCTGGGGACCGGCTGATGTTCGAGATGCGCGGGGTCGATTGCTTTTATGGACAGGCGCAGGTGCTGCGTTCCTTCTCGCTCAAGGCTGAGAACGGCGAGATCCTGTGCCTGCTTGGTCGCAATGGCGCGGGCAAGACGACGGCGCTGAAGGCGATCATGGGTCTCGTTCCGGCGCGCGGTGGAACGATCACGCTCGACGGCACGGAGCTTTCGAAGCTGCCCGCCCACGAAGTGCCGCGCCATGGCGTCGGCTATGTGCCGCAGGGACGGCGGCTGTTCTCCGACCTCACCGTGATGGAGAACCTGAAGGTCGGGCTGATGACGCGGAACTCCGGGCCAGAGGTTCTCGAGCATGTGCTCACTCTTTTTCCGCTGCTCAAGGACCGCCTCAGCCAGCGCGCCGGCACCATGAGCGGCGGCGAGCAGCAGATGCTGGCCATGGCGCGCGCGCTGTGCATTTCACCAAAGCTGCTGCTGCTCGACGAGCCGACCGAGGGGCTGATGCCCGCGATGATCTCGCGTATTCGCCAGTCGGTGCTGGACCTGAAGGAACATGGCGTGACGACGCTGCTGGTCGAGCAGCGCGCCGATGCGGTGCTTCCCGTTGCCGACCGCATGGCTTTCGTCGAGAACGGCCGGGTGACCGGGCTCGAGAGTGCCGCAGACCTCGCGAAGGACCGCGCGCTGATCGACCGCTACGTGGGGATCTGACCATGACGCGGCTGGCGCTTGTCTTCGTCGCTCTCTGCCTGCTGACGGCACCCGCCTTCGCGCATGCCGCGGGCCGCGGCTTCGTGATGCTGCTGCCGGCGGGGTGGGTGATCGCCGGTGGCGCGCTCGCGGTTCTCGTGTCGTTTGCCGCCGTGTCGCTGTTGCCGCGGCTGGCGATGAAGGCTCCCGCGCTGCCAGCACCCCTGTCGCCCGCCGTGGCACAGCTGATGAGCATGCTTTCGGCGATCATTCTCGCGGCGTTCATCGTGTTGGGCTTCATAGGCCCGCGCGACCCGGTCGAGAACCTGCTGCCACTGGCGATCTGGACGCTGTGGTGGGTGGAGATCGTGATGCTGCACCCGCTGTTTGGAAACCTGTGGGAGGCGATCAACCCCTTTACCGGGCCGCGGGCGCTGGTGACCGGCCGGTTCGGGCGCGCGGAGGGCGGGCCGCCACTGCGCTATCCGGCCTGGGCTTCCTACTGGCCGGCCGTCGCCATCTTCTTTGGTTTCGCGTGGTTCCAGCTGGTCTATCCCGCACCGGAAGACCCGGCGATCCTGGCCGTCGCGGTGCTGGTTTATCTGGCGGTCAGCTTCGCGGGCGTGCTGGCATTCGGGGCGAAGGACTGGCTCGGCAAGGCTGATCCCTTCGCGGTGTTCCTCGCACAGCTTGGCGCCGCCGCGCCGCTGGGGCGCGCCGGTCTGCGCTGGCCGGGTGCCGGGTTGCTGTCGCTGCCGGCGCTGCCGGTGAGCGGCGTGATCTTCGTGCTGCTGACGCTGGGGACGATCACCTTCGATGGCTTCGCCAATACCTTTGTGTGGCTGTCAGCGATTGGCATCAACCCGCTGGACTTCCCCGGCCGCACGCCGGTGATGGGTGCGAACACGCTTGGCATCCTGCTGGTGAGCGGGGCTCTGGGAGCGGGCTTCTTTGTGTCGATCTGGGCAGGTTGGCTGTGGGCCGGAAGACCGGGCTCCTTCGCGCGATTGTGCGGGCGGCTCGTCTATTCGCTGATCCCCATCTCCATTGCCTATCACTTTGCGCATTACCTGAGCGACACGCTGGTGAAGTCCCAGTACCTGCTGCTGGCGCTGAACGATCCGCTGCAGACGGATGCCGACCTGCTCGGCATCGGCCATGCGCATGTGATGACGTCGTTCCAGAACACGGCGTCTGGCGCGCTCGCGATCTACGCGGCGCAAACATCGGCATTGGTGATCGGCCACGTGATCGGTGTGGCCGTGGCGCATTCCATGGCGGTGGAAGAAGGGCTCTCCGCACAGCGCGTGATGAAGCTGGAGCTGCCGCTGGCACTGTGCATGGTGGCCTATACGGGCTTCGGCCTGTGGCTGCTGGGTGCCCCGGCGATTTCCTAGAGCTGCGATTCGATCGGCAGCCACGAGATGAGCCAGGCGGGCAGGTACCGCCGCAGCGGCGCTTCGGGCTCGGAAGCATGCGCGAGGTCGAGGCCATTCCTGCGCTCGGTCCAGACAAGGCGGCCGTGGTGGAGCCTGAGTGAGTAGCTGAAATCGTGCTGCATCTGCGCCTCGAGGGCGGATCTCAGCTGCTGGATGTTGTGGGGGCAACAGAAGAGCAGCCCCATCTCGGTGTTGATCGACGCCGACCGCGGGTCGAGGTTGAAGGAGCCAACAAAACCTTGGCGATCGTCGATGAGGAAGGCCTTGGTGTGAAGACTGGCAGTGCGCGAGCCGAACAGCGAGGCCCGGCGGCGCTTGGGCTCCGGCTTCATTTCATGAAGCTGAACGCCCGCTGCGAGCAGGGCGTGGCGGTAGCGTGCGTAGGCGCCGTGCACGGCGATCACGTCGGTTGCCGCCAGCGAATTGGTGAGGATGCGGATGCTGGCGCCCGCTGCGGCGAGGCCGGCCAACGTGCGCGCACCTGCTGAACCGGGGATGAAATAGGGAGAGCTGACGAGCAGGCTGTCTTTCGTGGCGGCGATGAGGCCGTTGATACGCGCGCCCATCCAGCCGTTGCGCGACTGGCCTGCCGCCTTTTCCGGCGGGTCTGCCATCACCTCAACGCCCTTCGACCAGCTCAGAAACTGCGGGTTGGTGAAGTCCGTCGCCTTGGAACGGCTGTTCACGTGGCTGAGCAGGGCGACTGCGCGCTCCGACGCCGCATGTGCGTCGAGCCGCGCCACCAGCCGGGTGAAGCGCGGGCGGCGCAGACGACGGAGCTTGTGGAGGCTGCGGATGGGCAGCGCCGGCTGGCTGTTCCAGTAGCGGTCGAAATTGGCCTGTGCCTCTTCAAGGCAGTCGCCCACGGCCAGCACGTCAATGTCATGGAAATTCGTCTCGGCCGAGGCATCGAAATACTCATCCCCGATGTTGCGGCCGCCCGCGATCAGCACCCGTCCATCGGCCAGCCAGCACTTGTTGTGCATGCGGCGCGTGGCGGTGAAATACTTGAGGGTGAGCTCGAGGCCGCGGCGGGAGCTGTTGGTGCGGCTGCGGCTGGGATTGAACAGCCGCACCTCGATGTTGGGGTGGCTGTCCAGCGCCAGCAGCGAGGGATCGAAGCCGAAGGAATTGATATCGTCCAGCAGCAGGCGCACCCGCACGCCACGTTCCGCGGCTGCCACCACCTCGCGCATCAGGAGCTGGCCGGAGAGGTCGCTCTTCCAGAAGTAATACTGCAGGTCGAGGCTACGGCCGGCGAGGCGAGCGGTTTCAAGCCTGGCGCGGAGGGCGGCAGGACTGGAGGTGAGCAGCAACAGGCCGCTTTCCGCCGGGCGTTCCGCCATCAGGGGGGCGATGGCGCGGTCAAGCGGCGTCTGGTCCGGCTGGACGGGGAGTGACAGGGTTGGGGCCCCAAGTCGGCGCTGCGCCACGCGGCCGAAGGCGTTGATGGCAGCGAGACCGAGAATGACCAGGGTCGCAGCGGCGACGGCCAGCAGGGCCCAGATCTGGAAAGAAAGGTGCAATCGTCAGCCCATCATGTTAGCGCCTAGAACACTCTTGAACCTGCGCGCCCAACTGGGCACCTTGTCACGCCGAACAGCACGAGTCATCCGGGGTGGAGCAAGGACCGGACGGCGAGGATGAATGCACGATGAAACATATCGTTCCCGCACTGCGCCGGAACCTCACCCGGGGGGCCGGCCGGGAGCCGGCGCCCATTGGCCAGAAGCGCCCCACCCATGACGGCCACGACCCTGCGCTGACCATCTCGGTTGCCTCCTACAACGTTCACAAATGCGTGGGCGTCGATGGCATGTTCGACCCCGGGCGCATTCTCAACGTGGTGCTGGAACTGGGCGCCGACATCGTGGCGCTGCAGGAGGCCGACCAGCGCTTTGGCAGCCGCAGGGGGCTGCTCGACCTCAAGGCACTTTATGAGAAGGGCGGCTACCGCTCGGTGCTGGACCAGGGCTCGCGCAGGCTGAGCCACGGCTGGCACGGCAATGTGATCCTCTATCGCGACGGCAGCGGCAAGGTCAGCAACGTCCACAAGATGACGCTGCCCGGCTTCGAGCCGCGCGGCGCGGTGCTGGTGGACTTTGACTTCGCGGACCTGCCGCTGCGCATCATCGGTGCCCATCTCGGTCTTCTGAAGTCGTCCCGCGCGCGGCAGGCAGAGGCCATCCTGAATGCCGCGCACCCGGTGGGCGACCGGGCGGTGATCCTGCTCGGCGACACCAACGAGTGGCGCACCGGCGGGCGCTCGGCATTGAAGCCTTTCGACCCGCACCTGAGCGACGTCGACATGACCATTGCCAGCTTCCCCTCGCGCTTTCCGCTGTGGCCCTTGGATCGCGTGCTGACCAACAAGCACGTAACTGTTTATGAAATGCAGGCGGTGGAGACCGAGCTTTCGCGCGTTGCCTCCGATCACCTGCCGGTGAAAGCGGTGATCGGCGTGACGCGCGGGCTTGCTGCCTCAAGCGGATAGGACGCGCGCTCCACGGATGGAGCAGGGACTCGGCTGCCACTTCGTCGGCTGCGGCGGGAAGCCAGAAAAACCATCCGCATTCCCCATGGCCATCGCGTCTGGTTGACACGCGCAGCGCACTGGGTGGTGAACGCCGGAACGCGACTACGGTTCCCTGCAACTCTGGACAAGCGACCACCCGCTGCCTTACTCAAGGCAAATGGGCATCGAACTCGTCATCTTCGACTGCGACGGCGTGCTGGTGGACAGCGAGATGCTGAGTGCCGGCGTGCTGATGGGGATGATGACGGATGAGGGCTTCCCGCTGTCCGAGGAGGCCTTTCGCAGCGACTTCCTGGGCAGGAGCTTCGCCGCGGCGGCGCTGCGCGCCCGGGAGCGCTTCGGGCGGCCGCTGCCGGATGATTTCGAAAGCCGCTACCGTGACCGTCTGTTCGCCACGCTGGAGGCCGAGCTAAAACCCATGCCGGGTGTAGTCCATGTTCTGGCGGGACTGCAGGTGCCGTTCTGCCTGGCCACCAGTTCCAGCCCGCGGCGGCTGGCGCTGTCGCTGCGGACGACCGGGTTGACGCGATTCTTCGAGGAGCGCTGCTTCACGGCCTCCGAGGTGCAGCGTGGAAAGCCGGCGCCTGATCTTTTCCTGCATGCCGCGGCAAGGATGGGGGCGGCCCCGGCGCGCTGCCTTGTCATCGAGGACAGCGAACTTGGCGTCCAGGCGGGGCTGGCTGCCGGCATGCAGGTCTGGCACTTCACCGGTGGCTGCCATGTGCGGGCCGGCTACCGCCTGCCGCCCGAACTGACGCCCCGCCGCGCCGTGGCGGACATGGCCGGCCTGGAGGCGGCCCTCGGTGAATTGGGGCTTTTCTCTTTGCCGCTCTCACCTTAGTTGTGGGCGGTGAAAGGTTTTGGAATGACCCGGAAATCGGACGCG
Source organism: Rhizobium sp. Q54 (assembly GCA_945889445.1). Taxonomy (GTDB): domain Bacteria; phylum Pseudomonadota; class Alphaproteobacteria; order Rhizobiales; family Aestuariivirgaceae; genus Aestuariivirga. The sequence goes on from CAMDBX010000030.1 coordinate 14,754, forward strand.
GACAGCGACAGGCTTGACGATGCGGCGCGCGCCGGCTGGCTCTACTATATCGCTGGCAACACCCAGGACGAGATCGCGAAGAAGCTGGGTGTGTCCCGCCAGACGGCGCAGCGGCTCGTGTCGCTCGCCGTCAGCGAGAAACTGATCAAGGTCCGGCTCGACCACCCCATCGGCCGCTGTATCGAACTCTCCGGGCGGCTCAAGGAGGTCTATGGCCTCAACATGTGCGAGGTGGTGCCGGCCGACCCCGCCTCGACGTCGGATTCGCTCGGTGTCGCCGAAGCTGCTGCGGCAGAGCTCGAGCGCTATCTCGTCTCGCAGCATCCGGTGATCTGCGCCATGGGCACCGGCCGCATGCTGCGCGCCATGGTGGAGCAGGTGAGCCCCATGGACTGCCCGCAGCACAAGATGGTCTCGCTCGTCGGCAACATCGCGCCCGATGGCTCGGCTTCGCTGTTCGACGTGGTGAGCCGCATCGGCGACCGGGTGAAGGCGCCGCATTACCCGATGCCGTTGCCGGTGATCGCGTCCACTGTGCACGAGAAGACGCTGCTGCTGTCTCAGAAGACGCTGCGCAACGTGATCGAACTTGCAAGGCAGGCGGATGTCACCTTCATCGGGATCGGCACGGTGGACGAGACGGCGGCCCTGCTGCGCGACGGCTTCGTGCGCCATGACGAGATTCGCGCCCTGATGCGGGCCGGGGCTGTCGGCGAGATCACCGGATGGGCCTTCGACGCGCAGGGCAGCCTGATCGAGGGCCTCACCAACGACCGCGTGCTGAGCGTGCCGCTGGACCAGCCGGCACAGAAGAAGTTGATCGGCGTGGCCATGGCCACCGCTCGCCTGCGCGCGGTCAAGGGGGCGATGCGCGGCAAGCTGATCAACGGCCTCATCACCAACGAGACGATGGCGGAACTGCTGCTGGAGACGTGAGCGAGGCTGCCCCGTGTGGGCCGCCCGGCGCTTCAGCCCTTGTTCTTGTAGTAGACGTCGAGGAACACCGCGAGCATCAGCACCGCGCCCTTGATGACCTGCTGCCAGTCGATGCCGATGCCCATGATCGACATGCCGTTGTTCATGACGCCCATGATGAAGGCGCCGATGACGGCACCCACCACCTTGCCCACGCCGCCCGTTGTCGCCGCGCCGCCGATGAAACAGGCGGCGATGACGTCGAGCTCGAAGCCCAGGCCCGCCTTCGGCGTGGCCACGTTCAGGCGCGCAGCGAAGATGAGGCCTGCGAGGGCCGCGAGCGCCCCCATGATCACAAAGATCAGGAAGGTGAGCCGCTCGGTGTTGATGCCGGAGAGCTTCGCTGCCTTCTCGTTGCCGCCCATGGCATAGACGCGGCGGCCGAAGGTGGTGCGCGTGGTCAGGAACACGAACAGCGCGATCAGCGCGAACATGACGATCAGCACGTTTGGCAGGCCCTTGTAGCTGGCCATCAGCCACGAAAATCCGATCAGGGCCACGGCAATGAGGATGTTGCGGCCGAAGAAAATCACGTTCGGCTCCTCGGCCAGGCCATGCTTCTGCTGGTTCTGGCGGGTGCGGACGTTGAAATAGATGATGAGCCCCGTGACTACGATGCCGATGACGAGTGCCAGCAGGTTGAAGGGTGCGCCGTTCAACGTGAAATTGAAGATGTCGGGCACATAGCCTGAGCTCAGCAGCTGGAACACCTTGGGGAAGGGGCCGACCGAGGCGCCTCCCAGCACGGTGAGCGCCAGGCCCTTGAACACGAGCATGCCGGCGAGTGTCACGATGAAGGCCGGTATCTTGTAATATGCGACGAAATAGCCCTGTGCGCCACCGATGACCGCGCCGAGTGCGAGACAGGCTATGCCCGCAATAAAGGGATCGACCTTCCAGTTCACCATCATCACCGCAGCCACGGCGCCGATGAAGCCCGCAACCGAGCCAACTGACAGGTCGATGTGGCCCGCCACGATGATCAGCAGCATGCCCAGCGCCATGATGACGATGTAGCTGTTCTGCAGGATCAGGTTGGTCATGTTGACGGGCTTGAACAGCGTGCCGTCGGTGGTGATCTGGAAAAAGATCATGATGGCGAGCAGTGAGATCAGCAGCGCATAGTCGCGCACATGGGCCTTGAGGAAGCGCGAGAGGCTGGGCGCCTCGGCGGCCTGGGTCGTCACGTCGTTCATGTCAGTCTTCCCATGATTTCATGATGGCCCGCATGATCTTTTCCTGCGAGGCTTCTTTGGCCGGCATTTCGGCCACCAGCCGGCCGTCGTTCATCACATAGATGCGGTCGGAGATGCCAAGCAGTTCCGGCATTTCCGAGGAAATGACGATCACCGCCTTGCCGGCTTCTGCCAGCTCATTGATGATGCCGTAGATCTCGTATTTGGCGCCCACGTCGATGCCGCGCGTCGGCTCGTCGAGGATCAGCACCTCGGGGCCGGAGAACAGCCACTTCGCCAGCACCACCTTCTGCTGGTTGCCGCCCGACAGGTTGACGGTGGTCTGGAACACGCTGGAGCAGCGGATCGCCAGATCCTTGCGGTATTTGTTGGCGACGCTCAGCTCCTCGAGGTCATCGACCACGCCCTTTGCCGCCACGCCCTCGAGGTTGGCGAGCGTCACGTTGTGCTTGATGTGGTCGATCAGCACGAGGCCATAGGTCTTGCGGTCTTCCGTTGCATAGGCAAGGCCCGCATCCATGGCTTTGGGGATGGTGCTGACGTCGGTCGGCTTGCCGTGCAGCAGCACCTCTCCGGAAATCTTCTGGCCATAGGCGCGGCCGAAGATCGACATGGCGAGCTCGGTGCGGCCCGCCCCCATCAACCCTGCAATGCCGACCACTTCGCCCTTGCAGACGTGGAAGTTCACGTCCTTGATCATCTGCCGGTCGGCATGGAGTGGGTGGAAGACGTTCCAGTTCTTCACTTCGAAGATCGGTTCCAGCACGTGCGCGTGGCGCGGCGGGTAGCGGTCGGTGAGTTCACGGCCGACCATGGCCTTGATGATGCGGTCCTCGCTGACCTTCGCGGTCTTGGTGTCCAGCGTATCGACGGTCTTGCCGTCGCGGATCACAGTGATGCGGTCGGCAACCTTCATCACCTCGTTCAGCTTGTGGGTGATGAGGATCGAGGAAATGCCCTGGGCACGGAACTCCTGCAGGAGGGCCAGCAGCGCGTTCGAATCGGTTTCGTTGAGGCTCGAGGTCGGCTCGTCGAGGATCAGCAGCTTCACCGACTTGTTGAGCGCCTTGGCGATCTCGACCAGCTGCTGCTTGCCGGTGCCGATGTTGGTGATCAGCGTGTTGGGATGCTCTTGCAGCCCCACCTTGCCGAGCAGTTCCTTGGTCCGGCGGAAGGCCTCGAACCAGTCGATGACGCCGTGCCGTGCGGTCTCATGGCCGAGGAAGATGTTTTCGGCGATCGACAGCAGGGGGACGAGGGCCAGCTCCTGGTGGATGATGATGACGCCGGTGTTCTCGGAGTCGGCAATGGAGCCGAACTTGCGCTCTGTGCCGTCGAAGAAGATCTGGCCGTCATAGCTGCCGTGCGGATAGACGCCAGACAGCACCTTCATGAGCGTCGACTTGCCAGCGCCATTCTCGCCCACCACGGCGTGAATCTCGCCGGGCATGACCGAGAGATTGACGTCGGTCAGCGCCTTCACGCCCGGAAACGTCTTGGTAATGCCGCGCATCTCGAGAATGGGCTGCATCGGTCCTCGCCAAAGGGAAATGGGAACACTGGCCAGCCCCGGGACATGCCCCGGGGCCGGCGGTTCGTGACAAGAAGCCTTGCGGGCTTAGTTGTTGATCTGGTCCGCGGTGTAGTAGCCCGAACCGACCAGCACGGCTTCGATGTCGCCCTTGCCGACGGACACAGGCTTCAGCAGGTAGGACGGAACGACCTTGACGCCATTGTTGTAGGTCTTGGTGTCGTTGATTTCCGGATCCTTGCCCGAGAGCACGATGTCGACCATCTTGGCGGTGACCTTGGCGAGTTCGCGCGTGTCCTTGAACACGGTCGAATACTGCTCGCCGGCGATCATGCCCTTGACGGACGCAAGCTCGGCGTCCTGGCCGGTGACGATCGGCATCGGCTGGTCGGGTGCGCCATAGCCCACGCCCTTGAGGGACGAGATGATGCCGCGCGACAGGCCGTCATAGGGGGCGAGAACGCCCTGGACCTTCTTGTCGGTGTAGAAGGCCGACAGGAGGTTGTCCATGCGGGCCTGCGCGACAGCGCCGTCCCAGCGCAGTGTGCCGACCTTGTCCATGCCCATCTGGCCCGATACCACGGCGATCTGGCCGGCGTCGATCAGCGGCTGGAGGACGGACATGGCGCCATCATAGAAATAGAACGCGTTGGTGTCGTCCGGCGAGCCGCCGAAGAGTTCGACGTTCCACGGCTTCGTGTCCGGGAAGCGCTCCTTCAGGCCGTCGATGAGCGAGGTGCCCTGCAGCACGCCGACGCCGAAGTTGTCGAAGGTGGTGTAGTAGTCGACGTCGCCGGTCTTGGAGATGAGGCGGTCATAGGCGAAGACCTTGGCGCCGCCTTCCTTGGCCTTCTTGAGAATGTCTGACAGGGTGGTGCCGTCGATCGCGGCGACGATGAGCACCTTGGCGCCCTTGGTCACCATGTTCTCGATCTGGGCGAGCTGGTTCGGGATGTCGTCTTCGGCGTACTGGAGATCGGTCTCATAGCCCAGCGCGGTGAATTCCTTCACCATGCTCTCACCGTCCGAGATCCAGCGGGTCGAGGACTTGGTGGGCATGGAAATGCCGATGAGGCCCTTGCTCTCGGCCATGGCCGGGGCAATGCCGGCGGCGAGTGCTGCAGCGAGGCCAGCGGCCGAGGCGGTGAAAAGTCGACGTGTAATCATGGATCGTTCCTCCCGGGTTGCAAACGCAGCCGGGCCTTTTGTGAACTCAGCCCGGACTGACGGTTTTGATAGTGTACTGTCCGGTGACGGGCAACCGCTATTCACTTTTCGTAAGGATTGCCGCCGCAGGCTTCGCAATCAACGCGATGAAACCTTTTTGAAGCTGAGGAAACTCCGTGCGTCGCGCAGGACACGAGACGCCATTTGCGCCCTTTAGACATAGCCTGTGCAGCAAAATTCAACCGGCCCTGTCATCACCGCGCGGCCATCCGGCAACAGGCGGATCAACAGCGTGCCGCCGGGAAGCTGCACGGTGATCTCATCGCCTGTCAGAAGCCCGCGCAGGCGGCCTGCATAGGCCGCGACGCAGGCGCCAGTGCCGCAGGCCTCCGTGAGCATGCCGGGGCGCTCCCACACGGCGAGTTTCAGCGTCTTCTGATCCAGCACCTGCGCCACGCCGACATTGACGCTGTCCGGAAACAGCGGATCGCGCGCGATGGCCGGGGCGGCGGCCGGAATGTCCACGTCCTCGTCCACGAAGAACACGGCATGCGGATTGCCGATGGACAGCGCCACGCCATCCTTCAGGGGGCCGCTCACCAGCGGCAGGTGCGGATTGTCCACCGTGATGGGGCCGAGCGTGACGCTCACCTGCCCGTCGGCCTGCCGGAGGCAGTGCAACGGGCCGCCGAGACTGTCGATCAGCACCTCCGTTCGGCCCGTCTCCTCGAACAGCAGCCAGGCGAGGCAGCGCGTGGCGTTGCCGCAGGCCTGCGCCTCGGTGCCGTCGGTGTTGTGGATGCCCATGAAGGCGGCAGCACCGGATGAGCGCGGTTGCTCGATGGTGATGACCTGTTCGGCGCCCACGCCCGCATGCACGTCACAGATGCGGATGACCTCCGCTTTGGACGGCAGGGCCACTTCGCGACAGTCGAGGAAGACGAAATGGTTGCGCAGGCCCTGCATCTTGATGAAGGGGCGGGCGAAGGGCTGCTGCGCGGGCGGTGGAAGCCTGAGGAAGTCGCTGACCGGCATCAGCGGAGAAGACGGCTGCATCCGCTGCTTGTCAACACCCTGCTGCTGCGCCCGCGACACGCGCCGGGCCGGGGTTGACACCTTCTGCCAAAGCGCGGAGCATGTTGCGAAACAGTGATGAGTTGACGTGAAGAAACCTTCCATCCGCCATAGCTATGGCAGTGCCCCCGTCGACGGAGCCTCGGCATGAGCGCATCGATGCTGTCGGCGGCGGACAGGCGGCGGCCGTGGCTGCTGCTGGCCCCGTCGCTGATCACGCTGTTCGTGCTGATGATCGTGCCGATCGGCATCATGACGATCTTCTCTTTCTACGAGTTCGTCACGGCCGGTGTGGAAAAGGAAGTCTTCACAACCGCCAACTGGCACGAGTTCCTGACCGACAGCTTCTACCACATGTTCCTGTGGAAGACGATCCGCGTGGCGGGGATCACCGCCATCCTCTGCGCCCTGATGGGCTATCCGGCGGCCTACTGCATCGCCATGACGAACTACAAGCACAAGTGGCTGCTGCTGCTGCTGCTCATCGTGCCGTTCTGGATCAGCTTCACTATCCGCACGTTCTCGTGGATCCACATCCTCGGCGAACAGGGCGTCATCAATGTCTTGCTGCTGAAGCTCGGCCTCGTCAACGAGCCGATCCGCATGCTCTATACCGAGGGTTCGGTGATCATGGGCATGATCCACTTCCTGCTGCCCTACATGATACTCAACGTCTATGTGGCGATCGAGGGCATCGACCGCAACCTCATCTCGGCGGCGCGCACGCTGGGCTGCACGGCTTGGCAGGCCTTCCGCGAAGTGGTGCTGCCGCTGTCGCTGCCCGGACTGATGGCAGGCCTGCTTCTGTGCTTCGTCCTCGCGGCGGGCAGCTACGTCACGCCGCAGATCCTCGGCTCCACGCGCGACGCGCTGTTCGGCAACATCATCTTCGACACCATCATGGATGAACTGAACTGGCCAATGGGCTCCACGCTTTCCCTCGTGCTGCTGATCTTCCTTGGCGCGGTGGCGGCGGTCTACAGCCGCTACATGGGCCTGTCGCGCGTGCTCAAGGGGCTGAGCGGATGAGCCTCGACACCTCCACCAGGGGCTTCGGCTGGCGCGCGGTACAATTCTTGACCGTGCTGGTCTACGTCTTCATGTTTGCGCCGATCCTTGTGGTGATCGTGCTGTCGTTCAACGCCTCGCAGTTTGGCGGCTTCCCGATGACCGGGTTCTCGCTGCACTGGTACGCGAAACTGCTCGAGAACGAGTCGGTGCTGCGCGCCTTCCAGACCTCGTTGTGGGTGGCAATCGTCACCTCCATCGTCTGCACGGCACTGGGCATCCTCGCCGCGGTGGCGCTGGTGCGGTATGAATTTCCCGGCAAGGAATGGGTGAACACCATCCTGATCGCGCCGGCACTCGTTCCTGAAACCGTGCTCGGCGTGGGACTATTGCTGCTCATGCGCTTTGCCCACCAGCCGCGCACCATGTGGCTTCTGGTGCTTGGCCACATCATGCTGGCGCTGCCCTATGTGGTGCTCGTGGTGCAGGCCCGCCTCATCGGCGTGAAGCGGGTCTACGAGGAGGCGGCGATGTCGCTTGGTGCCAATCGCCTGCAGACCTTCCGCGAGATCACGCTGCCGCTCATCATGCCGGCCATCGTGGCGAGCCTGCTTCTGGTCTTCACCATTTCCTTCGACAACGTTACGGCCTCGATGTTCTGGCGCCCGTCAGGCGTCGAGACCATGCCGACCGAGATCCTGTCAATGTTGAAAATATCCATCAGCCCGGAGATCAACGCCCTGGGCACCTTGATGATCGTCGTAACCGTGGGGCTTCCACTGCTCGGCGGCGGGCTTGCCCGCTACCTGGCACGAAGCGCGCGTTGAACCACCAACAGGGAGCTACAAGAATGAAACTGACAACAACGAAACGCCTGGAGCGCCTGACCGAGCGCTACATGAACGGCGGGCTCGACCGCCGCGCCTTCCTCGGCCTCGCCGCCGCAGCGGGCGCCACGGCCGGCCTCAGCATGCGCTGGATGTCGCAGGCACTTGCCGCCGTCACCGAGGTGCGCTTCGACGGCTGGGGTGGCGTGGTGCAGGAGGCAATCGACAAGTATGCCTTCCAGCCCTACACGGCCAAGACCGGCAACAAGGTGACGCAAGGCACCTTCGGCGACGAGAGCGAGATCATCACCAAGGTGAAGACCGCCACGCCGGGCGAATACCAGATCATCCATTCCTCGGGCGTGGAATACTACAAGCGCTACGTCGACGGCGGTTACAACAGCGAGATCAACGAGGCCAACATCCCGAACATGAAGTTCGTGATGCAGGCGATGATCGACCCCTTCCTGAAGATCACGCCGAAGCTGTCGGGCGTTCCCTATGACTACGGCACCACCGGCATCGCCTACAACACCACGGTGATCTCGGAAGCCGAAGCCAAGGAAAAGGGCGCAGCGCTGCTGTTCGACCCCAAGTACCAGGGCAAGATCGGTGGCTATGGCGACATGACCACCCGCGTCTGGTATGCGGCCCTTGCCACCGGCCAGAACCCGAACGACATCAAGGATATCGATGCCGTGTGGGCGAAGGTGCGGGAGAACCGCGACCTGGTGAAGAAGTACTGGTCGTCGGGTGCCGAGCTCATGGACCTCCTTGCCAAGGGCGAAATCGTGGTGACCGACGCCTGGTCGGGCCGCGTGGCGGCTCTGCAGCAGCAGGGCAGCCCCATCGGCTATCTTGATCCGGCAGGCTCCTACGCCTGGATGGAGGACATGCTGATCCTCAAGGGCTCGCCGATGGCCGAGTGCGAGGAACTCGTCAACTTCATGCTCGACCCGGCAACCGCCATCGCGGTGGCCGAGGGGCAGAACTATCCGCCCTCCCTCGACCCGATGAAGGTGAAGCTCACCGAGAAGATCGCCAAGATGCCGGCCTTCGACCCGACGGGCACCATGAAGAGCCTGACCTTCGCTGATCCCAACTACTGGGCCTCGAACCTCGATGCCTGGACCAAGCAGTGGGACCGCATCTCGAAGGGCGGCTGATACACACGCGACACTCCCTCTCCCGCCTTGCGGCGGGAGAGGGCTTCTTCCGCCAGAGAGTTGAGACCACATGACCACAGCCGCCGCCGTTGACCTTCGCGATGTGACGCTTGCCTATGGCAATTTCGTCGCGGTGAAGGACGTGAGCCTGTCGATCCGCAAGGGTGAGTTCGTGACGCTGCTGGGGCCTTCGGGCTGCGGCAAGACGACGATCCTGCGGTCGATCGCCGGCCTCGTGCAGCCGACCGGCGGCGAGATCAACGTGGCGGGCCGGCGCATCGACAACATTCCGATCCACAAGCGCAACATCGGGCTGGTGTTCCAGAACTATGCGCTGTTTCCGCACAAGACGATTTTCGACAACATCGCCTTCGGCCTCAAGTATCGCAATGTCGAGAAGGCCCAGATCGCGACCAAGGTGACGCGTGCTCTCGAGATGGTGCGTCTGCCGGGTGTCGAAAGGAAATTGCCATCCGAGATGTCGGGTGGCCAGCAGCAGCGCATTGCACTTGCCCGCGCCATCGTCATCGAACCGGACGTGCTGCTGCTCGACGAGCCGCTCTCCGCACTCGACGCCAACCTGCGCGAGGAGATGCGCACCGAATTGAAGATCATCCAGCGCGAGGTGGGCATCACCACGATCTTCGTGACCCATGACCAGGACGAGGCCTTGGCCATGTCCGACCGCATCGTGGTGATGAACAAGGGCCTGATCGAACAGGTTGGAACGCCGGAAGAGGTCTATCGCCGACCGGAGTCGCGCTTCGTGGCGAGCTTCCTCGGCCAGTCCAACCTGCTGCCGGGCCGCATCACCGGAATTGTCGATGGTCTTGCCACGGTGCGCCTCGACAAGGGCCATGACCTTGTGGCGGCAGCACCCGCGAGCCTCAAGGACGGTGCAGCCGTGACCGCCATCGTGCGCGCCCAGAAGGTGGTGCTGGGGCCGCCGGAGCGCGCCGGGCTGAAGGGCCGGATTATCTCCACATCCTACCTCGGAGGTTCGGCTGCGTATTTCGTCGACATGGGCGGAATCACGCTGCAATCCATCGCGACCATCGATGACCGCGTGTGGCGCGAAGGTGAGGAGGTGTCGATTGCCATTGCCCCGTCAGACGTGCTGCTGCTCGACGAAGGCGGCCACAGGCTGCGCTGACCTCACACCGCCATGTAGCCGCCGTCGATGGCCAGTACCGTGCCGGTGACGAAGCTCGCCAGCGGTGATGACAGGTAGAGAACACCACCTGCAATGTCTTCCGGCTTGCCCCAGCGTGCGAGTGGGGTGCGGGCGAGGATGGCGGCGTTGCGTTCGGCGTTCTCGCGCAGTGCCGAGGTGAGCGGCGTCTCGATCCAGCCCGGGGCTACGGCGTTGACTCGAATACCGTCCGGCGCATAGGCGATGGCAAGCGACTTGGTGAGCTGCGCGATGCCACCCTTGGAGGCCGCATAGCCCGGCACCAGCCCGCCGCCGAAGAAGCTCAGCACCGAGGCGGTATTGACAATGGTCCCCTTCGCTTCCGCGAGCTTGGTGCGTGCCGCCGTGCAGATGCGCATGGTGCCGGTGAGGTTGATGTCGATGACGTCGGCGAAGACCTCCGGATCATGCTCCGCACCGCGCTTGATGATGCCAGCGCAGTTCACGACGTGATGCAGTGATGGGAGCGAGGTGACGAGGCTTTCGATCTCGGCGGCGTTGCGCACATCCAAAACGGTTGTGCGCAGGCCAGGCATTGCGTGCGCCGCCGTCGCTACTTCTTCCAGCGATACACCGGTCGCGGTGACGATGGCGCCTTCATCGAGAAAGGCCGAAGTGATGGCCGCACCGATGCCTGAGGTGCCTCCGGCAATGAGGACATGTTTTCCGACAAAGCAATCGTTGGGCCAGATGCTCATCGGATGAAGCGGGTCACATAGTCGGCACCCAGTCCCACCTTCTCGAAATGCGCCCGGCACATGTCGATCTTGGTGAAGACGTCCTCGTAGCCGAGGTTCTTTCCCCACGGGTCGACGTAATACATGATGCCGTTCACCTGGAAGAAGGTGATCATCTCCTCCACGTCATCGGGCACCACCAGCGTATGCGTCTCGCCCGGCGGTTCGAAGACATAGCTTCCGGCGGTGGCCTCCCAGTCATGCTCGAGATATTTCCAGCGACCCTTGAGCACGAAGCCGTGCACTGCGTTCGGGTGGCGGTGGCGGGAGAGAACCCCGGCCTTCCGCACCTTAAGCAGGTTCATCCAGTAGCCCTGGCTGCGGTTGAGGCAGAGCGGGCGGAACCATACGTTCTCGGCCTGCGGCACCCAAAGCCGCTCATCCTGCGGAATGGCATCGGGCACCACGATTTCGGCCAGCGCATCGGGCGGGAAAGGCAGCTGGTAGGGCATGCGCGCGTGGTCGTCTGTTTCGGCCGGCATCGGAATCCCCCTTGTCGATGCCGCCAGACTAGACCATGCCGGAAGGCTGAGGAAGTCATGCCGGGAGCGGCTTGCGGCAAGGAACCACGGGTCCGATGACCGGCCTCATGCGTAAGAACAGCGAGTGACAACAGGAACCCGCGATGCTTCTCGACCTCGAAGACGTCAGCAAGTCCTACCCCACCGGTGAAGGGGTGCTGCAGGTGCTGCGCGGCGTCAGCCTGTCGCTCGATGCGGGCGAGAGCCTGGCGCTGACCGGCGAGTCCGGCAGCGGCAAGAGCACGCTTCTGCATCTGGCGGGCGGCCTCGACCGGCCGGACAGCGGGGCCATTCGCTTCGAGGGCAAGGACATCGCAGGGCTGGGCGACGTGGAGTTGGCGGCGTTCCGCCGGGTGAGCGTGGGCCTGGTGTTCCAGCAGTTCAACCTGATCCCGTCTCTTGACGTTGCCGCCAACCTCGCCTTTCAGGCGCGACTGGGCGACCGTTATGACGCGGCATGGAGCGAGTGGCTCACGGAGCGGCTGGGACTTTCGAAGCTGCTCGACCGCTATCCCGAACAGCTGTCGGGCGGGCAGCAGCAGCGCGTGGCCATCGGCCGGGCGTTGGCGGGCAGGCCACAGCTGATTCTCGCCGACGAACCCACCGGAAACCTCGACGAGGCGACGGGTGATGCGATTCTCGAACTGATGTTGGCCCTGATGCGCGAGACGGGTGCCGCGTTGCTGATGGTGACGCACTCGAACCGGCTTGCGTCGCGGCTGGGCCGCCGCCTGCACCTTGCCGCGGGAAAGCTCGGCTGATGCTCACCCAGGGCTTCGCCGTCCTCCTGTCGCACTGGTGGCGGCACAAGCTGCAGTTCGCCATGCTGCTGCTGGGGCTGGCGTTGGCCACTGCACTCTGGTCGGCCGTGCAGGCAATCAACGGCGAGGCACGCGCCAGCTATGCGCGCGCCGCCGCCGTGGTGGGCCAGGACAGGCTGGAGCAGCTGACCACCGCGGACGGCACGCACATTCCGCAGGAGAGCTACATCGCGCTGCGCAAGGCGGGCTGGCTGGTCTCGCCGGTGCTCGAAGGCGAGAAGCGCTTCGGCGGCGAACGGTTGCGCATCCTCGGTGTCGATCCGATCACACTGCCGGCGGACGCCGCGCAGGTGGATGTGGGTGCGGCCGACATCGGTCTCGCTCGCTTTATCACGGCGCCCGGCGTGTTCATCATGTCGGGTGAAACGGCAGCTCGACTGAAGGGTGTGGATACGCCGCCCATCCGCATCAGCGATGCGCTGCCGCCGGGCACGGTGCTGACCGACATCGGCATCGCGCAGCAGGTTCTCGATGCGCCGGGGCAGCTATCGCGCCTGCTGCTTGCGCCGAGGCAGCCTACAGAGGCAAGGCCGCTGGCGGAGGTGGCGCCAGGGCTGGTGCGGCGCGCGCCCGCCGTTGAGAGCGATCTTTCCCGCCTCACTGACAGCTTTCACCTGAACCTCACGGCCTTCGGATTGCTCGCCTTCGCGGTGGGGCTGTTCATCGTTCATTCGGCGATCGGGCTTGCCTTCGAGCAGCGCCGCCCGGTGATCCGCACGCTGCGCGCCCTGGGCCTGCCACTGCGCACGCTCGTTCTGCTGATGGTGGTGGAGCTACTGGTGCTGTCCACGGTGGCAGGCCTCATCGGCGTGGCGCTGGGCTATGGCGTGGCCTCGCTGCTGCTGCCGGATGTGGCGGCGAGCCTGCGCGGCCTCTATGGCGCGGAGGTGCCGGGCACGCTGTCGATCCGGCCTTCGGTGTGGGGGCTGGGGCTGGCCATCGCGGTGGCGGGCACGCTGGTTTCCGCCGCCTCCCGGCTGTGGCGCATCGCCACCATGCCGCTGCTGGCGCCCGCGCGACCGCGCGCCTGGAGCCTCGCCTCGGAACGCGCGCTGCGACTGCAGGCGGTGGGCGGCATCCTGCTGCTCGTCGCGGCATGGTTGGTCGTTCAATTTGGATCAGGGCTCGTGGCGGGTTTTTCTGCGCTCGGCGCCATGCTGCTCGGTGCGGCGCTTCTGTTGCCGCTGGTGCTGTCGCTGCTGCTCAAGCTGGGTGAGCGGCTGTCGAAGGGCGTCATCGCGCAATGGTTCTGGGCCGATACGCGCCAGCAGTTGCCGGGGCTTTCTCTGGCGCTGATGGCACTGCTGCTGGCGCTGGCCGCCAATGCCGGCGTGGGCACCATGGTGCAGAGCTTCCGCCTCACCTTCGTGGGTTGGCTCGACCAGAGGCTGCCGTCTGAACTCTATGTCTCAACGCGCTCCAATGATGAATCACAGAAGGTGCATGACTGGCTGGCAAGCCGCAGCGATGCGGTGCTGCCGATCTGGAACACCGAGGTGCGCATGTTCGGCCAACCGGTGCAGGTCTTCGGCATCGCCGATCACGCCACCTATCGTGACTACTGGCCGATGCTTGAGGCAATGCCGGATGCATGGGACAGGATAGCAAGAGGCGAGGGCGCGCTCGCCAACGAGCAACTGGCGCGCAGGCAGAAGCTGGCACTGGGCGACATGATTCCGCTTGAGGGCGGACACAAGCTGCCACTGGTTGGCATCTTCTCCGACTATGGCAATCCCAAGGGGCAGGTGATCATCGGCGTCAGGCTGCTGGAGACGCTCTATCCCGATGCCAGCCGGCTCCGCTATGCGGTGCGCATCGCGCACGACAAGGCGCCAAAGCTGGCGGAAGAGCTGCGTGCCACATTCGACTTGCCGGAGGAAAACGTCGTCAACCAAACCACCATCAAGGATTTCTCGCTCAAGATCTTCGAGCGCACCTTCGCAGTGACGGCGGCCTTGAACGTGCTGACGCTGGGCGTGGCGGCCATCGCCATCTTCGCCAGCCTTCTCACGCTGTCCGGAATGCGGCTGTCGCAACTGGCCCCCGCCTGGGCCATGGGCCTGACGCTGAAGCGGCTGGCGCTGCTCGAAATCCTGCGCAGCGTGGCGCTGGCGAGCTTCACCATGCTGGCGGCGGTGCCGGTGGGGCTTGGGCTCGCGTGGATGCTGCTTGCGGTGATCAATGTCGAGGCCTTCGGCTGGCGCTTGCCGATGCATGTGTTCCCGATGGACTGGCTGCGGCTGTTCCTGCTGGCGGTGGCGAGCGCCATTATCGCCGCACTGCTGCCCGCCCTGTGGCTGACGCGCCGCCAGCCCGCCGATCTCGTGAAGGTGTTCGCCAATGAACGTTAGAATGCTGCTGCTCGCACTGCTGCTGATGGCAAGCCCGGCGCTGGCGCAGGGCTTCGCTGGCCTGGGTGGCGATGCACAGGGCTTCGCGGTGCCGGAGCGCGGCGTGGCCTTGTCTTTCCCGCAGGATCATGGCGCGCACCCCGACTATCGCATCGAATGGTGGTATCTCACTGCCAACCTCAAGGGCGCAGACGGCAAGGACTATGGCGCCCAGTGGACGCTGTTCCGCTCCGCCCTCGCGCCCGAGGAGAAATCCGGCTGGCAGAGCCCGCAGCTGTGGATGGGCCATGCGGCACTCACAACGGCAGAGACGCATTATTCGGCTGAACGTGTGGCGCGTGGCGGGGTGGGGCAGGCGGGGGTCACGCTGTCGCCCTTCGTGGGCTCGATCGATGACTGGACCATGACGAGCCATGCGCCGCCTTCGGCTGATGCGCTCTCGGCGCTCAACGTCAACGCATCGGGTGATGGTTTTTCCTACCGTCTCGATCTGGCGGCGCAAGGCCCGCTCGTGCTGCAGGGTGACCACGGCTACTCGGTGAAATCGGCGCAGGGGCAGGCGAGCTTCTACTATTCGCAGCCCTTCTATGAGGTGCATGGCACCATCACCGTTGGCGGCAAGGACATCGCGGTGACGGGGCAGGCGTGGTTCGACCATGAATGGTCCTCCCAGCCGCTGGCCAAGGACCAGACGGGGTGGGACTGGTTCTCCTTCCACTTCGCTGACGGCGCGAAGCTGATGGGCTTCCGCCTGCGCGACGCGGGCGAGGGCTTCACCTCCGCCACCTGGATCGCTGCCGACGGCGCGCCGGAGCCGCAACCGCCCGGCGCGCTGACGGTGACGCCGCTCGCGTGGACGGACGTGAAGGGCCACCGCGTGCCCGTACAGTGGAAACTCGCACTGCCCGGAAAGGGGCTGGAGGTGACCACGAGCCCGGTGAATCCGGAAGCGTGGATGGACACGCGGGTGTCTTATTGGGAAGGGCCGGTGCGCCTTCAAGGCACGCACCCGGGCCAGGGCTATGTGGAGATGACGGGCTACTGAGCGCCACTGGTCCGCCGTCTGAAGGGCTGCGTAACTACTCCGCCCGGCCTTTGTTGTTTCATGCAGGCCGAACTGCTACAACCCGCATATTGGTTCCCCAGATCGGATGACAATGGACAAGCCACCGAAGTCAACGCAGGACGGACACGCTGAACCCGTGTCGGCGCGCATTCGCGCCCGGGTCGTGAAGTCCGGCAAGCGCTATTTTGCCAACGACAACATCTCCGCCTTCATCGAACCCGGCGAACTCGAGGCGCTGCTCGACGAGGTAGCAGGCAAGATGCAGGGCGTGCTCGAAAGCCTGGTGATCGACGTCGACCATGACCACAACACGCAGGGTACGGCGCGGCGCGTGGCCAAGATGTATCTGAACGAGGTGTTCCGCGGTCGCTATGTGAGCCAGCCGCCGGTCACCGAGTTCCCCAATGCCGAATACCTGAACGAGCTGATGATCGTCGGGCCGATCACCGTGCGCAGTGCCTGCAGCCATCACCTCTGCCCGATCATGGGCCGGCTGTGGATCGGGCTCTTGCCCAACGAGCATTCGAACCTCATCGGCCTGTCGAAATATACCCGCCTCGCCGAGTGGATCATGTCGCGCCCGCAGATCCAGGAGGAGGCGATCGCCCAGGTGGCGGACCTGCTGATGAGCAAGGTGGCGCCCGATGGCCTTGCCGTGGTCATGGAGGCCGATCACTTCTGCATGCACTGGCGCGGCGTGAAGGACAACGCCACCAAGATGATCAACAGCGTTATGCGCGGTGCCTTCCTTAAGAACGCGTCGCTCCGCCGCGAATTCCTCGCCCTCGTCAACCTCAAGGACTGAAATTCCAGATGATCGTTCGCTGTGTCTATGCCAGCCGTGCCGCCACGAGTCTCACCCCCGCCATGGTGGAGGACATCCTCGACAAGTCGCGGAGCCACAACCCGGCGAGCGGCATCACTGGAATCCTTTGCTACAGCGGCGACGTGTTCATCCAGGTGCTGGAAGGCGGGCGTGACGAGGTGTGCGAGCTTTACAACAACATCGTCCGCGATGGCCGCCACTCCAATGTGCGGATCCTCACCTTCGAGGAAATCCGCGAGCGCAAGTTCTGCAACTGGACCATGGGCCACGTCGACCTCAACAAGGTCAATCCCGGTCTGCTGCTGAAATATCACGAGCGCGCGGTTCTCAACCCCTTCGTCAGCTCGGGTACTGCCACCATGGCGCTGCTCGATGAGTTGGTCGCGACCGCCGCCGTCAGCACGCGGGTCAGCTAAGGCTTCGGCTGGCAGGCCTCGCAGGCGAAGGCGCGGCGGCCGGCAATCTCGAAGGCGCTGATGGCCCCGCCGCAGGCCGGGCAACTGTCCTTGGCGAAGATGTTCACGCGCTCGCCATATCGGCTCTTCGACTTCTTGGCACCCTCGACGGTGATGATGGCATTGGCCTTCACGCCGCGTTCAAGCAAAGTGACCGAATCTTCCCAGATCCTGTCGAAATCGGCGCGCGCCAGGCGCTGGCCGGGAACATGCGGGTGGATGCGCTGCCGCCACAGGATCTCGCTGCGGTAGATGTTGCCGATTCCCGCCATCACCGACTGGTCCATGATGAGTTGCCCGACCGATGTCCGGCTCTTCGAGATGCGCGCCCAGGCGCGGTCCGGGTCGGCATCGGATCGCAGCACGTCCGGCCCGATGCGGCTGACGAGAGCCAGGGCTTCCGGCGGGTCCAGCACCTCGCAGCTGTTGGGGCCGTTGATGTCCACCACATGGCTGTCGCTGATCATGCGAATGCGTACCTCGCCCTTGGGCTCCGCCGCCGGCCGCTTTGCACAGCGGAAGCGGCCGAAGAGCCCTAGGTGGATGTGCAGGCTCAGATCGTCGAAGCGGTAGAGCAGGTGCTTGCCATAGGCATCGATGGCGGTGCAGATGCGCCCGTCGAGCCGGGCTGCACCCTCCATGAAGCGGCCCTGCGGCGAGGACACGTCCAGCACCTTGCCCACGAGCATCGGCCGCTGGTCACGCGCGGCGCGGTGGATGGTATGGCCTTCAGGCATTCCGGAACCAGCCGAGGCCTTCGACGGTGTGGCCCGCCGGGCGATATTCGCAGCCGACGTAACCGTCGTAACCCAGTTGGTCGAGATGGCGGAAGATGCGCACATCGTCGAGTTCGCCGGTGCCGGGTTCGTTGCGCTTCGGGACGGAGGCCACCTGCACATGGCCGGTGATCGGCAGCAGCGCGTCCAGCCCCCTCATCACGTCGCCATGCAGGATCTGGCGGTGGTAGATGTCGAACTGGAGCTTGAGGTTGGGCAGCGCGAGTTCGGCGATCAGTAGCGCCGCGAAGGGAAAGTCGTTGAGGAAGTAGCCCGGCATGTCGCGCCCGTTGATCGGCTCGATCAGGATGTCGATGCCAAGGGGTGCGGTTACCGCGCAGGCATGGCGCAGCGCCGTCTTGTAGGCTTCGACCGCGCGGGGGTCGTGCCGGTCGCCATGGCCGCTCATCACATGCAGGCGCCTGACGCCTGTCGCCTTGGCATAGGGGAGCGCGGTTTCGACCGAGGCGCGGAATTCCGCCTCGCGGCCCGCGACCGAGGCCATGCCGCGCTCGCCCTTGTCCCAGTCGCCCGGAGGCAGGTTGAACAGCGCCTGGGTGAGCCCTGAGTTTTGCAGGCGGCGGGCAACTTCGTCCGGCGCATAGGCATAGGGGAACAGGAACTCGACGGCGGTGAAGCCAGTGTCCGCCGCCGCCTTGAAGCGGTCGAGGAAGTCCCATTCATTGAACATCATGGAGAGGTTGGCGGCGAATTTCGGCATGGGCGTCCCCCGGGGCGACTCAACAGCGGTCGGCGCAAACACTAGCGCCCGCTGCGGCCAGCGCAATCCACCGCTGTTCCGGGCCAACGCGATGCTCCGCCCTTGCGGGCCTTGCCGCTGCGCTCTACCAGAGAGTGGATAAAGGGAGAGAACAGCCATGGATCGTTTCAACGGCATCCCCGCCATCGGCTTCGGCACCTATCCGCTGTCGGGCGTGGAAGCGGAGCGCTGCGTCGCCGCCGCGATCGAGGTGGGCCTCCGCCACATCGACACCGCGCAGATGTATGGCAACGAGAAGGCCGTGGGCCGTGGCATCTCAGCCTCGGGTGTCAAGCGTGATGACGTCTTTCTCGTCACCAAGGTCGACCCTTCCAACCTCGGTGCGGCGCGTTTCGCGGACTCGGTCAAATGCTCGGTCGATGACCTGGGCACGGTGCCCGACCTGCTGCTCATTCACTGGCCGCCGTCCGACGGCGACATCGACGGCCCGGTCGAGCGCCTGCTGCGCGCCGGCGAGCAGGGGATGGCAAAGCAGCTGGGGGTCAGCAATTTCAGTCCGCGCCTGATGCGCCGGGCACAAGCGCTGGCCGGCGGAAAGCTGATCTGCAACCAGATCGAATTCCACCCGTTGCTTGACCAGTCGGCATGGCTCGCCACGGCGCGCGAGCTTGGGCTCGTGCTCACCGCCTACAGCCCGCTGGCACGCGGCAAGTGCATGGAGGAGAAGGTGGTGCAGGAGATCGCGGCGCGCCACCAGCGCCCCGCCTCCGAGATCGTGCTGCGCTGGATCATCCAGCAGGGTGTCGCGGCGATCCCCATGACCCGCAAGCGCGAGAATGCCGCCTCCAACCTGCGCGCCGCCGAATTCACGCTGACTGAAGCGGAGATGAGCACCATCTCGGCCCTGGGCAACCGCAACCTGAGGCTCATCAATCCCTCTTGGATGCGCAGCTGGGATTGACGTAGGCTCATCCAATGACCAAGCCGTGCATCATCACCGTCGCCATCACCGGGTCCGTTCCACGCAAGGAGCACAACCCGGCCGTCCCCATCACCATCGCCGAGCAGGTGGAATCGACCCACGCCGCCTTCGAGGCGGGCGCCAGCCTCGCGCATGTGCACGTGCGCAAGGACGACCAGACGCCAACCTCGGACCCTGATCGCTTCGCGGCATTGCTTGAAGGACTGCGCAAGCACTGCCCCGGCATGATCGTGCAGTTCTCCACCGGCGGGCGCTCCGGCAAGGGCTCCGAGCGTGGCGGCATGCTGCATCTGTGCTGCGACATGGCCTCGCTGTCGACAGGCTCCTGCAACTTCCCCACCATCATCTACGAGAACCACCCGGACCTCGTGCGTGAACTGGCAGGCAAGATGCTGGAATACAATGTCAAGCCCGAGATCGAGGTGTTCGACCTCTCGATGCTCTACCAGGCACTGCGTCTTGCGGATGAAGGCCTGCTGAAGAAGCCGCTGCACGTGCAGTTCGTGATGGGCGTGAAGAACGCCATGCCGGTGGTGCGCCAGGCCTTCGACTTCATGGTGGACGAGGTGACGCGGTTGGCGCCGCAAGCGACATGGGTGGCGGCCGGAATCGGCAAGCACCAGCTTGAGGTGAACCGCTGGTGCCTCGAGAGGGGTGGCCATTGCCGCACCGGGCTTGAAGACAACATCCGCTGGGACGAGACCCGGCTTGCGGCATCGAATGCCGAACTGGTGAAGCGCGTGGCGGAGATGTGCGCGGAATATGGGCGGCACGCGGCGAGTGCAACGGAGGCGCGGGCTTTGCTTGGGTTAGCCTGATCACCTCGCCACGCCATCCACCACTCTTCACCTTGCCCCGGCTTGACCGGGGCATCCTTTTCCGTCGTGAGCAAAAAGGGTCGCCCGGTCAAGCCGGGCGAAGGTGAGTGATGGCGCGGTAGCTTCGGTGAACTGATGGGTGAGCGTTACCCCTTCAACCCATACAGCCCGCTCGACCGCTGCAGGTGCTGCACCATCGCGGCCTCCGCGGCATCGGCGTCACCCTTCGCGATGGCATCGACGATCTCCATGTGCTCGGCCAGCGTATAGGTCTCCTTGCCGGACCACAGCAGCAACTCGGTGTGATAGGCCTTGAGCCAGCCGAGCATCGCCTCGCTGATGGAAACGAAGATCGGGTTGCCGGAGATGGCGGCGATCTGGGTGTGAAGCCGCATGTCAGCTTCCATGAAGGCCTCCGCCTTGCCGAGGCGGGCACGCTGCTCCGCGATGATGGCGCGCAGCCGCGCCACATCCTCCGGCGTTGCCTTGGCTGCCGCCTCGCGCACCATGCCGCGCTCGAACAGCAGGCGGGCTTCCTTCAGATGCTCGAGCGACGAGGAAGAGCGCTGCAGCATGATGTGGGCGGAGAGGTCCACCTGGCGGATGATCGACTGCGCGGTGAGTTCTTGCACGCGTGCCCGTTCGCCGTGGCTGATCGAGACGAGCCCCATGTTGGAAAGTGACTGCATCGCCTCGCGGATCGCCGGGCGGCCAACGCCGAAGCGCTCCATGAGCTCGCGCTCGGAGGGCATGGCGTCGCCTGGTTTGAGGTTGCCCTCGGAGATCAGCCGGAGCAGGCGTTCCAGCACCTCGTCGGACAATTTGCGGCGGGTGATACGCTCGGTTTGCATCGTCACCGTCTTGGCTGCTAGGTTACGTTGAGTTTAGGTCATCATACCAGTTAGCTGCCAATGCGCAATGTGCCGCCCCACATGATCCGCCTCACCTATCTCATTGAAACGGATGGAAGTCCGGAGAAGCTGGCGGCCAAGATCGCCTCCGACCAGTCGACCGGCACATTCGTCGCCGTGCCCGGCGAGACGGCGGAGTTGAAGGCCCGCGTGGCGGCGCGCGTCGCCGCCGTGCGCCCGCTTCCTCCAGCGAAGACGCCCTCCTTCCCGACCGACAGCACCGGCCCCTTCAATCGCGCCGAGGCGGACATCGATTTTCCCTTTGATGCCATCGGCACCGACCTTGCGGCACTGATGACCATCACCATGGGTGGCGTCTGGTCGATCCGCGGCTTCACCGGCATCCGCGTGATCGCCATGCAGTTGCCGGAGGAGTTCCGGGGCGCGCACCCCGGGCCGCAGTTTGGCATTCCCGGCAGCCGCAAGCTCACCGGCGTCGAGGGCCGCCCGATCATCGGCACCATCGTGAAGCCCGCCCTGGGACTGCGTCCGCCGGAGACGGCGGCGCTGGTGAAGGAGCTGATCGAGGCCGGCGTCGACTTCATCAAGGACGACGAGAAGCTGGCGAGCCCGGCCTATTCACCGCTCGAAGAGCGCGTGAAGGCCATCATGCCGCTTGTCCTCGATCACGAGCAGAAGACCGGCAAGAAGGTGATGTATGCCTTCGGCATCAGCCATGCCGACCCCGACCAGATGATGCGCAACCATGACATGGTGCTGCAGGCGGGCGGCAATTGCGCCGTCATCAACATCAACGCCATCGGCTTCGGCGGCATGAGTTTCCTCAGGAAACGCTCCGGCCTCGTGCTGCATGCCCACCGCAACGGCTGGGACCTGCTGACCAGGCACCCCGGCATCGGCATGGATTTTTCCGTGTACCAGCAATTCTGGCGGCTGCTCGGCGTCGATCAGTTCCAGATCAACGGCATCAAGGTGAAGTACTGGGAGCCGGACGAGAGCTTCGTGGCCTCCTTCAAGGCCCTCAGGCAGCCGCTGTTCTCGGAGGCCGATTGCCCGCTGCCCGTGGCCGGTTCCGGCCAGTGGGGCGGACAGGCGCCGGAAACCTATGAGCGCACGGGCAGGACCCAGGACCTGCTCTATCTCTGTGGCGGCGGCATCGTCAGCCACCCATCGGGACCGGCCGCTGGCGTGCGCGCGGTAAGCCAAGCGTGGGAAGCCGCGGTGTCGGGAATCGCGCTCGAGGTTTACGCGAAGGACCACAAGGAGCTCGCTCAATCACTTGCCTTCTTCGGTGACGGGAAGGCCGGCTGATGCTGCTGTCCTATTACGGCGATGACTTCACCGGCTCGACCGACGTGATGGAATCGATGGCGCTGCACGGCGTGAAGACGGTGCTGTTCACGCGCATCCCCACACTGCAGGAGCAGGCGCGCTTTGCGGGCTTTGATGCGGTGGGGATCGCCGGCACCAGCCGCAGCCAGACACCGGGGTGGATGGACCAGCATCTTCCGCAGCATTTCATGTGGCTGAAGCAGGTCGGTGCGCGCTTCTGCCACTACAAGGTCTGCTCCACCTTCGATTCCGCCCCTCATGTCGGCAACATCGGCCGCGCCATCGAGATCGCGCGGGGCATCTTCGCGCAGCGCGTGACGCCGCTGGTTGTCGGAGCACCCCAGCTGAAGCGCTACACTGCTTTCGGCCATCTCTTCGCGGGCTATCAGGGCCAGACCTACCGCATCGACCGCCACCCGGTGATGAGCCGCCACCCGGTGACGCCGATGGACGAGGCGGATCTCCGCCTGCATCTCGCGCGGCAGACCACCCTGCCGATTGATCTCGTGCCGGCCAATGCGCTGGGTGATGCGGCTGTCGATCAGGTTCTGGACGCGGCGAAGGGCATCGTGCTGTTCGACGTCTTT
The DNA here is from genome assembly GCA_945889445.1 of Rhizobium sp. Q54. GTDB lineage: Bacteria > Pseudomonadota > Alphaproteobacteria > Rhizobiales > Aestuariivirgaceae > Aestuariivirga. The sequence goes on from CAMDBX010000030.1 coordinate 37,755, forward strand.
GACGCGGCCACGCAATTGGAAACGGGCCGCCAGTTGCTGCGCATCGCGGATCGCGTTGGCCCCTTCGTGGCAGGTTCGTCGGGCGTCGACTATGCGCTGGTGAAGGCACTCGCGGCAGCTGGCGAGATTCCGGGCCGCGCCAGTTTCCCGGCACTGCCGAAGGTCGAGCACATCATCGCCGTTTCGGGAAGCTGTTCGCCCACCACGGCGCGGCAGATCCGGCACGCGTTCGGCGCTGGCTTCACCGGCCTCCATGCCGACCCGCTCGATCTTGCGCGCACGCCCGACGAGGCCGTGGCGCGCCTTTCGACAGAGGCCAGGCGGCTGATGGGCGAGGGCCGAAGCGTGCTGGTCTACACCGCACTCGACCCCGAGACCGATCGCGGCGGTCCGCTCGATGCCATTCCCGATGGCCGCCACCGCGTGGGGCAGGGGCTGGGTCGCATTGCGCGCGCCTGCATAGAAGAATTCGGCCTGAAGCGCGCCATTCTCGCGGGCGGCGATACCTCGAGCCACGCGCTGGGCGAGCTTGACGTCTTTTCCCTCACCACGCGCTTTCCGCTGGTGGCAACGCCCGGTTCGCCGCTGTGCACGGCCGCCAGCGCCGATGCCCGGCTCGATGGGATCGAGATTGCCATGAAGGGCGGGCAGGTTGGGGGTGACGATTACTTCGTTGCGCTGCGCGACGGCCTCGCGGCATAGTTTCGAAAAATCTGGGAGGACACACGTGCCACGCTTCGAACGCAAAGCCTTGATGGAGAAGTTCCAGGACATGAAGCGCCGGCGCATTCCCATCGTGGGCGGCGGAGCGGGCACCGGGCTTTCCGCCAAATGCGAGGAAGAGGGCGGCATCGACCTCATCGTCATCTATAATTCCGGGCGCTATCGCATGGCCGGCCGGGGCTCGCTGTCGGGCATCCTCGCCTATGGCAATGCCAACGAGATCGTGGTCGAAATGGCGCGCGAGGTGCTGCCGGTGACGAAGCGCACGGCAGTGCTGGCGGGCGTCAACGGCACGGATCCGTTCTGCCTCTTTGATCCCTTCCTCGACCAGCTCAAGGCCATGGGTTTTTCCGGCATCCAGAACTTCCCCACCGTAGGCCTCATCGACGGCGTGTTCCGCGCCAACCTCGAGGAGACCGGCATGTCCTATGGCCTCGAGGTGGACCTGATCAAGCTCGCCCGCTCCAAGGACATGCTGACGACCCCTTACGTGTTCAACGCCAGTGAGGCGGAAGCGATGACCAAGGCCGGGGCGGACATCATCGTGTGTCACTTGGGCCTCACCACCGGTGGCTCAATCGGCTCGCAGACTTCGCTGAAGCTCGCCGACTGCCCGGCCCTCGTCGATGAATGGGCCGAGGCCGCCCTCAAGGTGAACAAGGACGCCATCATCATCGTCCACGGCGGTCCCGTCTCCATGCCGGCGGACGCGCAGTTCATCCTGAGCAACACGAAGAATTGCCACGGATTCTATGGCGCCTCCTCGATGGAGCGGCTGCCAACCGAAATCGCATTGGTTGAGCAGACGAAGGCCTTCAAGGCGCTTTCCTTCACTTGAGGCCCGAGGTCCGCTAGAGTGGTGGGCAAGGAGTATGCGTCATGAATGAACTTCGCCCCGTGGGTGCGGCCAGCCGTTTCGCACCCGTTGCGCGCAATCCGGGAACGCCCTTGACCCTCGACTGGTTCGAGGACGTGCAGGTGAACCTTTCCGCCGCCGAGCGCCGCGCGGCGAGCCTGCCCGCGCGCCGGTCGGTGAAGAAGAACTACCAGGCCGCATGGCTGGTGAAGGCGCTGCAATGCATCGACCTCACCACGCTGGCCGGTGACGACACGTCGGGCCGCGTGCAGCGCCTCTGCGCCAAGGCGAGGCGCCCGCTGCGTGATGATATCGTCACGGCGCTGGGGCTTTCCGCGATGCCCACGGTGGGCGCCGTCTGCGTCTATCCGTCGATGGTGCCGCCTGCGGTGAAGGCGCTGGAGGGGTCCGGTATTCCCGTCGCCTCGGTGGCCACCGGCTTCCCCGCAGGCCTCACGCCGCTGCCGCAGCGCCTGGCCGAAATCCGCTATGCGGTGGACCATGGTGCGCAGGAAATCGACATCGTTATCCACCGTGCGCAGGTGCTGCTGCAGGACTGGTTGGCACTTTATGACGAGATCGCCGCCATGCGCGAGGCCTGCGGCACGGCACACATGAAGGCCATCCTCGCCACAGGCGACCTCAAGACACTGCGCAATGTCTACAAGGCCTCGATGGTGGCCATTCAGGCAGGCGCTGATTTCATCAAGACCTCCACCGGCAAGGAAGACGTCAACGCCACGCTGCCCGTCAGCCTCACCATGGTGCGAGCACTTCGGGACTATGGTGAGTTCACCGGCTTCGAGATCGGCTTCAAGCCAGCAGGCGGCCTCAAGACCGCGAAGGACGCGATGAACTGGCTGATCCTGATGAAGGAAGAACTCGGCCGCCGCTGGCTGGAGCCGGACCTGTTCCGCATCGGTGCGTCCTCCATGCTGGGCGACATTGAACGCCAGCTCGAGCACCATGTCACCGGCCGCTATGCCGCCCAATCCCACCAGCCCCTCGCCTGAGATCATCATGCCCAGCGTCACCGACATTCTCGACACCATGGACTATGGCACGGCACCTGAGAGCAACGCGCACGCGGTGGAGTGGTTGAAGGCCCATGAGAAGGGCTTCGGCCATTTCATCAACGGTGCCTTCACCAAGCCGGGCAAGAGTTTCGACGTCGCTAACCCCGCTAACGGCCAGACTCTCGCCCGCGTCAGCCAGGGCACTGCCGCGGACGTCGATGCCGCCGTGAAGGCGGCGCGCAAGGCCTTTGCCTCATGGTCGAAACTCTCCGGCCATGAGCGCGCCAAGCATCTCTATGCCATTGCCCGCATCATCCAGAAGCGCGAGCGTTTCCTCTCGGTGTTGGAGACGATGGACAATGGCAAGCCCATCCGCGAGTCGCGCGACATCGACATTCCGCTGGTGGCGCGTCACTTCTATCACCATGCGGGCTGGGCGGAGCTGATCGGTGATGAGTTCCCGAGCTATCAGCCCGTCGGTGTCTGCGGCCAGATCATCCCGTGGAACTTCCCGCTCTTGATGCTGGCGTGGAAAATCGCGCCGGCCCTTGCCGCCGGCAATACGGTGGTGCTGAAGCCCGCCGAGTTCACGCCCTTGACGGCCTTGGCGTTCGCCGAAATCTGCCGCGAGGCAGGCCTGCCGCCGGGTGTGGTCAACATCGTCACGGGTGATGGTGCCACGGG
>CAMDBX010000031.1 GCA_945889445.1 Rhizobium sp. Q54
CCTTCCTCTCCCGCCCTGCGGGAGAGGACGACTCCCTTGACCGCGTCGCGCTGCTCCACTAAACCCCGCCCCGCATTCTAAACCATTGATTTCGCTTACCCGCTTCGTTGGCGGGAGTGAGCAGGAGGACAGCATGATTTCGTTGACATTCCCGGACGGCGCCACGCGCCAGGTTGAAGCCGGGGTCTCCGCCCGCGATGTGGCGGCATCCATTTCCAAGTCACTCGAGAAGAAGGCCGTGTCCGCCGTGGTGAACGGCACGCTGGTCGATCTCGCCGATCCCATCACCACCGATTCCACGCTGCGCATCGTCACGCGTGACGACCCGGAAGCCCTCGAACTCATCCGCCACGACGCTGCCCACGTGCTGGCCGAGGCCGTGCAGGAGCTGTTCCCCGGCACGCAGGTGACGATCGGCCCGGTCATCGAGAATGGCTTCTACTACGACTTCTTCCGCAACGAGCCCTTCACCACGGAAGACTTCGCCGCGATCGAGAAGAAGATGCGCGAGATCATCCAGCGCGACAAGCCCTTCACCAAGACGACGAAGACGCGAGACGAGGCGAAGGACTTCTTCCGCGCCAAGGGCGAGATGTTCAAGGTCGAGCTCGTCGACGCGATCCCGCAGGGCCAGGACATCAAGTTCTACGACCAGGGCGGCTGGAGCGATCTCTGCCGCGGCCCCCACATGACGTCCACCGGCAAGATCGGCAACGCTTTCAAGCTCATGAAGGTGGCTGGCGCCTATTGGCGCGGTGACTCCAAGAACCCGATGCTGACGCGTATCTACGGCACCGCCTGGGGCAATGAGAATGACCTCAAGGCCTATCTCCACGCGCTGGAGGAGGCCGAAAAGCGCGACCACCGCAAGCTCGGCCGCGAGATGGACCTGTTCCACTTCCAGGAAGAGGGCCCGGGCGTCGTGTTCTGGCACGCCAAGGGCTGGACCATGTTCCAGCAATTGATCGCCTACATGCGCCGCCGTCTCGCCAGGCTCGACTATGACGAGGTGAACGCCCCGCAGCTCCTCGACAAGTCGCTGTGGGAAACCTCGGGCCACTGGGGCTGGTACAAGGAGGCGATGTTTGCCGCCACTTCCGCCGGTGAGACGACCGAGGATGACCAGGTCTTCGCCATCAAGCCGATGAACTGCCCCGGCCACGTGCAGATCTTCAAACATGGCTTGCGGTCTTATCGCGAGTTGCCGCTGCGCCTCGCCGAATTCGGCAACGTGCACCGCTACGAGCCGTCAGGTGCGCTCCACGGCCTCATGCGCGTGCGCGGCTTCACGCAGGACGATGCGCACATCTTCTGTACCGAAGAGCAGATGAAGGAAGAGTGCCTCAAGATCAATGATCTCATCCTCTCCACCTACAAGGACTTCGGCTTCGACAACATCGTGGTGAAGCTCTCGACGCGGCCTGAAAAGCGCGTGGGCTCGGACGAAGCCTGGGACCGCGCCGAAAGCATCATGTCGAAGGTGCTCGAGCAGATCGCCGCCGACTCCGGCGGGAAGATCAAGACGGCCGTGAACCCGGGCGAGGGTGCCTTCTACGGCCCCAAGTTCGAATACGTCCTGCGCGATGCGATCGGCCGTGACTGGCAGTGCGGCACCACGCAGGTCGACTTCAACCTGCCCGAACGCTTCGGTGCCTTCTACATCGGTGCTGACGGCGAGAAGAAGGTTCCGGTGATGATCCACCGCGCCATCTGCGGCTCGATGGAGCGCTTCCTCGGCATCCTCATCGAGCATTTCGCCGGACACTTCCCGCTGTGGCTTGCGCCGACGCAGGTGGTCGTTGCCACCATCACCTCCGAGGGTGATGCCTACGCGATTGAGGTGCGCAATCTGCTGCGCAAGGTGGGTTTGCGTGCCGAGGCGGATCTCCGCAACGAGAAGATCAACTACAAGGTTCGCGAGCACTCGGTCGGCAAGGTACCGGTCATCCTCGTCGTCGGCAAACGCGAGATGGAAGAGCGCGCCGTCAGCGTCCGCCGTCTCGGCTCTCAGGACCAGACGCCGATGACCCTCGATGCGGTGATCGCAGCGCTGAAGGACGAGGCGACGCCTCCGGATTTGAAGCGGGAGTAGTATCCCACGTCCTCTCCCGCTTCAGCGGGAGAGGACGTGGCCCCGGCGAAACTGGGGTAGGTGAGGGGACATGCGCCCCGGCGTTTCCGCGCCCTCATCCCCTCATCTCCCCGTTGCGTCGCAACGGGTCCCTTCGTCTCCCGCTGAATGAGCGGGAGAAGACGCATCTCACTGCGTCGGGTCTGGCTCCTGCTGCAATACCACGAAGTTCTTCGCCGTGCGCGTCTCGGTGGTCGAGGGCAGGTCGGTGGTCACGAAGACCAGTCCGACGTGGAATGAGTCCTGGATCGCCTTGATGACATCCGGCTCGGCGCGGATGCGGTCGATCACGGTGGTGTCCACCTGCCCGGTCTCGCCATGGGCGATGGCGCACCACTTCATTTTGCCATCCGCTGTCTTCTGCAGGATGAAGACATGGTCGCCCAGCGGCTGGTCGGGGTTCGCGATGGTTGCAACGCCCTTGGCAATGGTGTCACCATTCTTCAGCACCTCGATGGTCTTGTCCGGGCTGCTGACCAGCACCGACACGGTGATGGCATTGGGGTCGTCGGGGCTCGGCTGGTTCTGGCCCTTCAGCTTGTCGGCCTGAGCGGCAATGTCTTGATCGGCTTCCGCCGACAGCACAAGGCCGGGATGGTCGACGTCGACCGGATCGGAAGCGGCATTGGCGATGATCACCACCGTGCCGATCTGCGTGACGGTGAACAGCAGTGCGGAGAAGGCCAGCGGCAGGCGCACGCAGCCATGCGAGTCCGGATAGCCCGGCAACTCGCCCGCATGCAGCGCCACGCCCGACCAGGTGAGCCGGTTCATGTTCGGCATCGGCGCGTCGTTGTATTCATCCGAGTGGTGGTCCTTGTCCTTCTGCAGGATCGAGAACACGCCCGTCGGCGTCGCATGCCCCGGCTTGCCGGTGGAGCAGGTCGACACGGCGATGCGGATGCCGTTGCGATAGACATAGACGCGCTGGTCCGGGATCGACACGATGATCGCCACCGGCCCCTCGGGCGAGCGCTCCGGGTTCCAGGTGTACTGGCCGGGCTTCATGTCCTTGAAGTCATCGGTATCGACCTGCTGGGCCTGCACGGTGCGGCCGGCGATGGTCCAGGCCGCGAAAAGAGTGGTTGCCGCGAGAAGGGAGCGGCGTGAAATGCTGGCGTCGGTCATGTATGAGTCTCTCTTGGCCAATTTGCCTCCGGTTTGCACAGGCAATGGTTGGGGTCAAGTTAACCCCGGTTCTCCCTGTATTTACACGGAGGTCATCTCCTTTTGATGCCGTCATCCCGGCGACAGCCGGGATCCAGCTTTCCGCTGGGTTGACGCCCGAATCTGGACCCCGGCTTTCGCCGGGGAGACGGCACTGGGAGAGAGATGTTCGCTGATTGAACCGTGCCTCCCATCCGCCCGTACAACAACTCATGACAATCATCATCATCGGCGCAACTGGCGGCATTGGTGCCGCTCTCTCCCGCAGGCTCGCGTCCGCGGGCCACACCATTCACGCCATCGGTCGCGATGCGGCGAAACTCGCCGCTGTTTCGGCCGAAATCGGCGGCACCCACGCGGTGGCTGACGTCACTGACCGGGCCCAGCTCGAAGCTGCAATCCTGTCAGCCGGAACCTCCGTCTCAGGGCTCGCCTACTGCGTGGGCTCCATCAATCTCAAGCCCGTCACCCGCATCACGGACGAGGATGTGGAGCGCGACTTCCGCCTCAATGCGCTCGGCGCCTTCCGCGCCGTGCAGGCGGCGCTTCCCGCACTCAAGGCCAGCGGCAATGCCTCGGTCGTGCTTTTCTCCACCGTCGCCGTGGCGCAGGGCTTTGCGTCGCACGCTTCGATCGGCATGGCCAAGGGAGCCGTCGAGGGCCTCATGCTGTCGCTCGCCGCCGAGCTGGCCCCGAAGATCCGCGTCAACTGCGTCGCGCCGTCATTGACCAAGACCCCGCTTGCCGCGGCGCTTACCGGCAATGAGCAGATGGCAACCGCCATCGCCGCCCTTCACCCGCTGCAGCGGCTGGGCGAGGCGGATGACGTGGCCGCGGCCGCTGCCTTCCTGCTGTCGCCCGATGCGACGTGGATCACCGGGCAGGTGATCGGCGTCGATGGCGGCCGCTCGTCGCTCCGCACCAAGGGCTGACATGCCGCGCGGCGTGAAGAAAGCTGATTTGCCCTCCAAGCCCTGCGCCGTCTGCGGGCGCCCCTTCACCTGGCGCAAGAAGTGGGAGCGCGACTGGGAGAACGTCAAAACCTGCTCCGACCGCTGCCGCGCCGCGCTGAAGAAACCGAAATGAGCACGCTCCGCATCGTGCTGGGCGACCAGCTGACGCGTGGCCTCTCCAGCCTGCGTGACTATGTGCCGGGCGACACGGTGCTGATGATGGAGGTGGCGGAAGAGGCCACCTACGTGAAGCACCACAAGCAGAAGCTGGTGCTGATCTTTTCCGCCATGCGCCACTTCGCCGAGGAGCTTCGTCACCACGGCTTCACCGTGGACTACGTCCGCCTCGACGATCCGGACAACACCGGCTCTTTCACGGGTGAGGTGCAGCGCGCCATCGCCCGTTACAGGCCGTCCCGCATCGTGGTCACCGAGCCCGGCGAATGGCGCGTGATGGAGATGATGAAGGGCTGGGACGCCGAGATCCTCTCGGATGACCGCTTCTTCGCCACGCCCGCCTCCTTCGCCGCCTGGGCCAGCGGTCGCAAGCAGCTGCGCATGGAGTTCTTCTACCGCGACATGCGCCGCCTCTCCGGCCTGCTGATGGACGGCGACGATCCCGTTGGCGGTCAGTGGAATTTCGACCACGACAACAGGAAGTCACTGCCGAAAGACGTCACCCCGCTGAACCGCCGCCGCTTCGAACCCGATGCCGTCACGCGCGCGGTGATGAACATGGTGGCCGCCCGCTTCCCCGATCACTTCGGCGATCTCGAGCCTTTCGGTTGGGCGGTGACGCGCGCGGATGCGCTGGAGGCCCTCGACCACTTCATCTCGTCCTGCTTACCGAATTTCGGCGACTATCAGGATGCGATGAAGCAGGGTGACGTCTTCCTCTATCACTCCGTCATCTCGCCCTATCTCAACTTCGGACTGCTCACGCCGCGCGAAATTTGTGAGCGAGCGCAGGAAGCGTGGAGCCGGGGTGAGGCCCCCCTCAATGCCGTTGAGGGATTCATCCGCCAGATCCTCGGCTGGCGCGAATATGTGCGCGGCCTCTACTGGCTGAAGATGCCGGAGTATGCGAACAGCAACTTCCTCGACGCCCGCCGGCCGCTCCCGTCATTCTACTGGACGGGCAAGACCGAGATGAACTGCATGGCCCAGGCCATTGGCGACACGAAAGCCCATGCCTATGCCCACCACATCCAGCGCCTCATGGTCACCGGTAATTTCGCGCTGCTTGCGGGGCTTGATCCCAAGCAGGTGGAGCAGTGGTATCTTCTCGTCTACGCCGACGCCTTCGAATGGGTGGAACTCCCCAACACCCATGGCATGGCGCTCTTCGCCGACGGCGGTGTCATGGCCTCCAAGCCCTATGCCGCATCGGGCGCCTACATCGACCGCATGTCGGACTATTGTGCGGGCTGTCGCTTCAAGCCGGAGGTGAAGCTCGGGCCGAAGGCCTGCCCCTTCAATTACCTCTATTGGGATTTCCTCATCCGCAACGAGGCGAAGCTCAAGGGCAACCCGCGCATGGGGATGCCTTATCGCACGCTGGCCAATATGGAGGCGGAACGGAAGGCGGATATCGTGCGCCATGCGGCGAAGTTTCTCGAGTCCCTCTAAAATCTCGTCATCCCAGCGAAAGCTGGGACCCAGCTTCCCCCTTTCCACCGCCCAAAGCTGGGCCCCAGCTCTTGCTGGGGTGACGGAGTAGGGGCAGCCAAACTCGCCCCTTGAACCGTAACCACATTCGCTACATATAAACCTCGGAAGCGAGGCCCCATGGAAATCGGCATCTACACCTTCGCGGACGTCGAGCCCGGCGGCTCGCACCCGCGGCGCCTCCGGCAGCTGGTCGAGGAAATGGAACTGGCTGACCAGGTGGGCCTCGATGTCTTCGGCATTGGCGAGCATCACCGGCCTGACTATTCCGTCTCGGCCCCAGCGGTTGCGCTCGCCGCCGGTGCGGCGCGCACGAAGAACATCCGCCTCACCAGTGCCGTCACCGTGCTGAGCTCGGAAGACCCCGTCCGCGTCTTCCAGCAGTTCGCGACGCTTGACGGCATCTCCAACGGCCGAGCCGAAATCATGGCTGGTCGCGGCTCCTTAATCGAGAGCTTCCCGCTGTTCGGTTATGACCTGAACGACTATGAAGCACTGTTCGCCGAGAAGCTCGATCTGCTGTTGAAGCTGATCGACAACGAAACCGTCAGCTGGCAGGGCGAGCTGCGCCCGGCCCTCGACAGAGCCACGCTCTATCCGCGTCCTGAGCAGCACGCGATACCGTTGTGGATCGCCGTCGGCGGAACGCCGCAGTCGGTGGTGCGCGCCGCCACGCTGGGCCTTCCCATGGCGCTCGCCATCATCGGCGGCGACCCGAAGCGCTTTGCGCCCTATTACGATCTCTACCGTGAGGCATGGTCGCGCGCCAATCGCAAGCCGGACGACGTGAAGCTGAGCCTCAACATGCACGGCTTCGTCGCGGACACCACGCAGGCCGCCAAGGACATCTTCTACGAGCCCCACACTGCGGTGATGAACCGCATCGGCAAGGAGCGCGGCTGGCAGCCATCGGGACGGCCTGAGTTCGAGGCCGCCTGCAGTCCCAACGGCCACCTGCTGATCGGCGATCCGGATCGCGTCGCCGACCGCATCATCGAGCTTCACAGGATCTTCGGAAACAAGCGCATACTCGTGCAGATGGCGATCGGCGCGATGCCCCACAAGGAACTGCTGCGCGCCATCGAACTGCTTGGAACCAAGGTTGCACCGAAAGTGAAGGAGGCTTGCCAATGAGCCTTCCGCACATACCGGATCCGATGCCCGGCGATGCCGCGGCGGCGGATGCGATCGAAATGGTCATCGTGCCGCGCGCGCGTGACCTCGGCGGCTTCGAGGTGCGCCGGGCGCTGCCCTCTGCCCGAAAGCAGATGGTCGGCCCCTTCATCTTCTTTGACCAGATGGGCCCGGCGCTGATGCAGCCGGGGCAGGGCATCGACGTGCGTCCGCACCCGCATATCGGGCTTTCCACCGTCACCTGGCTGTTCGACGGCTCGATCTACCACCGTGACAGCCTCGGCTCGTCGCAGCCCATCTCGCCGGGTGAACTCAACTGGATGACGGCCGGCCGCGGCATCGTCCATTCCGAGCGCACCGCCCCGCCGGAGCTGGCACGCGAGCGCAAGGTCTTCGGCATCCAGAGTTGGGTGGCGCTGCCCAAGCAGTTCGAGGAAACCGCCCCCGCCTTCGATCATGTCGAGGCCCACAGGCTGCCGGTGGTCGATGAGCGCGGCATCTCGGCGCGTATCATTGCGGGCTCGCTCTATGGCGCCACCTCGCCGGTGAAGACGCACTCCGATCTCTTTTACGCCGACGTGCAGATGGCGGCGGGTTCCGCACTGCCGCTTCCCGTCGATCATGAGGAGCGCGGCGTCTATGTTGCCGAGGGCGAGATCGAGGTGGCGGGGCAGAGCTTCACGGAAGCCGCCTGCTGGTGTTCCGCCCCGGCGATCACATCACCCTTCGTGCGAAGGGCAACGCCCGCGTCATGCTGCTCGGCGGCGAGCCGATGGATGGGCCGCGCTACATCTGGTGGAACTTCGTGTCGTCATCGAAGGACCGCATCGAGGCCGCCAAGGACGACTGGAAACAGGCGCGCTTCGCCATCGTGCCGGGCGACGAGAAAGACTTCATTCCGCTGCCGGAGAAGTAGTCCTCAATTCCCCAGCATGATGTCGCGGGCTTCGCCGGCCGCGATGTTGAAGGTGGCGGTCAGCAGTTCTGCGCCCACCTGGGCGCGGGCGGTGTAGGTGCCGGGCAGCAGCGTCACGTTGGCATTGATGCCACCGCGTGTGGCGATGGCCTTTCCCGACTGGTCTTCCACCTCCCAGCGCACGGTGGCGTTGGGAGTGCCCACGAAGGCCAGCCGCGCCAGGCCGGCGCGGTGCGCGATCTTCACGGTGGAGACGCGGCCCGCCGTCACGCGCACGTCGGTCACCGCCTTCACGTTGCCGGTGGAAACCTGGCTCTCGACGCGATAGCTGCCCTCGGGCAGGCGGATGATTTCGCCCGGCTTCACTGAAACGGCCATCAGCTTGCGGCCGTCCATCGAGAACACCCGCACGCGTGAGGCCACCGGCGGCACGCCGATCTTGCCGACCATTGGCTCCACCTTCAGCCCACCGGCATCCAGCACGAAGTTCACCTTCAGCCGCGTTCCGGCGGGCAGGCTCACCTGCCGCTCGATCAGGGTCGCGCCATAGCTGGCGTCAACCACATAGTCGCCCGGCGGCAGCGAGACGTCCGCCGTGCCTTCGTCGCCGGAATAGACGGAGACGCCATCGGGGCTGCGAATGTGCCATGAGATGTTCTGCTGCAGGGGCCCACCCTCGGCGGTGAGGCGGGCCGAGAGTTCGAGGCCTTCGCGTCCGGGCTGCACCAGCTGGATGGCGATGCCATGCGCGGCATCGGCCATGGCGGGGAGGGGGGCGCACAAGAAAATCGCCACCGCGAATGCGGCAGATAAGCCGCGTCTGCGGTGGCGTTGATGCCGTGCACGTGGGCTGCAGGCGTGCAAAGGCGAAGTTCCCTCTCTCCAAGTCGGTGAAACTAAACATGTCCGCAGGGGGGCCGCAATTTGCGACTTAACGAATGGTTAACGGCGGTGCCGGGATTGCCTTTTCGGCGGCGCGCCGCCAGAGTGTTGCACATTATGCAGCAGTTCAACGATACGTCTTCCATCCTCGCGCTCCTTGCTTCCCGCAAGTCTGCCTCCGCCAAGGCCATGGGCGCGCCCGGCCCCACGACGGAACAGCTCGCCGAAATCCTGCGCCTCGCGGTGCGCGTGCCGGACCACGGCAAGCTCAGCCCCTGGCGCTTCATCCTGTGGGAGGGCGCGGCGCGCGCCGCCTTCGGTGACGTCATGAAGGCCCGCTGGCAGGCGTTGCACCCGGATCATGCCGAGCAGACGCTGGGCGTCGTCCACGGCCTGTTCCTGCGCGCTCCCACGGTGCTTGGCGTCGTCTCCACCGCGCAGGAGCACCCCAAGATCCCGCTTTGGGAGCAGCAGCTTTCCGCCGCCGCCGTTTGCATGAACATCCTCTATGCCGCCACTGCCATGGGGCTGGGCTGCCAGTGGAACACCGATTGGGTGACCTATGACGCGGAGATCGGCGCGGCCATGGGCCTTGCCCCGCACGAGAAGCTCGCCGGCCTGATCTATCTCGGCACGCCCACCGCCCCGCTGGAGGATCGTCCGCGCCCCGATGCCGCGGCGCTCCTCACAAGGTGGCAACCATCATGAAGATCCAGGGCGTCCTCTTCGACAAGGACGGCACGCTGATCGAGGTCAACGCGACCTGGGTGCCGATCTATCGTGAAATCCTCAAGGAGCTCTGCGCCACCGACGATGCCGGCGCGGAAGCGCTGATGCAGAGGGCAGGGTATGATCCTGCCAAGGGCAAGTTCGCCGCCGGTTCCCTTCTGGCGGGCGGCACCACGCGCCAGATCGCCGCGTCTTTCTGGCCGGACCTGAAGGGCGAGGCCTTCGAGGCGCGGGTCCACCACATGGACCACGGCTACACCTATCTCGTGCGTGACAAGCTCACGCCGCTCATGCCTCTGGAGCCGCTGCTGATCGAGCTTCGCGGCATGGGCCTCAAGCTCGGCGTCGCCACCAACGACAGCCACGTCTCGGCCAAAGCCCACATGGCGCATGTCGGCGTCATCGATCACTTCGATGACATCATCGCGGCCGATACCGTTGCCGTGCCGAAGCCGTCGGGCAACATGATCGCCAAATTCGCCGAGATCACCGGGCTTCCCGCTGCATCGCTCGCCATGGTCGGCGACAATCACCACGACATGGAAGAGGCGCGCGCCGGTGGCGCGGGGCTTGCCATCGCGGTGCTCTCCGGCAATGCCGCGCGTGAGGACATCGCGCATCTCGCCGACTACACCATCGAGAGCGTGGCGGATCTGCCCGCCCTGCTGCGGAGCCTTTGATGTTCTATGACGCGGTGAAGAACGACCACGGCCTTGCGGTCGACCCGTTCAAGGCCATCGTGGCGCCGCGTCCCATCGGCTGGGTGTCGACGCTGTCGCCCGAAGGCGTGGCCAACCTCGCCCCCTACAGCTACTTCAACGCCTTCTCGCAGTCGCCGCACTACGTGGCTTTCGGCAGCGGTGCGGGCAAGGATTCGATGCGCAACATCGAGGCGACGGGCGAGTTCACCGTCAGCCTCGCCACATTTGCCCTGCGCGAGCAGATGAACGCGTCTTCCGCCCATGTCTCGGCGGACGAGTTCGAACTGGCCGGTCTCACCAAGGCGCCCTGCCAGATGGTACGGCCGCCACGGGTCGCGGAAAGCCCGGCAGCACTCGAGTGCTGCCTGCACCGCATCGTGTCGCTTCCCGATGATGACGGCCAGGTCGAGAATTTCATGATCATCGGCCGCGTGCTGGGCATCCACATCGATGACCGCTTCATCCAGGAGGGTCGGGTGGACACGGCGGGGATGCAGCCCATCGCCAGGCTGGGCTACAGCGAGTACGCCACCGTCACCGAGGTCTGGCGCATGCGCCGCCCTGACTAGCCGGCCGCGACTCAGCGGCGCCGCGTCTTGCGTGAGATTACCGCCGCATTTCGGCCATTGTGGAAAACGCTGCGCATAAGCCCGGTTAGTCATTGTGGATCAACCGTTTACAGCCTGTGGAAAAGCTGTGGATAACTCCATTAACCCCTCGTTAACCAGCGCGGCGCAGGTTTTCTCCTCACGGGCGGCGGCGGTTGAGCTCCGTTTGGGGGAGTCGAAAGGTTTGTGGACATGACCATGTGTCTGCTCATTGATGAAGAGGGCAGGGGTCGCAGCCATCTCGGTGAGATGCTGTCCGGGCTCGGCCTCGAGACGTCCCTGACGAGCGGCGCTGATGAAGCGGTGCGCTTCTGCAACGACAATGCGCCGGACGTGGTCATGCTTTCGGCCCGCGCCAATGGCGGCGCACCGAAGGATTTCGTCAAGCGACTGCGCATGGCGGCGCGCGGCAAGCCGCCGGTTGTCTTCCTCTATGCCGAGACGCCGGACACTGAAATGTTTGGCCAGTCCATTCTCGAGGGTGCGGCCGACGTTCTGATGATGCCGCTCGACCGTGACCTTCTGCACTTCAAACTCCGCCAGGCGGGCATCGTCGTCTGAACCCCGCCGCAGTGGCCTGAGAGAGGCGAGACATGAACAACGCCTCCCTCTGGGTCCTCCTCGCCAGCGTCGGCATGCTGTGCCTGGGCCACGGCCTCAATGGCTCGCTGGTGTCGCTCTCCGCTGACGAGGCCGCGTTCTCCACCTCCACCACCGGCGTTGTCATGGCTGGCTATTCGGCGGGCATGCTGCTGTCCACCTTTGCGGCACCGCGCCTGGTGAAGAGTGTCGGCCATGTGCGCACCTTCGCCGGGCTGGCCTCCATCGTGTCGACGGCGGTGCTGTTGTTTCCGCTGTGGGTGAACCCGGTCTTCTGGTTCGTGCTGCGCATCGTCACCGGCCTGTGCGTTTCGGGCATGTTCATCGTGTGCGAAAGCTGGCTCAATTCGGCCTCGAACAACCGCAACCGCGGCCAGATGCTGTCGCTCTACATGATCGTCACCTATGGCGCGCTCGGGCTGGGGCAGCTGCTGCTCAACGTGGCTGACACCTCGGGCTTCGTGCGCTTCATCGTGGTGTCGGTGCTGCTTTCCATGTCGCTCGTGCCGCTCATCCTGGTCCCGTCGGAGCAGCCAAACGTCGAGGGTGCGAAAAGCGTGAAGATCGTGGACATCTGGCGCGCCTCGCCGCTCGCGGTGGTGGGCGTCATCGCCTGCGGCCTCGGGCAGAGCGCATTCTTCGCGCTGGGCGTCATTTTCGGTCTGGCCAAGGGCCTGCCGCTGGTCTGGGTGTCGATCATGATGGCGCTGCCGCCCTTCGGTGTCATCCTCTCGCAGTATCCCATCGGCTGGGTGTCGGACCGCATTGACCGCCGCACCATCATCCTGCTGCTCGCCGTCGCCTCGTCTTTGATTGCCACCATCATCCTGGCGGGTGGGTATTACGTCACCTGGTTCATGCTGATCGCCCTGATGACGATGTTCGGAATCGTCTCGCTGCCGATCTATTCGCTGGTCATCGCCCACGCCAACGACCACCTCCGCAAGGAGCAGGTGCTGGGTGCCTCGGCCAAGCTAGTGCTGCTCTACGGCGCGGGCTCGATCGTCGGCCCTATTCTCGCCGGCTACCTGATGAGCGACATCGGCCGCGACGGCTTCCTGATCTACATGATCGCCGTCCACGGACTGCTCGGTGCCTTTGCCGCCTGGCGCTACTGGCGCCGCCCGGACCACGCCAAGGCCCATGGCCGCGACGTGATGTCGGTCAGCCCGGTCTCGACCCCGGCAAACGTTCCCCTGCTGCAGGACTGAGGCTGCCTCAGGCCTTCTCCGGGCCTCAGGCTCGCGGAAATTGGCTGGCCGGATGAGAGACCGGCACACGCTCCGGTCGGTATGATGAACCAAAAATTAAACCTCCGCTGCCATCCTCACGCTACGGAGACTCACAGCACCATGCACCACGGCGACAAGCAGGAACCCACCTTCGGCCTCGATATCCAGGTCTTCATGGACGTCATCGCCTGCGGCGATGCCGCGCGCCGCACCAGTCTCGCCCTGCAGATCGCCCGCTTCCTGGCCGATCAGGCGACGCCTGCGGGTGAGCGCGAACAGGTGCTGCCCACCGCCCGCCGCCTCGCCGCCGATCCTGACATCGCAGTTCGCCGCGCCTTCGCCGAGACGCTCCAGTCACTCGAAACCCTCGACGCTGACCTGCTCTTCACCATCGTCTCTGATGAGGATGAGGTGGCGCTTCCCTTCCTTGCCGCAACATCCGCCCTCGATTCGCTCCGCACGCTGGCGGTGCTGCGCGCCGGGGGCGGGGCCCGGCAGGCGGTCATCGCGTCGCGGCCGAACCTGTCGGACGAGGTGATCGAGGCCATCACGCAGGAGATGCCGCTCGCCGTCAACGCGCTGCTGCTCGAGAATACCGAGGCGCGGCTCGGACCGCCCCACTACCGCACCATCTACCAGCGCTTCGGCACCGAACGCGAAATGCTGGAGCGCCTGCTGGCAAGGCCCGGCCTGCCGCCGGTCATCCGCATCGCGCAGGCGCGCCGCGCCGCCGCCAACCTCCATGAGTTGCTTGCCGAGCGGTCATGGCTTGCGCCGTCCAAGGCCGTCGAACTGGTGGTGGATGCGGAGGAGACCGCCACGCTGGAAATCCTCGGCTGCGCCACGCCGTTCGACCTCCCGCCGGCTGTTGCCTTCCTCATCGACAATGATCTGCTGACGCCGTCGCTCATCGTTCACGCTGCTTGCATGGGCAACATGAATGTCGTGGCAGAGTGTCTCGCCGGCCTCTCCGGCCAGCCGTTGCGCCGGGTTGAGGAACAGATGTACCGGCACGGCCGGTTCAAGTCGCTGCATGCGCGTTGCGACCTGCCGCAGGCCTGCTTCTGGGCGCTGCAGGCCGCCTGCGATGTCGCCGCCGAAGCGCGCGAGGATGGTCTCGATCTTCACCCCGATGAATTCGGCGCGCGCCTCATCGAGCAACTGCTGACGCGCTATGAAGCCATGCCGCCGGTCGAGCAGCCCCGCGCCCTCGATCTCATCAGCCGCTTCGCGACGGAGAAGGCCAGGCACCTCGCCACCATGCTCAGGGCAGACCTGCATCAAGCGGCGTGAGAGCGTTCTTTCTGATTGCCCATGACAGGGCAGAGAGAGTTTCACCTTGCTCCGGCTGGACCGGGGCATCTCTTCCGCTGGCGAGAAAGGAAGACGCCCGGGTCAGGCCCGGGCGAGGTGACGTTTCAAGAATGGTCTGCCAGGCTTTGCTCAGAACCTGAACTGCTCCCTCAGCACCCGTTCTGCCAGGCTGTGGCCGGGGTCGAACAGGATGCGCGCGGCGTGCGCGGTGTCCTGGGCAATTTCCACCTGCCGCACGTGGCGCACTTCCACGTGGTCGGCCACGGCGGCCACCGGGCGCTTTTCGCCTTCCAGGATGGTGATCGTCACCTTGGCGGCAGAGGGCAGGATGGCGCCCCTCCAGCCGCGCGGGCGGAAGGCGCTGATCGGGGTGAGTGCAAGGAGGTCCGAGTTGATCGGCAGAATCGGTCCGTGGGCGGACAGGTTGTAGGCTGTGCTTCCCGCCGGCGTTGCCACCAGCACGCCGTCGCAGGTCAACTCGTCCAGCCGCGGCCTGTCGTCGATGGCGATCATCAGCTTCGCCGCCTGGTGGCGCTGGCGGAGAAGGGAGACTTCGTTGAAGGCGATGGCACGGTGCGTCTTGCCGGTCTCGTCCACCGCCGTCATGGCGAGCGGGTGGATGGTGGTGAGCTCCGCCGCCGCCAGCCGCTCCGGCAGTCCGTCGGCTTCATAGTCGTTCATCAGGAAGCCCACCGTGCCCCGGTTCATGCCGTAGATCGGAATGCCGGTGGAGACGAAGCGGTGCAGCGCCTGCAGCATCAAGCCGTCGCCGCCCAGCGCCACCACGCAGTCGGCCTTGTCCGGGTCGGCATTGCCGTGCCGCGCGGTCAGGGTCTGGGCGGCTTCGCGGGCTTCTGGCGAATCCGACGCGAGGAAGGCGATCGAGCGGAAGGTCATGCCGGTTTCGTCGCCCCATGTTCATCGCGTTGACAGGTCAGTTGATTGCCTACATTGAAGGCCCGTCCCTTGGCAACCCTGAGAAAACCTTACCAATGCGCGATATCGTCATGTGCTCGACCTGCAAGTTCTCGGCAACCGAGAAGCTGGCCCCCGATGGCCGCACCGGCGGCGAGACGCTGATCGCCCACATGGCGGACGCCATCGCCGCCCGTGGCATCGATCTGCCGGTGGTTTCCCAGGCCTGTCTGTGGAACTGCACGAAGCATTGCAGCGTGGTCCTGCGCGACCACGACCGTTTCACCTATTTCACCGGCAACCATGAGCCGAGCCGCGAACAGGCCGAAGCCATCCTCGACTGGTTTGCCCTCCATGGGCAGTCCGAATCCGGCGAAGTGCCCTTCCGCCAGTGGCCGGACCGCATGCGCGGTCATTTCGTCGCCCGCATCCCCCGGGCCCCGGCATGAGCAGGCTCACCCTCGTCCTCGGCGGCGCTCGCTCGGGTAAAAGCCGTTTTGCCGAAAACCTTGCCCGCCAGCACGGCGGCCTCCGCACCTACATCGCCACGGCGGAAGCCTTCGACGACGAGATGCGCCAGCGCATCGCGAAGCACCGCGAGCAGCGGGCAGGCGATGGCTGGGTCACTATTGAGTCGACACTTGATCCCGCCTCGGTGCTCCCCCGCGATGGCCTGGTGCTGCTCGACTGTGTCACCGTCTGGCTCGGAAACCTGATGCACCATGGGCGCGACCTTCGCGCCGAGGTGGCTAAACTTTGTGCAGCGCTTGAGGTCTGCCCTGCAGAGGTCATCCTCGTCTCCAACGAGGTCGGCCTCTCCATCGTGCCGGAGAATGCCATGGCCCGCCGCTTTCGTGACGAGCAGGGCCTCGCAAATCAGTCATTGGCCGAGATTGCTGACAACGTTTACTTCATCGCCGCAGGGTTGCCACTCAAGCTCAAGGGTTGATCTCTACGGCGGCAACCAAAAACGCAACCAGAAGCAACCCAAAATACATCAGCCACATCGCGCGAGACAACACGCGCAAGCCACGCTGGATGTCATCACGGGTGATGCTGTCGCGCCCGTCGCCCATGTAGGGCAGGTCGACCATTTCGCCATTGTAGCTCCGCGGGCCGCCGAAGCGCAGCCCCAGCGCCGCTGCCATCGCGGCCTCCGGCCAGCCCGCATTGGGCGACTGGTGCCTGGGCGCATCCCGCCGCATCACCTTGACGATGTCCTTGAACCTGGAGGGCTCTGCGGCGGCAAAAAGATAGCCGGTGAGCCTGGACGCGGGCAGGTTCACGACGTCGTCCAGCCGCGCCGCTGCCCAGCCAAACCACTGATATTTCTCGTTTCTGTGCCCGATCATCGAGTCGGCGGTGTTGATCGCCTTGTACATGGCAATGCCCGGAAGCCCGAGCAGGGCATACCACAGCACCGGTGCCACGATGCCGTCCGAGGCGTTTTCCGCCAGGCTTTCCAGCGCCGCCTTTGATACGCCGGCTTCATCCAACTGCGCGGGATCACGGCCCACGATCATGCTCACCTTCTGCCGTCCCTCGGCCAGTGATCGGCCAAGCCCGTCATAGACGGCAACTACATGATCTTTCAGGCTTTTTTGCGCAATCAGCGTGGTCGCGAGCAGCGCTTCCGCCAGCCAGCCGAACGGCCAGTGGGTGAGGAACCGTGACAGGTAGTAGGTTGGGATGAAGACCGCCGCCAGCAGGATGACCACGGCTACGGCTCCGCGCAAGCGCCCTTCCTGGGCCGAAACACCCTGCAAATTCAATTTCTTGTCGAGCCAGTCGATGAGCTTTCCGATCCACACCACGGGGTGGCTGATGCGGTCGAACAGTGGCTGCGGGTAGCCCGCGAACCGCTCGATCAGCAGCGCCCAGGCGGCACGTCCAAACACCAGCACCGGCCAGTCCATCACAGTTCCTTCGCCAGCGACAGGATGAGGTCGAGGTCGAGATTGGCTTCCAGATGAGCGGCAAGGGCGTCCAACGTCCGCTCCACCGTCTCCTCGAAGCGCAATTCGCTTGCATTAATGCCCAGCGATATCAAGAACTTGGTGCGGAACGCATCGCTTCCAAAGCAGCCGTGGAGGTAGCTGCCCATAACCTGCCCGGTGGGGCTGATTGCGCCATCGGGCCGTCCCTCCAGCACCGCGAAGGGCCGCGCGCAGTCCACCCCGGTGGTCTTGCCCAGATGAATTTCATACCCTTCCAGTGCCGCCCCGCTTGGCCCGTGGGTGCCGGACACGCGGGTGAGTGTCTTGTCTGCGAGCAGGGTGGTCTCAACGTCCAGAAGGCCCAATCCGGGGGTGCTTCCTGGTGTTCCCTCAAGCCCAAGTGGATCGCTCACCAGGCGCCCCAGCATCTGGTATCCGCCGCACAGGCCCAGCACGAGTCCACCGCGCCGGACATGCGCAAGCAGGTCGATGTCCCAGCCCTCCTTGCGCAGGGCGGCCAGGTCGGAAACCGTTGATTTCGAACCGGGAATGATCACCAATCGACTGTCGCCGGGGATTGCTTCGCCGGGTTGTACGAAGGTCAGCGTCACACCGGGCTCGAGCCTTAGTGGATCAAGGTCATCGAAGTTGGCGATGCGCGGCAGGCGTAGAACCGAAATTCTTATTCCATTTGAGGTATTTGTGAGCGTGTCCTCGAGCGCCACTGCATCTTCGGCTGGCAGGCGCCGGGCGGCCTCGAAGTGCGGCACAATTCCCACACAGGGCGTTCCGGTGCGCGTTTCGAGGAAGGTCCGGCCTTCCGAGAAAAGTTCAGGATCGCCGTGGAACTTGTTGATCAGAAACGCTTTCAGCCGGTCCCGATCATTCTCTGGCAGAATATCGAAGGTGCCCGCGATCGAGGCGATCACGCCACCACGGTGAATGTCGCCGATCAGGATGGCAGGAAGGTCGGCCGCCTCGGCGAACCCCATGTTCGCCAGATCGCCGTCCCGCAGGTTGATCTCGCCGGGGCTTCCGGCCCCTTCAACCAGCACGATGTCGGCCCGTGACGCTACCTTATGAAAGCTGTCAAGAACGGCTCCCATGTATTTCATCCGGCTGCGAAAATACTGCCGCGCCGTCATTGATTCCTGGCGATGCCCCTGGATGATCACCTGCGCGCCCGTGGTGGTCTCGGGCTTCAGGAGCACCGGGTTCATGTGCACCGATGGGTGCACTTTCGCGGCGCGTGCCTGCAATGCCTGCGCCCGGCCGATCTCACCGCCGTCCGCTGTCACCGCCGCGTTGTTGGACATGTTCTGCGGCTTGAAGGGCTGCACCCGTAAGCCCCTGTTTGCAAAGGCTCTTGCCAGCCCGGCCACGATCAGCGACTTGCCGACGTCGGAGCCCGTGCCCATGAATATGATGGCCCGGGTCACCCTGCCTCCGCGATCACATGGGCGTAGGAGCCCATCACCCGACCGCGCCGCAAACCCATGTTTTCCAATGTGTTTCCGGCAGCGTCCCGGGCCGTGAACAGGTGGTCGGCCGGGCCCTCGGAGACGGCGGTTGAGTAGTGGAATTCATGGGCGCGGAGGACACCATTCCACGGTTCCCCGCGCAGCGGTTCGAGCTGGCGGTAGCCAAGGTGCAGCTTGCGCTTGGCAAAGCTTGTCGTCAGCGGCAGAAGTCCCGCCATCGCATGGCTCATCCCATTGGAATCGATCAGGCTTTCGCCCAGCACCATGTATCCTCCGCACTCGCCATAGATGAGGCCGGCATGGCTGCGCAGCCCGTCCAGGAAGTGCAGGTTGGCCGCAATCCGCCCGGCATGGAGTTCGGGATATCCGCCGGGCAGGAACACGGCCCCGGCTGTCGCATCGGGCGCTTCGTCGGCCAGCGGCGAGAAGGTTGAAAGGGCTGCGCCCTGTCGCCGCCAACTGTCCAGCAAGTAGCTGTAAGAAAAAGAAAACGCGTCATCTCGGGCGATGGCGATTGAGGCTGCCAGCGGTGGCAGAACCTGTCCGCCTCCGGTGCCTTCCAAGGGCCTGGCGAGGTCAAGTATGCGCTCCAGCGCCTTTGGATTGCTCACCCGCAGTGCAGCGGCCTCGATGAAGGCGTCAAGCGCGCTGTTCTCCTGTGCCTGCACCAGCCCGAGGTGGCGGGAGGGCCAGCTCAATGCCTCGTCATTGCGAAGCGCCAGCAGCACCTCGTGGCTCAGCGCCTCGCGCAGCAACAGTTCATGGCGCTCGCTGGCGGTGCGGTTGAGGATCACGCCTGCCAGGTCCAAGTCTTTGCTATAACTCGCAAAACCATGTACCAGCGCCGCCGCCGACTGGGCCTGGTGGCGGCAATCCAGCGCGAAAAGCACAGGCAGTTCAAGCATGACCGCAAGGTCAGCCGTCGAGCCCTTCGCCCCGCGCGGGCCGTCAAACAGGCCCATGACGCCTTCGATGATCACGAGGTCCGCGTCACGCGCCAGTTCTGCAACCAACCCCTTGATCTGGCTCGGAGACATCGCCCAAGCATCGAGGTTGTAGCAGGGCCGTCCGGTGGCCGCCTCGTGGAAGCGCGGGTCAATGTAGTCCGGGCCCACCTTGGCCGCCGCCACGCGCACTCCGCCGTTTCGGAAGGCTCTCAGAAGTCCCAGCGTTATCAGCGTCTTGCCGCTGCCAGAGGCGGGTGCGGCGACGACGATGGCCTTAGCCAACCGGGTTCTCCCGCAGGGGCCCCTTGTACCAGTCGAGCAGGCTCCGCCAATCGGCGGCGCGGCCCACCACCACGATCGCCGGGGTCGGCGGCTCGTTGGCATTCACGAAGTCGCCCGCACCGGCCAGCGTGGTGGAGGCGACCTGCTGATGCGGCATGGAGGCGTTGGAAACGATGGTGACGGGGTCGTCGGCGGTGCGGCCACCTTCCATCAGTGCGGCGGCAATCTCGCCCAAGTGCTTCACCGACATGTACATGACGATCACCGGCGAGGCCAAAGCCACCGCACCCCAGTTGACGTTGGCGGGCATGTTGCCGGTGGCGTCATGGCCGGTGAGGAAGATGACCGAGTGGTTTGTGTCGCGATGGGTTGCGGGCATCCCGGCATAGGCAAGGCCGCCGATTCCGGCGGTGATGCCGGGCACGATCCGGAAAGGAATTCCGGAGGTTGCGAGGTTCTGGCACTCTTCGCCGCCGCGTCCGAACATGAATGGGTCGCCGCCCTTCAGTCGCAGTACGCGCTTTCCCGCCTGGGCCAGTTCGATGAGGCGGAGCGTGATGTCCTTCTGGGTGGGCGAGGGCCTGCCGCCGCGCTTTCCTGCATATTCGAGTTCGGCACCCACCTTTACCCAGCGCAGGATGTCGGGGTTCACCAGCGCGTCATAGACGACCACGTCGCAGGTCTGCAGCGCGTGGTAGCACATGAGCGACATGAGGCCGGGTGCGCCAGGGCCGGCGCCCACCAGCCAAACCCAGCCCGGCTCGAAGCTCGGGAAGGTTTCGGCATCGAGCCGGGCAAAGCCCGTCTGCTGCTCGGGCGCGCTCACCCAGTCGCCGATCCTTTTCGTTGGTCCAAGTCCCATGGCAGCCTTATACAGTGGGCCGATGCGAGTAGAGAAGCCCGAAGGCGAGTTAAGGCGCGGCTGGACGACGGGCGCATGCGCAACGGCGGCAGTGAAGGCGGCTTTTGCGGCATTGCGGACTGGCGAATTCCCCGATCCCGTCTCGATCACCCTGCCAAAGGGGGAAACGCCCGCCTTTCCGCTGGCCCTGGAAGAGAGAGGTGCAGGCTGGGCGCGGGCCGGAATCATCAAGGATGCCGGCGACGACCCGGACGTCACGCATGGCTGCATGGTGATCGCGACCGTCCGCGAAGGCGGAAATGGCATCCGCTTCAAGGCGGGCCCTGGCGTCGGCATGATCACACGGGCCGGATTGCCTATTCCTCCTGGCGAGCCTGCGATCAATCCCGTGCCGCGCCAGATGATGCGCAATGTCATCGTCGAACTTGGTGGAACGGACGCTGAAATCGAAATTTCCATCCCGAATGGGGTGGAACTGGCGGAAAAGACCTGGAACCCGCGCCTGGGCATCCTGGGTGGGCTTTCCATCCTTGGCACCACCGGCATCGTGAATCCGTTCTCCTGTGCCGCCTGGATTTCATCCATCCACCGCGGCATCGATGTGGCTCGGGCCATGGGGCTTGCCCAAGTGGCGGGTTGTACCGGGTCAACATCGGAGGATGCAGTGCGGGCGCATTTCGGCTTGCCCTTGGAGGCCATGCTGGACATGGGCGATTTTGCCGGCGGGCTGCTCAAGTATCTGCGCACCCATCCGGTGGCGCGGGTGACCATCGGCGGCGGCTTCGGCAAGATCAGCAAACTGGGGCAGGGTGCACTCGACCTTCATTCCGGCCGCTCCCAAGTCGATATGGAATGGCTTGCAGGCCAGTGCCCGGAGTTGCCGCGTGAGCGGATTCTCGCTGCAAATACTGCCCAGGAAGTGCTGGAATTGGCCGGTCACATCGATCTTGCGCGGCGTGTCGCGCAGGCCGCACTCGCCACGGTGCGTGGCGTGCTGAAGGATGCGCCGGTCGCGGCAGACGTGATCATCGTCTCGCGGCAAGGCAACATCATCGCCCATGCCGGTTGATCGCATTCTCATACTGGGGGGCACGCGTGACGCGCGGGAGGCGGCGGCGGCACTGACGGCCCGGGGCCATGCCGTGGTCACATCTCTGGCGGGGGTTACGGAGCAACCCTTGTTGCCCGCGGGGGAGTTGCGCGTCGGTGGTTTCGGCGGCGTTGATGGCATGTCGAAATACCTTGTCGCCGATGCGATTTCGGTTGTTGTCGATGCCACGCATCCCTTCGCTGCCCGCATCTCGCAACACGCCCATGAAGCATGCCTCAGGATGGGCGTGCCGCTGCTGCGCCTGGAGCGGCCTGCATGGCAACCCGCACCGGAAGACGCATGGACAATTGTTTCATCGTCCGAAGAGGCGACGATGGCACTGCCCTCCGGGGCGCGGGTGCTGTTGACCACCGGCCGGAAGGATCTTGCACATTTTTTCAACCGTGCCGACATCTCGGGCATTGCCCGCATGATCGAGGCCCCGCCCCTGGACCCGCCGCCCAACTGGCGCGTGTTGCGTCAGCGGCCACCGTTTAGCGTGGCAGGCGAGGCGTCGCTGCTGGCTGCAAACGGCATCACCCATTTGGTGAGCAAGAATGCTGGCGGCAGCGCCACCGAGGCCAAGCTGACGGCGGCGCGAGACGCCGGTATACGGGTCATCCTGATCGCCCGTCCGCCCAAGCCTCAGGTTCCAGCCGTAGCAGAAGTCAGCGATCTCGTGGCGGCTGTGGAAGGGGTGCTTTCTCCTTGACCTCCTACCCGTTTTCCGATTGTTTTGCGTGGCGTCCGGGGATTCATTCGCCCTTAGGATGCCGTAACTCGTCGGCAGGACGGCGCAGCCAGGGCTGCACAGGTCAGAAAGAGGAACATCGATGAAGAACAAGCTCATAACCCTCATCCTCGGCACTGCTGCCGGCTTTGCGATCGCCGGCGCCGCGAGTGCCGGAACGCTGGACGACGTGCGCCAGCACGGCTTCGTGCAGTGCGGCGTGAGCCAGGGGCTGATGGGCTTCTCGGTGCCTGATGCCCAGAACAACTGGACCGGCATGGACGTCGACTTCTGCCGCGCCATCGCCGCCGCAGTGCTGGGCGATTCCACCAAGGTGAAGTTCACCCCGCTGACTGCCAAGGAGCGCTTCACGGCGCTGCAGTCGGGCGAGATCGACGTGCTGTCCCGCAACACCACCTGGACGATGAGCCGCGATACCTCTCTCGGCCTGAAGTTCGCCGGCATCATGTATTATGACGGCCAGGGCTTCATGGTTAACAGCAAGAAGAACCCCAATGTGAAGGCGGTCAACGACCTGGCGGGCGCTACTATCTGCACACAGTCGGGCACCACCACCGAACTCAACATCGCCGATTATTTCAAGTCGCAGAAGCTCGAATACAAGCTCCTGACCTTTGAAAAGAACGACGAAGCCATTGCCGCCTACCAGGATGGCCGCTGCGACAGCTACTCGACCGACCAGTCGGGCCTTTATGCCCAGCGCCTGAAGATGCAGGTGCCGGACGAGAACGTAGTGCTGCCCGAGATCATTTCGAAGGAGCCGCTCGGCCCCGTCGTTCGGCAGGGTGACGATGCCTGGTTCAACGTGGTGAAGTGGGTCTACTTCGCGCTGGTCAACGCCGAAGAACTCGGCCTGAACTCCAAGAATGTCGAGGAGATGAAGAAGACCTCGACCAATCCGGAAGTGCAGCGCCTGCTCGGCGTGGTTGCGGCCGACGGCACGGCGGCTGGCTTCGGTATCGGCATGGGCCTCGAGGAGGGTTGGGCGGAAGCCGCCATCAAGCAGGTCGGCAACTATGGTGAAATCTTCGACCGCAACGTTGGCAAGGACTCGCCCCTCAAGATCGCCCGCGGCAAGAACGAACTTTGGATGAACGGCGGCCTGCAATACGCTCCGCCGGTACGCTGACCACCAACACAGAATGGGAAACCCGGGGCATTGCTCCGGGTTTCGTTTTCCTGGCAGGTGAGGTTGAGCGCGCATGAGCCTTGATGCATCTGCCCCGCGGCAGCCTCGGTCCCTTCTGAACAATGCCCGTGTGCGTGGCCTTGCCCTGCAAGCGGTGTTGCTGCTGATCCTGGCGGCATTCTTCTACGACCTGGCCCTCAACACGATGGACAACATGGCGACTCGACACATCGTGTCGGGCTTCGGCTTCCTGTGGCGCAGGGCGGGCTTCGAGGTGTCGTTCTCGCTCATCCCCTATTCCGGCGAGGACAATTATGCGCGTGCCCTGATGGTGGGGTTCTTCAACACACTGCTGGTCTCTGCCATCGGCATCGTGCTGGCCACTGTGCTGGGGCTGGTGATCGGGCTGATGCGGTTGTCGCGCAACTGGCTCGCTTCGCGCATGGCCGCCGCCTACATCGAGACCATGCGCAACGTGCCATTGCTGCTGCAATTGTTCATCTGGTACCGGCTGGTGCTTTCGCCACTCCCGCAAGCACGTGACGCAATCACCATCGGCTCGGCTTCGCTCTCCAACAAGGGGCTGACGCTTCCGGCGCCGCAGTTCGGGCCGGGTGCGTGGATGGCGTGGGCAGGCCTGCTGGCCGCCGTGGTCCTGTCAGTGTTCATCCTCCGTTGGGGGCGACGACAACAAGAGGCAACCGGTAAAAAGCCGCCGACCGACCTGCTGGCGGCACTCTTGTACGTGGCCTTTCCTGTGCTGTTCTTCTCTGCGGCGGGCTGGCCGGTCAGCTTCGATCATCCGGTCAGGAGCAACTTCGGATTCTCAGGCGGTATGACCCTGGTGCCTGAATTCATGGCACTTCTGCTCGCCCTGTCGATCTACACCGCGGCCTTCATTGCCGAAGCGGTTCGCGCCGGCATTGCCGCAGTCTCGAAGGGGCAGAGCGAGGCGGCCACGGCGCTGGGGCTCAAGCCCGGCCTCGCCATGCGGCTTGTCGTGTTGCCTCAGGCTTTGCGGGTCATCATCCCGCCGCTGACCAGCCAGTACCTGAACCTCACCAAGAACTCATCGCTCGCCGTTGCCATTGGCTATCCTGACCTCGTCTCCACCGGGGGTACGATCCTTGGCCAGACCGGGCAGGCGATCGAGGTGGTGTTGATCTGGATGGTGATCTACCTGACACTCAACTTGCTCACCTCCGGATTCATGAACTGGTTCAACGCACGCAACCGGTTGGGTGGGGAGGTGATGGCATGAGCATCGCCTATGTGCGTGAGACCGATGCACCACTGAGGGCGCCGCCTGTGGAAACGTCAGGTCCCGTGGGTTGGTTGCGTGAGAACCTCTTCCCCAACATCTGGAGCAGCCTGCTCACCCTGCTGCTGGGGATGTTCCTTGCCTATATCGTCTGGTCGGTGCTGGATTGGGCTGTGCTGCGAGCGGCGTGGACCGGAACCGACCGCGCGGCCTGTGCCTTTGAGGGGGCCGGCGCCTGCTGGCCCTTCGTGTGGGAAAAGTTCCCGCAGTGGATCTTCGGCTTCTACCCTATCGACGAGCGCTGGAGGCCTGTTGCGGTGATCGTGATCGGTGCACTGGGGCTGGCGCCGATGCTGATGCCCAATGCTCCGGGAAAGCAATTGAACGCGCTGTTCCTGTTGGTCGCCTATCCGGTGATCGCCTTTTACCTTCTGGCAGGCGGCGTGTTTGGGCTTGAACCCGTGGAGACCACCAATTGGGGCGGATTGCTGGTGACGCTGGTGGTGGCGGTGACCGGCATCGTGATCTCGTTGCCGCTCGGCATATTGCTGGCGCTAGGGCGGCGCTCGGAATTACCTGCGGTGCGGACCGTATCGATTGCATTTATCGAGCTTTGGCGCGGCGTGCCGTTGGTGACCGTGCTGTTCATGGCCAGCGTGATGCTGCCACTGTTTTTGCCCAATGGTCTTAACCTCGACAAGTTGATGCGCGCCATCGTCGGGCTTTCGCTGTTCGCTTCCGCTTACATGGCGGAAGCGGTGCGCGGCGGGCTTCAGGCGGTGACAAAGGGGCAGACCGAGGCCGGCCTTGCGCTGGGTCTCAGCCGCTGGCAGACGACACGCAAGATCGTCTTGCCGCAGGCGTTGCGCATCTCGATCCCCAACATCGTCGGAATCTTCATCGGGCTATTCAAGGACACGACGCTGGTGCTGGTGGTTTCCATCTATGACTTCCTCGGCATCATCAATGCCGGGCTACAGGATTCGAAATGGGCCGCTCCGCAAACGGCCAACACCGGTTATTTCGTGGCGGCGATCGTCTACTTCATCTTCTGCTACGGCATGTCGCGTTATGCGTTGTTCACCGAGCGGCGGCTCGCAGAGTCGGGGAGGCGGTGATGGCACGCGCGGCCGTGCAGTTCATCGGCGTCAACAAGTGGTTCGGCAGATTCCATGTGCTGCGCGACATCGATCTTGAGGTTTTTGCGGGCGAGAGAATCGTCATCTGCGGGCCGTCGGGTTCCGGAAAGTCGACTCTCATCCGTTGCATCAACCGGCTTGAGCAGCACCAGGAAGGCCGGATCATTGTCGACGGCGTCGAAATCAATGACGACGTCAAGGCGATCGAGGAGGTGCGGCGCGACGTTGGGATGGTGTTCCAGCACTTCAACCTGTTTCCCCACCTGACCGTGCTGGAGAACTGCACGCTGGCGCCCATCTGGGTGCGGAAAATGGCGAAGTACGATGCGGACGCCATCGCCATGAAATTCCTCGAACGCGTGCGCATCCCCGAGCAGGCGAACAAATACCCCGGCCAACTGTCCGGCGGCCAGCAACAGCGTGTGGCCATCGCACGCGCGCTGTGCATGACACCCAAGATCATGCTTTTCGACGAGCCGACCTCGGCCCTTGACCCCGAAATGGTGAAGGAGGTTCTCGACACGATGGTGGCGCTTGCCGGCGAGGGCATGACCATGCTGGTGGTGACCCATGAGATGGGCTTTGCCCGGCAGGTGGCGGACCGGGTGATCTTCATGGACCAGGGTCAGATTGTTGAAATGAACGCGCCGGAGGAGTTTTTCGGCAATCCGCGGAACGAGCGTACCCGGCTGTTCCTCAGCCAGATCCTGCGCTAGATTTCGCCTCAAGGACGGAGGAATCGGAATGAAAGCTTTTGTTGCCGCAGCGGTGCTGTTTCTGGGTGTTGCAACGGCCGCGCAGGCTGCGACACTGGAAGACGTGAAGGCGCGAGGCAGCCTCAATTGTGGCGTCAACCAGAACCTCCAGGGTTTTGGTGCAAAGGGTGCCGATGGTGCCTATGCCGGTTTTGACATCGATTTTTGCCGCGCCGTCGCCAGCGCCGCGCTGGGCGACCCCGGGAAGGTCACCTATGTGCCGGTCAGCGCCCAGGAGCGCTTTGAGGCGCTGAAGTCGGGCAAGGTGGATGTGCTGGCGCGCAATACCACGTGGACCATGGACCGCGAGACCGCCATGCCGCTCCGTTTCGCGGGGATATCATACCATGACGGGCAGGGCTTCATCGTGAAGAAGCTGCTTGGTGTCACCTCCGCCCTGCAACTGTCGGGGGCGTCCATCTGCTTCCAGACCGGCACCACTACGGAGAGCAACGTCGAGGACTTTTTCCGCGAGAAGGAGATGACCTTCGTGCCTGTCCGCTTCGAGAACCTTGACGATCTGGTGACGGCGTTTGACGAAGGCAAGTGCGACACCTTCACCACCGATATGTCAGCGCTTTACGCAGTGCGCCTGCGCCTCAAGAACCCCGAGGACGCCATGGTGCTGCAGGACGTGATCTCCAAGGAGCCGCTCGGCCCGGCGGTTCGACACGGTGACGAGCAGTGGTTCAACATCGTGCGCTGGACGCTCTATGCGCTGGTGAATGCCGAGGAGCTGGGTATCAACGCCGCCAATGTCGATGACCAGAAGGCCAAGTCCAAGAACGCCGCAGTGCGCCGCCTGCTGGGCGTTGAAGGCAGCACTGGCACCAGCATGGGACTGGACGCCGACTGGGCCGCGCGCACCATCAAGGCGACGGGCAACTACGGCGAAATCTTCGACCGCAACCTCGGCCCCAATTCGCCGCTTGCAATCAACCGTGGCATCAATGCGCTGTGGAACGCGGGCGGATTGCTCTACGCGCCGCCGATGTAAGCGTGCGATCACTCTGGTATGTGCGCGGGCTATGGCTTGTGAGGGTTGCCTAGCAACCTCATTGTTTCGGGGCGGCTTTCGCTGAGTGCAATCACCATCAAGGAGACTTGCGTTTTGCCGAAACCTTGGGAAGACCGTGTCGATGAAGAGGGGGATTGTTCCGCCGACGCCATTTATGTTGAAGTTGGCAGAGCGCTGACGCAGTGGGAAACTCTTGAATCTGAGTTGGCTAATATTTACGCTCACTTACTAGCCGATGGTTCTGGTGCACGATTTCTCGCAGCAGGAAGTGCCTTCGGCCAGATTAGTGGCTCGATGAATCGACAAGAGATGTTGAAAAGTGTGATAGCTATTGTTTTCAGCAGCCCGCCAATGGACGCTCTTGAGGAGATCAAAGCAGAGATATCGGTTCTTCTGAACGACGTGCGAAATTACACTGGGCGGAGAAACGCAATAGCACACGGGGTGGTGATCGAGCTGTCTGTCAACAACGGCCCTAGAGCAAGTTTTCTCGCGCCAGCTTGGTATATGACGAGAAAGCAGCATGCACCAGCTTCATTCTCTCCAAAGTTCATGTTCAACTCCAGGACCCTTGCATACTCCACGTTGATATTTATGGAATTGCGAACGAGGGCAACCAACTTCATCTCAAAATATTGACATACCTGAGTAAACGCGAGCCCCTGCCAGGGGCCAAATGAATTAGCTGAGGAGACTCTTGAGTGTTCAACCTGTTTCTGAATCCATGTGCGTCTCTGCTCCATGAACTCGGCATAGATAGCTGTTCAGAATTGGCTGGCCTCTCTACGCGCCGCCGATGTAAGCCTCACGCATGCCGTGGCCGCGTCCGGTTTGGATGGGAGCCGAACGGTATCCGTCGTAACGTTTTGCCCTTGGGCTACTTGTCGTCATCCTTTTCCCGCTCGAGCCGGATGTGGAGATCCAACGGGGGCGGCAGGGGGCAGGGACGATAGTTGCAGGGGGGCTGTTCGACTGGCTTCGGGCAGCAGTCCTCCGTCGCCTTCTGCAATGCTTCGCGACGGTCGAGGTCGAGCGACGCTGCAGGGTGGACCGTGCGGGTGATGTCCAGCAGGTCAGACTCCGCAGCGGCGATGACGGTCTGCAAGCCGGTTTGCAGATGTGCTTCGTTGTGGATTGCGCAGGTGTTGCGGGCGATCGCATCCAGCGAGCAGATCATGGTGTCAGTCTGGCGCGAGAGATGCAGCAGCACCGTGTTTGTGACCTGATGCAGCTTGGCAATGGTCTTTAGCACGGCCGTGCCGGCGTCAACCGCCGACCTGACATCGTTCACGGCCACTGTGTTCGCACCGATTGCACCAACGATCGCCGCCTGACCGGCGATGATGCTGGCATTGTCGGTGTGCAGGACCTGCATGTTGGCGTTGATGGCCTAGAGTTCGTTGAAGGCGTCATTGAGGGTCGGCATGGCTCGGTTTCCTGTGCTGGCGCTTGAGAGCTAGTCGCGGGTATCAGGCTTCACGGGTGTTTCACGGCTGATGGTGTTGCCCCATTTGGCGAGGCGCGTTCGGACCGCGCGCGCGTCCGCCCGTTCGAAGCGGCCCATCGGCTTCTCACTGGCGCCGATCTCGCAGCGGATGGTTTGCATGTCGCGAATGTCGGTGTGCGCCAGTGCAAGAGGTCGGCCCGGCACCTGGCTCAGTTCTTTCAGGATGCCGGGAATCTTCACGGTGATCTTGGCCTCGCCATGAGGCTTCACCGTCACCGTGGCCGGAGTTGGCAGGGAGAAGATCGGACCATTCTCGTGAAGGGGGCCGGGCTTTGCCTCGGCCAACCGAAGGGTGAGCACGCGTTGTGCCGCGTCATAGGACATACTGCGCAACTCGCTGATGACGTGGAGCGGAACGGTGCCGGGGTTCGCGACCGTGATCGTGACGTCGAACCAGATGTCGCGGTGCCCATCCATCGGGCTCGGCAGGCCGCGGCGCCGCCCGGAGAGTTCAATGTTGCTGATCGAGATGCCGCCGGCCATGCGCTTCTTTCCCCGTCAGCAGCTACAGCAGGGCGAGGGGCCGGTAGGTCCGGTTCCACCCGGCGGCACCATGCCGGTGCAGGTTGGTATCTGCAGCCCGTCACCCGGTCCCTGACCGCCATTGTGATTGTTGGGATCACGTAGCGGGAGACCGACCTGGGCGCGGTAGCGGTTCTCGTCTGTGATCGCCTGAAATTCCGGATCAGCGGCGTCGAAGCTGCCGTTTGCCCGGTGGAAGGCATGCGAGAGTTCATGCAACAGGATAACGGAGCGCGGCAGCGAGATCTGGTTGCCGGCGGTGTCGAAGCCGAACATGGGGTTGTCGAAACAATAGGCGACCTGGATCAGGCCGTTGGCATCTGCCGGGTAGGTGGCACCGCCGACCAGGTTGATTGGTATCATGTTGCCCGCGCCATCCGGGATGTTGGTACCATTCGGCACGGCGCTGATCACCACGTTGCCAGCCGATTGCACCAGCGCTTCGATCCGGTCCTGGCCGGCCCCGGAAGACGTCTTGGCGTAGGTAATGCGGTCCACTTGGCTGGTTGCAGCCGTCACGCCAAGGGCTGAATCGCAGCGGGTGATGGTGAAGACGTCCACCAGCGCGGCGCCATCATTGGCGAGTTTGCTGAGAAAGAGGGTCACGGGGCACCTCCGGCAATGAGCAACCAGAAAGCATCTCTGATTGCAATATTTGCCGAATGTGAACGACTATTGTCGTAACGTCAAGAAAAACCCAGTCACAGGCCCGCGATGACGGAATTGTCTGGGTTGCCGCCCCATTCCGTCCACGAGCCGTCATAGAGGGCGTGGTCGCGATTGCCCGTGAGGGTTAGACCAAGGCTGAGGATCGCGGCGGTGATGCCGGAGCCGCAGGAGGTGATCACGGGCTTCGAGGGATCAATCCCGGCCGCCGCGAAGCTGGCCTCAATCTCGGGCGGCGATTTGAGCGTACCGTCGGGATTGAGGAGGCTGGCGTAATGGACGTTGCTGGCGCCGGGCATGTGGCCGGCCCGCACGCCGGGGCGAGGCTCTGCCTCCTCGCCACGGAACCTGGTGCCGGAGCGGGCATCGGCAAGCTGTGCCGCGCCGGACTTCAGCGCGGCGGCAACGTCCTTCATGTCCTTCACCATGGACCCCTTGAAACGGGCAGTGAAGTGGCGCTCCTGGCGGGGAAGGGCGGGTCCGTCCTCGGTTGCGCGGCCCTCGGCCAACCATTTCTTCAAGCCGCCGTCGAGCACGGCGACGTCGTCATGGCCGAAGACCTTGAACATCCACCAGGCACGGGCGGCAGAAAACAGGCCGACCGTGTCATAGGCGACGATGCGCTTGCCGTCGCCAATGCCCATCCTGCGCATGCGGGAGGCAAACTTCTCCGGGCTTGGCAGCATGTGGGGCAGGCTGGAGGCAGTGTCGGACAATTCGTCGATGTCGAAGAACTGGGCACCGGGAATATGGGCGGCGGCGAACTCCTTCTTTGCATCGCGGTTGGCGGTGGGAAGGTGCCAGGAGGCGTCGATGATGGCAATGTCGGGAGAGCCGAGGTGATCGGCCAGCCATTCGGTCGAGACGATGTCGTTGCTCATTGGAAGGCTACCCTGATGCGGCGGTTGATCTTGCCCTTGTTCTCGATCTTGGACACCACGACGGGGCCGATGGCGCCTGTCGACGAAAGATGGGTGCCGCCGCAGGGCTGCAGGTCGACCTTGCCGTCTTCGCCGATCATCACCAAGCGGACGCGGCCGGTGCCAGTTGGCGGCTTTACCGACATGGTGCGGATGAGATGCTGATTTTCCGCCATCTCCTCGTCGGTGATCCAGCGGAACGAAACGGGATGGTCTTCCGTCACCAGTCGGTTGAGCGTGGCGGTGAGGTCTGCCTTGTCCGGGATCTGGCCCTCGGGAATGTCGAAGTCGATGCGGCCGCCATCCTCGCCGATGGCGCCACCGGTGACGGGGAATGGGACGGACGCGCAGAGCAGGTGCATAAGCGTGTGGGCGCGCATGTTGCGGTGACGGTTGCTCCAGTCGAGGGTGGGCGTCACCTTTGCGCCGACGCTGGGAAGGGTTTGGCCTTCGGCAGGCACGTGCACCACGTCCTTCGTTTCGTCATAGACGGTGGTGGCGATGGTGACGTTGCCGCCGTCCCATGTGAGGGTGCCCTTGTCGCCCGGTTGCCCGCCGGCGGTTGCGTAGAAGACCGTCTGGTCGAGCAGGATGCCGCCCTTGTCATTGACCGCGGTGACGGTTGCCGCGCAGTCCTTCAGGTAAGCATCATCACGGAACAGCAGCGTGGCGCTCACGCCGTCACCTCTTCGGCGACATTCGGCACGTCCGGAACCTTCTCGAGCCAGGCGGGCACGAGCAAGTTCTTCTCGCGCAGGAAGGCGGGGTTGAAGAGCTTGGAGGCATAGCGCGTGCCGTAGTCGCAGAGGATGGTCACGATGGTGTGGCCGGGGCCGAGTACTTTCGCCATGCGGATGGCGCCTGCCACGTTGACGCCGGTCGAGCCACCCATGCACAGGCCCTCGTGCTGTAGGAGGTCGAAGGCGATCGGAATGGCCTCGGAATCGGGAATCTGGAATGCGTCATCGACGATGGCGCCCTCAAGGTTCGCGGTGATGCGGCCTTGGCCGATGCCCTCGGTGATCGAGGAACCTTCGGACTTCAGCTCGCCGTGCTTGTAGTAATTGTAAAGCGCCGCTCCCATCGGATCGGCCAGAGCGATCTTGATGTTGGGGTTGAAGGACTTGAGCCCCATGGAAACGCCGGCCAACGTGCCGCCGGAACCGACAGCGGCGACGAAGGCGTCGACCTTGCCGTCGGTCTGCTTCCAGATCTCGGGAGCTGTTCCCTCGATGTGGGCCATGCGGTTTGCGGTGTTGTCGAATTGGTTGGCCCAGACGGCGCCCATCGCCTTGGCGAGGCGGCCGGAATACTTCACGTAGTTGTTGGGGTTCTTGTAGGGAACGGCCGGAACTTCAACGAGCTCGGCACCGAGCTGGCGGAGTGCGTCCTTCTTCTCCTGGCTCTGCGTGTTGGGAATGACGATGACCGATCGGAAACCCATGGCATTGGCGACCACTGTGAGGCCGATGCCGGTATTGCCGGCCGTTCCCTCGACAATGGTGCCGCCTGGCTTCAGTTCGCCGCGGGCGATGGCGTCACGGATGATGAACAGGGCGGCGCGGTCCTTGACCGACTGGCCGGGATTCATGAACTCGGCCTTGCCGAGAACGGTGCAGCCAGTGAGTTCGGAAGCCTTGCGGAGCCTGATCAACGGCGTGTTGCCGATGGCGGCGATGACGTCTTGCTTGATATCCATGGCGCTAGTGATGCCCCACCGGGCGAATTCCGTCAAATGGGCAAGGCCAACAAAGAGAAAGGGCGCCAGGTGAACCCGGCGCCCTTCATGGAATGGTCGGTTCCGCTTAGTAGCAGGGCGGATAGGGATAGTAGCCACAGGCCGGGGGCGGCGGGGGCGGGTAGGGCGCGTAAGGGGCATAGACCGGCGGCGGGTAACCGTACCAGCCATGATGGCCGTGCACCACGTAGCCGCCGGGCGTGACGGCCCACCAATCGATGAACAGCGCGGCGGGGCCCTTGGCACCCGCCAGGTCGCCTTCCAGAACTTTGGCGTCGAAGGTCAGCTTGTCGCCTTCAAGTTTGGGATTGGAGATGATGACGACCGCATCCGACACGCCCGCTTCGCTGCCGCCCAGCACCGAGATGGTTGCGTTGGGCGGGTCCTTGGCGAAGCTGTCCTTGCCATCACCCCAGCGGGCGATGAACAGGTCCATATCCTCGTGGCCGGCAGCACGCACCGGGCGATCGGCGAAAACGATGACGTTGCCAGCGATGCCATCGAGCACCAGCTTGCCGTCGGCGAGCGTGGCGTTCTTGGCGTTGATCACGCCGAGCGACGGCACGGGAGCCTGGCTAACGGGCTTGCCGATGGTCTTGGCCAGCGGCACGTGCTGGGCCGTCTCTGCCGCGTGAGCGAAGCTCGCCGCAAGCACGAGGCCGGCGGACAGCACCACCATGCGGGCAAGTGTCTTGAGTTTCATTTGGGAGGTCTCCTTCAATCTGGTTCCTGCCGTTCCGGGCGCGTTGCCAGCGGGCGCTTGATATCGGCGCCTGAATGTTTCGGCCACTGGCACGCGGGAGCAAAAGAGGCGCCGGGCAAACCCGGCGCCTTCATCGTGAACGCGCTGCTCAGTAGCAGGGCGGGTAGGGGTAATAGCCGCAAGCCGGGGCGGCATAGTAGGGAGCCGCAGCTGCCGCACCGATAGCAGCGCCAGCCACTGCGCCGGCTGCAACACCAGCCGCGACCGGAGCGCCATACCAGGCATGATAGCCGCCATGCCAGCCGCCACCGCCGACCGCGAAGCCGCGGCCACCAGCTGCGAACCAGTCGATGAACACTGCAGCCGGGCCCTTCAGGCCCTTCAGGTCACCCTCCAGCACGTCGACATCGAACACCAGGTTCGTGCCATCGAGCTTGGGGTTCTTGAGAACCACGACCGCGTCGGTGACGCCGTCCTTTTCACCGCCGAGCACGGAAACCGTGGCATTCGGCGGATCCTTGGAGAAGCTGTCGTTGCCGTCAGCCCAGCGCGAGATGAAGAGTTCGGTCGTCTCGTGGCCAGCCGCGCGCACCGGGCGGTCAGCGAACACGATGACGTTGCCGGACACGCCGGTGAGGGTGAGCTTGTTGCCCTCGAGGGTGGCGCCGCCGGCGTTGAGCACGCCGAGCGACGGCACAGGAGCCTGTGTCATCGGCTTGCCGATGGTCTTCTGCAACGGGATGTGCTGGTTTGCCGGTTCGGCCGCACCAGCGACCGAAGCAGCCAGCGCGAGACCCGCCGCCATCACAGCCACGCGGGAAAGAGCCTTGAAATTCATTGTGTGGTCTCCTTGGAGCCTTCTCATCTGCCGTGGCCATGCGCAATCCGAGAAGGCGTCAGATCGCGCTGGAATTGAATGAACGCATAACAGGCGCACCGCCTATTCGCCACCGGATTGCGGCCATTTTGCGGGTTTCGGACAAGTTTTCACTAGGCCCTTCGGGTGTAAATCTACTTACCTCACGGCTTGGAAGTGGAACGTTATGGAGAGCCATCTGAAGCTTTACCACTCGTCTGCCGAGCCCTTCAGCCATGGGTTTCGGTTGTGCTGAGGAGGGTTCATGGAAGGTTTCCGGACCATTCTGCCGTTCCGAGATCGCGGTCGCTTCGAAAGACATTGTGATTGTCAGTCCCCCGGCATTTCTTGGTGGACGGTATCTGCGGCTCAAAGCGCCGCCGGAGTCCCGATGCATGAACTCGCACCGGCCTAGATTGGAGGTATTTGGCTCCCCGACCTGGACTCGAACCAGGGACAATTCGATTAACAGTCGAATGCTCTACCAACTGAGCTATCGGGGAATGCCGACGCGCCTATAGCAGACGGTTTCGGGGGGGAAAAGCACTTTCTGGAGGGCGTGGAATTTCGCCGCGCCAGCTCCGCAATTCAGTGGCTTCACAGCCCCAGTGCGGAACGAATTCCGGCGACGATGGCGCGGGCGTCGAGGCCGGAATCGGCATATTGCTCGGCAGGCGAGCCGTGAGCCACGAAGCGGTCGGGCAGGGTGAAGGCGCGGAAGCGGGTGGCGCCCAGCAGGTCGTGGGAGGCGAGGTGCTGCAGCACATGGGTGGCGAAGCCGCCGATGGCGCCGTCCTCCACTGTGACCAGCATTGGATGATGGCGGGCAAGACCTTCCACCAGTTCTGTGTCGAGGGGCTTGCAGAAACGGGCGTCCGCAACGCTGGCCTCGATGCCGAGTGCGGAGAGTTCCTGCGCAGCGGCCATGACGTCAGCCAGGCGGCCACCCAGCGACAGGATGGCAACGTCCGCGCCCTCGCGCAGCAGTCGGCCCCTGCCGATGACCAGTGGTCGCATTTCGTGAGGATCATCCACTCCCGCGGCCTCGCCACGCGGATAGCGGAATGCGATCGGCCCCTCGTCATAGGCGACGGCGGTGGCCACCATGCGCCGCAATTCGGCGGCATCGGCGGGCGCCATCACCACCATGCCGGGTAGCATCGACATATAGGCGAGGTCGAAGGAACCCGCATGCGTGGCGCCGTCCTGCCCGACGAGGCCGGCGCGATCGATGGCGAAGCGCACGGGCAGGCGTTGCAAGGCCACGTCATGCACGACCTGGTCGAAGCCGCGTTGCAGGAAGGTGGAGTAGATGGCGCAGACCGGCGTCATGCCCTCGCTCGCAAGGCCGGCAGCAAGCGTCACGGCGTGTTGCTCGGCGATGCCAACATCAAGGGTTCTATTGGGAAAACGTTCCGCGAAGATGTCAAGTCCCGTGCCCGAAGGCATGGCTGCGGTGATGGCCACGAGCTTCGGGTCGCGTTCGGCGGCGGCTATGAGACTCGAGGCGAAGACCTGGGTGAAAGTGGGCGCGTTGGGTTTCGACGTCTTGAACTCGAAGGTGACCGGATCAAACTTTGCGACCGCGTGATAGTGTTCCTTGTCCGGGGCGGAGAAGGGGTGGCCACGGCCCTTCTCGGTCACGACATGGATGAGCACCGGGCCCGGTTCCGTCGTGTCCCTGGCGCGTTGCAGCGTGACGAGAAGCGAGTTCAGGTCATGTCCGTCGACGGGACCTTCATGGTGTAAACCCAAAGACTCGAAGACGCTGGGCAACCGACCGGCGCGAAGCTGCGAAAGATGATCGTTGAGGGCTCCTACGGCCGGGGCGATCGACATGCCGTTGTCGTTCAGGATGACGATGAGCCGACTGCTCAGGCTGCCGGCATGGTTCATCGCCTCCCACGCCATGCCGCCGGTGATGGCACCGTCGCCGATCACGGCAATCACATGGTTGTCGCCGCCCTTGAAGTCACGCGCCAGCGCCATGCCAAGGCCGGCGGAAATCGAGGTCGAACTGTGCGCGGCGCCGAAGGGATCGTACGTGCTTTCGTCGCGTTTGGTGAAGCCGTAGAGGCCGCCGCGCTGGCGAATCGACCGAATGCGTTCGCGGCGGCCGGTGAGGATCTTGTGCGGATAGGCCTGGTGGCTCACGTCCCAGATAAGCCGGTCGCGCGGGGTATCGAAGACATAATGGAGAGCGACGGTGAGTTCGACGACCCCAAGGCCACCGCCAAAATGCCCGCCCGTCTCGGCGGCGGCGGATATCACTTCGGCTCGCAATTCAGAGGCCAGCCTGTGCAAATCGCGCGGCAGGAGCTGCCTTACGGCCTCTGGGGTGGGTGCGCGGTCAAGAAGACGTGTCAACCTGTCCATACAAACGACTGTAACACCGAATTGACGCTCCGCCAAGCCACCATGCGATTGAAACAAATTATTAATGCATGTGGCGCAGCCTGATCTTGGATGAATGGGGGTTCAGCATGGAATTTCAGGTTCTTGTGTCCATATTGGTTGTCGCTGGAGCTATGGGCTGGCTCGCCAAGTACTACACCCGGCACCTGAGCTACAGGGCCAGTTGCCGAACAAGACTGCGCAACGCATCCGCCTGACCGACCTGTTCTTCAATTTGGATGGGCTCGGTTCCAGTTCGATCACACGGAGAGGCCGGTAAACACAGCGTAAGTGTCTGAATCCAATGTTGTCCATCTGGACGCAACCGCATCCAGGGCGGGTGCTTCTGAGGTGTGCTAACCACCCGCAGTTCATGACCTGCAGTCAGTTGCCGGCCGCCTGCACGCGCTTGTCATCAACCTCAATGCCTTCGGCAATCTGCAGTCCAGGATCGGAGACCCGGTCAGGGTGGGGGCCATGACGTTCTGCTTTGCACAGGAAACACATCGCGGACGGCCATGACGTCATGAGATGTAGATAGGCTAACTCGGCTTATCCAATCCAAAGTGACCATCTTGCTGAACGCCCTGCACAGCTTTCAGGCAGGTATCCGTCGGTATCTGCAGCCGTGGGGACGGCTCTCGAAATTGTGATCTGGAGAGTGGAGGCCTCGCCCGGAATCGAACCGGGGTGCAAGGATTTGCAGTCTTGAAAATGGGCTGTGCAAAAGACTAATGAATTCGAAGAAAGCTTGATAACACGGTACTATTGCTATAGCCCTTGTGTACAGAACGGGACACAAAGGGACAGAAAATGCCATCTGCTGTGTACAATTCGTGTACAATTCCGCCTCAGACCTTCAGCGACAAGGTGCTGAAGTCCCTGTCCCCCGTCCCCCGCCAGCGTCTCCGAATCTTCGACGCCGCGACGCCCGGCCTTTTCGTCATGGCCGGTGGAAGGACCAAGACCTTCTTCGCCAAGGTCGGTCCGAAGACGGTGAAGATCGGCACCTATCCCGCCTGGACCATCGAAGAGGCGCGCCAGCGCATGCTGGACATTCGCCGCACCATCGAAGAGGGCGGCGACCCCTCCGTGAAAGCAGGTGACGAGCTGCCAACCTTCCAGCAGGCCTTCGACAAGTTCGAAACCGCCCGCCTGAGCAAGCGGGCAGAGCAGACGCGGAAGGACTACCGGAAGATGATGGAGGCTTACGCCTTCCCAGAGTTCGGG
This sequence comes from Rhizobium sp. Q54, assembly GCA_945889445.1. Classification (GTDB taxonomy): domain Bacteria; phylum Pseudomonadota; class Alphaproteobacteria; order Rhizobiales; family Aestuariivirgaceae; genus Aestuariivirga. The sequence continues at coordinate 38,139 of CAMDBX010000031.1, forward strand.
AAGACCCGGGTTGACCGCGTCACCAAGGCTGAGGTCGAATCATTGCACGGCAAGATCACGGCTGACCGGAAGCCGATCCGCGCCAATCGGGTGTTGGCGGTGATCTCCTCCGTCTTCGGCTGGCTCAGCGAGGTGGCGCTATACACCGGCCCGAATCCGTGCGCCAAGCTGGAGCGGAACAGGGAGGAGGGGCGGGAGACGTTCCTGTCGCCGGAAGAGGTGCGCGCTGTCCTCGACGCCCTCGACGAATACGCAGGCCTGACCAAGGGCAATGACGTCGCCGCCGACTGCGTGCGCTTCTGCCTCGCCACCGGCTGTCGGTCGGGCGAAGCCAAGGGCGCACGCTGGTCGCAGTTCGATCCAGCCCTGACGGTTTGGACGAAGAAGGCCTCCACCACGAAGCAGCGGAAGCTGCACCGCGTGCCGCTGGGCCCCGCTGCCACGGAGGTGCTGAAGGCGCGCAAGGCCGCGGCGGTGAAGGGCGACGTCTACGTGTTTCCGGGCAAGTACGGCGCCGAACATATCCGGCAGTTGCGCTCGATCTGGGACTTCGTGCGCGAGAAGACCGGACTTGGTGAAGTCCGAGTCCACGACATGCGCCACAGCTTCGCCTCGCTGGCAGTCTCCGCCGGC
>CAMDBX010000032.1 GCA_945889445.1 Rhizobium sp. Q54
AAAGGCGGCTACCCCCTTAGGAATTGACCTAGGGAGACGATAAACGGGGGCCGAATTAACGGAAATCCGTTTACGATCCGGCTACGCCAAAATAGTCCTAAAACGGGCCTATCCGCCCGAAGGCGAATTTCTAAGATATTGATTTCGAGGGAGAAATTGGAGCGGGCGAGGCGAATCGAACGCCCGACCCTAACCTTGGCAAGGTTATGCTCTACCCCTGAGCTACGCCCGCTTCCATGGCTTGACCGGCAACCGCCGATGGGTGGCCGCCTTATTGCCTAACTCGCCGGCAAATGCAAGAACAAGATCATCTCAATCTTTCACAAGGGAAATTTGGCCGCCATGCCCGCGACCCGCGAAGACCTTTTTGCCCGCTTCATGGCCCTCGGTATCGAGGCCACGACCCGTGATCATGCCCCCGTCTACACCGTGGAGGAGGCCCAGGCCCTGAGGGGGGAGATCCCCGGTGGGCACTGCAAGAATCTGTTTCTGAAGGACGACAAGGGCAACATCTGGCTGATCGTCTGCCTGGAGGAGGCGCAGGTCGACCTGAAGGCCGCCCCGGCCAAGATCGGGTCGCGGCGGCTGTCTTTCGGCAAGCCGGAGCTCCTGAAGGAGGTTCTGGGCGTCGAGCCGGGCTCGGTCACGCCCTTCGGGCTGATCAATGACACGGAAAAGCGCGTCAACGTTGTGCTGGATGCCGCGATGATGGCGCATGAGCTTGTAAACTACCATCCGCTGGAGAACACCGCGACCACCACCATCCGATCCCATGACCTGGTGGCCTTCATCCGCTCCTGTGGGCATGAACCCAGGGTGGTGGCGGTGGCCTGATCGGCCCGTCATTGAAAAGAAGCGTGGTTTGCTCCACATAGGGGGCAGTGACAGTATCGAAGGGCATTCCCATGAGCATGATATTCGGCGATCAGCCCACCGGTGGCCCTGCCCCGGTTGCGGCGGGTGACCTGATCAAGGACTCCAGCACCCAGAACTTCGTTCGTGATGTCATCGAACCCTCGCGCCAGCAGCCGGTGATAGTCGATTTCTGGGCGCCTTGGTGCGGACCCTGCAAACAACTCGGCCCCGCCCTCGAGAAGGTGGTGCGCGAGGCCGGCGGCAAGGTGCGCATGGTGAAGATCAACGTGGACGAGAACCAGCCGCTCGCCCAGCAGATGCGCATCCAGTCGATTCCCGCCGTCTATGCCTTCGTCAATGGCCAGCCTGTCGATGGCTTCATGGGCGCGCTTCCTGAGAGCCAGATCAAGCAGTTCGTGGACCGCCTCGGCGGCCAGGGCAGCATGGCGGAGGAGATCGAGGCCGTGCTCGGCGATGCCCGGGCGCTGGTCGACCAGAAGGACTATCAGCACGCCGCGCAGCTGTTCGCGCAGCTGCTGCAGGTCGACCGCGAGAATGCGGGCGCCATCGCCGGTCTCGTGCGCTGCGAGATCGCCATGGGCGACCTCGAGAATGCCCAGAAGACCCTTGCCCTCGTTCCGCCCGCCAAGGCGAATGACCCGGAGGTCTTGAGCGTCAAGGCGCAGTTCGATCTGGCACTGAACCCGGTGGACGTCTCGGAGATCGGTACTCTGAAGGCGCAGGTGGAGAAGACCCCGGACGACTTCCAGGCGCGCCTCGACCTTGCGGTGCTGCTCAACGGCGCTGACGAGCGCGAAGCGGCAACCGACCAGCTGATCTACATCATCAAGAAGATGCGGGCCTGGAACGACGAGGCGGCGCGCAAGCAGCTGGTGAAGTTCTTCGAGGCCTGGGGGCCGAAGGATGAGTTCACACTGGCCGGCCGCCGCAAGCTTTCCTCGGTTCTGTTCTCGTAGGTCATGATGGGACTTTTCGATCGCTACCGGCGCCCCGATGACTTGGCCCAGCGCATTCCGGTGTTCCCTCTGGCCGGTGCGCTGCTGCTGCCGCGTGCCGACCTGCCGCTCAACATCTTCGAACCGCGCTATCTGGCGATGGTCGATCATGCGCTGTCTACAGATCGGCTGATCGGCATGATCCAGCCGGATGCGGGCGATGAGGCTGGCGAGGTTCCTGCCTTGATGAAGGTGGGCTGCGTGGGCCGGATCACGTCATGGTCCGAGACGCCCGACGACAGGATGCTCGTCACCCTCACCGGGGTGAGCCGCTTCCTTGTGGTCGACGAACTCGATACCGACACGCCGTTCCGCCAGGTGATCGCCAACTACCACCCCTTCGCCGCTGATCTCGCGACGGGGGCCGGTGAGGCGGAGGTGAACCGGCCAGCACTGCTCAAGGTGTTCCGAGACTATCTCGACGCCAACAACATGAGCGCTGACTGGAAGGAAGTGGGTTCGGCGCCCACCGAGGTTCTGGTCAATACGCTTTCGCTGCTCGCCCCCTATCCCCCACAGGAGAAGCAGGCCCTGCTCGAGGCGCCTGATCTCAAGACGCGCGCCGACGTGCTGGTGGCGCTGACGGAGATGGCGCTGGGCAAGACCGGAAAGGGCGCGAAGCCGCGCCTGCAATAGGACTGACATGGCTGACATCCGCACCAATCCGCGCCTTCTCGAACTGCTCGTCTGCCCCGTCACCAAGACGCGGCTGCAATATGATGCCGAGAAGCAGGAATTGATCTCGCGTGCCGCGGGTTTGGCCTATCCGATCCGCGACGGCATTCCGATCATGCTCGCCGACGAGGCCCGCGAGATCAACCGTGAGTGAACCCTGGCCAGATGAGTTGCGGCTCGCTGCCGACGGCGCCGCGCTGAACGTCCGCTTCGACACGGGCGAACAGGTGGCGCTTCCGGCAGAGTATCTGCGGGTTGAGAGTCCCAGTGCCGAGGTCAAGGGCCATGGCCCGGGCCAGGAGCAGCTGGTCTGGGGCAAGCGCAACGTGAAGATCAGCCGGCTCGAACCGGTGGGAAGCTATGCCGTGCGCATCGTCTTTGACGATGCGCATTCGACGGGGCTCTTCACCTGGCCCTATCTCCTGAAGCTCGGCCGCGAGCGGGAGACGATCTGGCAGGGCTATCTCGACAAGATCACCGCAGCGGGCTTCAGCCGCTAGACCTTTTCACCGCGCAGCAACCGCGGCAGGTTGCCCGACACGCCCGCGGCCTCCGACACGAAGATCGACTTCAGGCCACCCATGCGGTTCACCGCAAGAAGACCGGCGCGGCGCAACAGCGTCAGCACCGGGTTGGTATTGGCGAAGAGCCGGTTCATGCCGTCCATCATGGCGCCCGTGGCGACGGTGTCGAAGCGGCGCCACTGGGTATAGCGGTCCAGCACCGCCTCGCTGCCGATGTCGAGCCCGAGGGCCGCCGCATCATGAATGCAGTCGGCAAGCGCCGCGACATCGCGGAGGCCGAGGTTGAAGCCCAGTCCCGCCAAGGGATGCAGCACATGCGCGGCATCGCCCACGAGGGCGAGGCGTGGTGCCGTGAAGGTTTCAGCGAGATACATCGCCAGCGGATAGCCGTGGCGACCGGAGATCAGCTTCACCTCGCCCAGATGATCGCCGAAGCGCAGCTTCAGTTCCTGCTCGAACTCATCCATCGGCAGCGCCAGCATGCGCTGGGCCGCCTCGGTGCGTTCTGACCACACCAGAGATGACCGGTTGCCGGGCAGCGGCAGGATGGCGAAGGGCCCCGACGGCGTGAAGTGTTCTTCCGCGCGGCCATTGTGGGCAAACTCGTGTTCAACTGTGGCAACAAGACCCATCTGGTCATAGGGCCAGCCGACGAGCTTGATTCCCGCGGCCTCGCGGGCGGGCGAGTTGCGGCCATCGGCCGCGACGATCAGGGAGGCACGGAGTGTGGTGCCATCGGCCAGCGTCACGGCGGCAAGGCCCGGTCCGAAATGATAGTGCTGCACGGCCTGACCCACGCAGAAGCGGATGTGCGGCGATTTCTCAGCCTCCACCAGCATGGCGCCATAGAGGAAGCGGTTCTCGATCATGTGGGACGATGGGCCGCCCTTCATGTCCTCCGCGCCGAATTGCAGAAGTACGGGGCGGGCTCCGCCGGGCACGGCGCTGTCGGTGACGATGATCTCGCCCATCGGCTGGGCGTGCTGTGACACCTCCTGCCATATCCCAAGGGATTCGAACATGCGCCTCGCGGCAGCTGTGATCGCCGAGGCGCGCCCGTCGAAGGCGTTGCTGGAAAAGGCACGCGGGTCCTTCACGTCGACCACCACCACGTCCAGCGGACGCTTCACATGGTTGCCGGCCAGTGCCAGCGCGGCGGCAAGGCCGTTGAGCGCCGCTCCGATGACGATGATGTCGTGGGGTTTGGTCATGAACCCGTTTTGCCTGATTTGGAGGGAAAGGACAGGCGGCGCAGCGTCGCGGATTGGTGCCTTAAAAATAGGCAGCATCAAGGGTGCCCTAGAAAGCTGCTTAATTCTTCATCAAGCCTTGGATAGGTCAACTCAATTTTCACCATAAGATTCAAGTGCTTAGCTGCAGCGCGCAAGTGGCATGATTCTTGTGATGCGTTCCTCAGTCGAATAACGGGGGTGTGCATGAAATTTATAATTGCAGTGATCAAGCCATTCAAGCTCGAGGAGGTCCGCGAGGCGCTCGGTGCCCTCGGCATCCAGGGCATTACGGTGACCGAAGTGCGTGGCCATGGCCGCCAGCGTGGCCACACCGAGTTCTATCGCGGTGCCGAATACACCGTGAGCTTCGTCCCCAAGGTGAAGCTCGAACTCGCGGTGGATGAGCACATGGCCGACAGGGTGATCGAAACCATCCAGACCACCGGACAGACCGGCCAGATCGGCGACGGAAAGATCTTCGTCCTGCCGCTTGAGCAGGCCGTCCGCATCCGCACCGGGGAATCCGGCGTGGCGGCACTCTAATTCATGTATCGAGGGAGCTTTTCAATGTCGTTTCCGACTTTCACCAAGAGGCTTGCGCTCGTCGTTGCCGGCCTCGGCCTGACGCCGCTGTTTGCAACTGCCGCCACTGCCGCCGCCACCGTCAACAAGGGTGACACCACCTGGATGCTGGTCGCCACCTCGATGGTGGTGCTGATGACCATTCCTGGCCTCGCTCTGTTCTATGGCGGTCTCGTGCGCGCCAAGAACGTGCTGTCGGTGCTGATGCAAGTGCTGACGATCTTCGCCGTCATTTCGATTCTCTGGGTGATCTACGGTTATTCCGTTGCCTTCACCAGCAATGCCAGCGCCGGGCTCAATCCCTTCTTCGGCGGGTTTGGCAAGCTCATGCTGGCGGGCGTCACGCCAGCCACCGAGGTTGGCACCTTCTCGAAGGAAACCAACATTCCCGAGCTGGCCTTCGTCATCTTCCAGATGACCTTCGCCTGCATCACGCCCGCCCTCATCATCGGCGCCTTCGCCGAGCGGATGAAGTTCTCGGCGGTGCTGCTGTTCATGGTGCTGTGGTTCACCTTCGCCTACCTGCCCATGGCCCACATGGTGTGGTTCTGGGCTGGCCCGGATGCCTACACGCTGTCGGCCGACAACTTGGGGCTGATCAGTTCGATCGTCGGCGAGGACAAGGCAAAGCAGTTGCTTGATGCGCTTGCCGCCGCCACCACCGACGATGCCAAGGCCGCCGTGCTCGGCGAGTATGCTGCGCTGGTGAATGCCGGCAACGGCTATCTCTTCAACCTCGGTGCCCTCGACTTTGCCGGTGGCACGGTGGTGCACATCAATGCTGGTGTCGCGGGCCTGATCTGCGCCATCTTCCTCGGCAAGCGCGTGGGCTATGGCCGTGATCCGATCACGCCCCACAACCTCACCTTCATGCTGACGGGCGTCGGCCTGCTGCTTTTCGGCTGGTATGGCTTCAATGCCGGTTCCAGCCTCGAAGCGAACGGCCTGACGGCGCTGATCATCCTCAACACCACCGTCGCCGCAAGCGCGGCAGCGCTCGCCTGGACCGCTGGCGAGTGGGTTTTCCGCGGTCATCCGAGCTTGCTCGGCGGTGCCTCCGGAATGATCGCCGGCCTCGTCGCCATCACCCCGGCCTGCGGCTTCGTGGGACCCGGTGGGGCGATCCTCATCGGCATTGCCGCGGGCTTCCTCTGCCTCTGGGCGGTGGTGGTGCTCAAGTCCAGGTTCGGCTATGATGACTCGCTGGACGTGTTCGGCGTCCATGGCGTCGGCGGCATCCTCGGCGCCCTGCTCACCGGCGTGTTTGTCAACCCGGCCCTGGGCGGCACGGGTGTCACGGATTACCTGGCGGCCGGCACCTCGGTTGCAACTGCGGCCTACTCATTCGGTACCCAGATGTATGCGCAGGTCATGGCGGTGATCATCGCCATCATCTGGACGTCGGTGGTATCGATCGTGGCACTTTTGATCTGCAAGGCCGTGTTCGGCCTGCGCGTCAAGGAGCAGGAGGAGCGCGAAGGCCTCGATCTCGTCGATCACGGCGAACGCGCCTACAACTGACCGAACCAGACCTGAACCAACAAACCCGGCGGGGCCATGCCTCGCCGGGTTTGTTCTTGGAGAACTTAAACCGGGCCTTAACCACGACCCGTCCAGAATGGCCTTAACGATGTGTTAGGGCCGGCGGAGAACCTCCCCGGCGGAGGCGTTCCCGATGGCGTATCAACCGTCCTACGATACCGATGACAGTGCGGTCCCCGCCGCGGTCCGGATTTTCTTCAAGCGGCGCCTGTTCGAGGTGGCCGGCATCGTGCTGTTCCTCGGCCTGATTGCCGCCAGCGTATCGCTGGCGTCCTGGTCGGTGGACGATCCCTCGCTCAACCACGCACTTGACCGGGCAGCGCGCAACTGGCTCGGCTATCCGGGTGCTGTCATTGCCGACGAGCTGATGCAGTTCTTCGGCCTCGGCGTGCTGGTGCTGCTCGCCATTCCCATGCGCTGGGCGGTTGGCTTCCTCGCGCATGAAGGTCTGCCGCGGCCGCTGCGCCAATGCTTCACCTGGATCTGCTGCACGCTTGCCGCCAGCGCCACCCTGTCGGCCCTGCCCGTGCCCGGCAACTGGTCGCTCACCTCCGGCCTCGGCGGAAATGCCGGCGACGTGATCCACAATCTGCTCATGATGGTGCTGTCGATCGTCGTCACCGGCTGGCTTCCCAACCTCATCACCGGATTGCTGATGCTGGCGCTCATGCTCTTCTTCGGGCTCCGGGCGCTGGGCGTGAGCCGCGCTGCGGCGGTGGAACAGGCGGCAGCCGCCCCAGGGCTCAGCCGCAAGGTCCTGCGCACCACGGTCGGCGGAATCGGCAAGATATGGGGTCACTCCCGGGACCTCTGGTCGCGCTGGCGTGAGCTGCGCCGCGCCGAGGCCCAGTTCGAACAGCTGGGAGACGAGGACGACATCATCCGCCGCCTCGCCCCTCAGGCAGACACACCACGCCGTGGGCGTCAGGCGGCACGGATCGAGCCTGTCCTCACCGCTCGCCGAGCCGCTCCTCCCATGGACGAACTGGAGGAGGTGGAGGAATATCAGGAAGAGGAGCCCATCGAGGAGGATGGCTACGAAGCTGTACCTGCTTTTGACGAAGTCGAGGAGGACGACTACGAGGAGGACGACGTTCCGGCCCCGAAGGTCACCCGCACCCACAAGCCACTGAAGCAGGGCAAGCGCCTCAAGAAGGACATGCAGCCGGGCCTGGGCTTCGGCGCGGCAGAAGAATATGCGCTGCCGCCCCTCACCCTGTTGGCCGAGCCGAAGCGCGTCGGCAAGCCCGCCGAGCTCTCCGATGACGCGCTCGAGCAGAATGCCCGCATGCTGGAGGGCGTTCTCGACGACTTTGGCGTGAAGGGACAGATTCTCAAGGTGCGGCCGGGCCCGGTCGTGACACTTTATGAACTCGAGCCCGCCCCCGGCATCAAGTCATCGCGCGTGATCTCGCTTGCCGATGACATCGCCCGCTCGATGAGCGCCATCTCGGCGCGCGTCGCGGTGGTGCAGGGCCGCAACGCCATCGGCATCGAGCTTCCGAATGCCAAGCGCGAAACGGTGTTCCTGCGCGAGATGCTGGGTTCCGAGGCGTTCGAGAAGTCCAACCTCAACCTGGCGATCGCACTCGGCAAGAACATCGGTGGCGAGCCGGTGTTCGCCGATCTCGCACGCATGCCGCATCTGCTGATCGCCGGCACCACCGGCTCCGGCAAGTCCGTCGGCATCAACACCATGATCCTGTCGCTGCTCTACCGGCTGCCGCCGGAGCGCTGCAAGCTGATCATGATCGATCCCAAGATGCTGGAATTGTCCGTATACGAAGGAATTCCACATCTGCTCGCTCCCGTCGTCACCGATCCGCGCAAGGCCGTCGTGGCCCTCAAGTGGGCGGTGCGCGAGATGGAAGAGCGCTATCGCAAGATGTCGAAGGTCGGCGTGCGCAACATCGATGGCTACAACGCGCGCATGAAGCTTGCGGCCCAGAAGGGCGAGGAACTCCATCGCACGGTCCAGACCGGGTTCGATCCCGAAACCGGCGAGCCGGTCTTCGAGAAGGAGGCGATGGACCTCTCGCCCATGCCCTACATCGTCGTCATCATCGACGAGATGGCCGATCTCATGATGGTGGCAGGCAAGGACATCGAAGGCGCGGTCCAGCGTCTCGCACAGATGGCCCGCGCCGCCGGCATCCATGTGGTCATGGCAACGCAGCGCCCGTCGGTCGACGTCATCACCGGCACCATCAAGGCCAACTTCCCAACGCGAATCTCCTTCCAGGTGACCTCCAAGATCGACAGCCGCACCATTCTGGGCGAACAGGGTGCAGAGCAGCTCCTCGGCCAGGGCGACATGCTGTTCATGGCCGGCGGTGGGCGCATCTCGCGCCTGCATGGCCCCTTCGTGGCGGATGACGAGGTCGAGAAGATCGTCAGCTTCCTCAAGGAGCAGGGTGCCCCGCAATATGTCGAGGCTGTCACCGAGGAGCCGGAGGACGGAAGCTTCGGCGAGGGCGGCATGGGCGGCGAGGGCGGCGGCTCGGGCGATGATCTCTATGACCAGGCGGTGCAGGTGGTCTTGCGCGACAAGAAGGTCTCCACCTCCTATGTGCAGCGCCGCCTGCAGATCGGCTACAACAAGGCCGCAAGCCTCATCGAGCGGATGGAGCGGGAAGGGCTCATCTCCGCTGCCAATGCCACCGGAAAGCGCGAAATCCTGGTGCCGGGCGACAGCGCCCGGGTCTGACATTCCCGTTATATCCGGCGCTTGCCTCAAAATCGGCCCGTTCTTGCGGATAAGCCTGCCATGGCATAGAAGTCCGGGCGATTTCCCAAGCCCCAATCCGGAAAGATCAGGATGAACAGTCTCTTGCAGCTCTCGCGCCGTGCCTTCCTGGGAGTGGCTTTCGCCGTCGTCGCGGCGCTGCCTGCCGCAGCCGCCGAACCCTTGAAGCTCAGCCCCGAGCAGCAGACCGCGGTTAACGCGATTTCGGATTATCTCAATAGCTTCAAGACCCTGCAGGGCGAGTTCACACAGATCAGCCCCAAAGGCAACATGTCGCAAGGGGTTTTCTATATCGCCAAGCCCGGCAAGATGCGCTTCGAATACGCGCCGCCCAACCCCTTCCTGATCGTCTCGGACGGCACCTGGCTCACCATCAAGAACGTGAAGAAGGAAAAGGGCGACCAGTTCCCCCTCTCCCAGACGCCGCTGCGCTTGGTCCTGGGCGACAAGGTCGACATCGTCAAGGATACCAGCGTCCTGGATTACCAGGAGCAGGACGGGATCCTCACGGTCACCGTCGAGGACAAGAAGAACACGCTCGGCAGCGGCCAGTTGACCCTGGTGTTCGACCAGACCCGCAAGGTGCTGCAGCAGTGGATCGTCACCGATGGCAAGGGCCGCAAGACCACCGTGTCGCTCGAGAACCTGCAGGCCGGCATCGAGCCTGATCCCAAGCTCTTCGTCGTCAAGATCAAGCGCGACAGCAAGAACGGGCCTTAGCGCAAATTACCTGTGCGGGCTGGAGTTGACCTCTCTGCTTGCACGGGACTGCTTTGATTGCGGCTTGCGGCGGCAATGAACCTGTTTCATCCTTTGTTTGCTGTGAGGAGGGCAGGATGACTCCGATTGCCGTCAACGTGCTTATGGATCCCGACGCCGGCACGATTGAACAGGCCCGCGCCTTGAACGACCGGTTGAGGTCCGATTTTCCGCAGTGCTTCGCCCTGGACAGCAACCACACGCCACACGTGACGCTGGTGCAGTGCTTCATCGACCGCGAGAAACTCGCAGAGGCGGCGCACGTTGTCTCCGGGGTGCTGCAGGCAGCCGGCCCGGTGAACTGGCAGAGCAAGGCGACTGGCCTCTATGCCCTGAGCGACGGGAAGCTCGGCCTTGCCGGAATCGTCATCCAGCCGACCGACGACTTCCGGCGGGTGCAGCTGCGGGTCATTGAGGCGATCTCTCCCTTTATCACCCCGGAGGGAACGGCTGCGGCCTTCGCGCCGCGCCTCGACGGCGGCGAGATCGGCCAGGCGACGGTCGATTATGTCAAGGGTTTCATCGCTGCGAGCACCGGGCAGAACTACAATGCGCACCTCACCGTGGGCATTGGCACCAACGGCTTCATCGATGCGCTGAAGGCGGAGCCCTTCAAGGGTTTTCCGGTTCAGGCTGTCTCGCTGAGCATGTATCATCTTGGCGACTATGGCGTGGCACAGAAGAAGCTTCATCACCTCCATGACTGCTGACATCAAGTTTGATCCGCTGCCGTCGTGGAATGATTGCGCGGCAAAGCGTGCCATCTTGGCGTTTCTGCCGCGTGTGACGGACGAGACGTCATCGGACTTTATTCCAATGTCCGATCGCGTTGCCGTTTTCGACAATGACGGCACGCTCTGGCCGGAGAATCCGATCCCCTTCCAGGCGGCGTTCGGCTTTGATGAATTGCATCGGCGTGTGAAAGCAGAGCCTGAGCTCTCGGCATCTCCCATGGTGCTGGCCGCGCTGGAGTGTGACTTCGGCACGCTGCTGGAGGATGGTTATGCCGGGCTGCGGGAGGTGATCGCGCTCACCCACGCGGAGATCACCACCGATGCGTTCCGTGATGCGGTCGAAACCTGGCTCGCGGTGTCCCGTCATCCGCGCTTCGGGCGGCGCTACGACGAACTGACCTACCAGCCCATGCAGGAATTGCTGCGGCTTCTGGATGGCAGGGGCTTCAAGAACTTCATCGTGTCGGGCGGTGGTGTGGATTTCATGCGGGTGTGGGTGGAGCGGGTTTATGGCATTCCGCACGAGCGTGTGGTGGGATCGACCGCCCGGCCAAGTTTTGAGTTGCGTGACGGCGTGCCGGTGCTGACCAAGTCGCTGGAGCACCTCTTCGTCAACGACAAACACGCCAAGCCCGTGGGCATCCACCAGTTCATCGGGCGGCGGCCGATCATGTGCTGCGGCAACAGCGATGGCGACCACGCCATGTTGCAATACACCACCATCGGCAACCCGCGTCCGAACTTCGGTCTCATCGTTCATCACACCGACGGCGAGCGTGAATATGCCTATGATGCGGAGACGAAGAGCACGGGAAAACTGGTCGCCGCACTGGCCGAGGCGCCAGCGCGCGGCTGGCACGTGGTGGACATGAAACGGGACTGGAAAACCGTGTTTGGGCATACGGACTTCTGACGGCTTGCCAGCCGCGCATCACTGCGGCTAAGGCATTTGCATGAGCCTCAAACTTGCTACCTGGAACATCAATTCGGTCCGGCTTCGTATCGGGCTGGTCACCAAGCTTCTGGAGGGCTGGCAGCCTGACGTACTGTGCCTGCAGGAAACCAAGTGCCCGCAGGGGCAGTTTCCTTCAGGCCCCATCCGGGATGCGGGGTATGAGCATATCGCCGAATTCGGCCAGAAGGGCTATCACGGCGTCGCCATCATATCGAAGCGACCCTTCCTCGCGCAGTCGACAAAGCCGTTCTGCGGCAAGGACGACTGCCGCCACATCTCGGTGACGGTTGCCGGCAAGAAGCCCGTCACCATCCACAATCTCTATGTGCCGGCGGGCGGTGACGAGCCGGATCCCAAGATCAACGAGAAATTCGCCCACAAGCTCCAGTTCATCGATGAGCTCGAGGCATGGTTCGGCAAGGGCTGCGTGCCGAAGGGCCATGAGGGCATCCTGGTGGGCGATCTCAACATTGCGCCGCTCGAGCATGACGTCTGGTCGCACAAGGACCTGCTCAAGGTGGTCAGCCACACCCCCATCGAGACCGAAGGCCTGCTGCGCATCCAGCAGAAAGGCAAGTGGGTGGACCTGATGCGCCAGCACGTACCGGCAGAAAAGAAGCTCTACACCTGGTGGAGCTATCGGGCGCGGGACTGGGAGACGAGCGACCGCGGCCGCAGGCTCGACCACATCTGGTCGACGGCAGGGATTGCTCCTGCCTGCAAGAAGATCGAGATCCTGAAGGAAGCGCGTGGCTGGCAGCAGCCCTCCGACCACGTGCCGGTGATGGCGAGCTTCACGGCCACCTGAACCGGTCAGATGCTCTTGAAGGAGCGCGCCTTCTCAAATTTCTGGCGCGCTACATCCAGCTCACCCATCACACCGTCAAGGCGGCTCGCCAGAATGCCGAAGACAGCGGTGCCGAATTCGGGAAATTCCCGCGCCACCCGCATGAACAGGTCACGGTCGATGCGCGCTGTCGAAACCGGTTCCACCGCGGTGGCGGTCACTGAATAGGGCCGGTCGCCGATCATCGCCACCTCGCCCAGCAGCGCCCCCGGCCCTGCGGAGCCAAGCGGGCCTGTCTCGATCGACGACAGCCGTGTCTCGCCGCTGAGAACGAGGAAGGCCGCCATGCCCGTGTTGCCCTGACGGATCACGAAGTCGCCTGCAGCGAAGTTCTGGCGCACGGCAGAAAAGGCCAGAAGCTGCAGGTGAACAGCCTCGCACTCCGAAAAGATCGGAATGTTCCGCAAAGTCTCGACGTCTGCCCTTACACTCATTCTATCCCGGTCCGGCCAATGCCCCTTGAAGGGCATCGTGCCATTTCGCCCCTGGGTTTTCATCGCTGTTCGTTTACATGAGGCCGGGCGCCACGCCAAGCTCAGGGGACAAGCTTGTAACCGCCCCCCTCGGTAACCAGGATTTCGGCGTGGGAGGGGTCGCGCTCGATCTTCTGGCGCAGCCGGTAGACGTGCGTTTCAAGGGTATGGGTCGTCACACCGGCATTGTAGCCCCAGACGTCCTGCAGCAGCACATCGCGGCCGACGATCTGCTCGCCGGAGCGGAGCAGGAACTTGATGATGGCGGTTTCCTTCTCGGTCAGGCGGATCTTGCGGTTGTCGTCGCGCAACAGGAGCTTCGCCGAGGGCTTGAAGGTGTAGGGGCCGACCTTGAAGGTGGCATCCTCGCTGTGCTCGTGCTGGCGCAGATGCGCCCTGATGCGGGCCAGGAGCACGGCGAAGCGGAAGGGCTTGGTCACATAATCATTGGCACCGGCGTCGAGCCCCAGGATGGTGTCGGCCTCGGAAGACTGCGCGGTGAGCAGGATCACCGGGCCCTTGTAGCCATTCTTGCGGATGATCTTGCAGGCCTCGCGGCCGTCCATGTCGGGGAGGTTCACGTCGAGGATCACGAGGTCGGCGTTGTCGGCCTTGATGGCCTTGATGCCGGCGGCTGCGGTGGCGGCCTCGGTCACGGCGAATTCGTCGTGCAGGGAGAATTGTTCGGTCAGCGTCTCGCGCAGCATGTCGTCGTCATCGACAATGATGATCTTCTTGGTGCCGCTCATCGCTACCCCTGTGCCCGGAAGTCTTTGAAATTGCTTGCTCCCATGCTGTTCAATGTTAGGGTGTTGCGTGGCCTTTTCAAGGCCAAACGACCGGAAAAGCCACGCCGTGAAAAGAACTGTCCAGACCGTCCACGTCCTCACCCGCAACGCGAGGGCAACAACCGGCCTCCTCAAGGTGGGGGAAATGACCTTTCCCTGTTCCATCGGTCGGTCCGGCAAGCGCTACCTCAAGCGCGAAGGTGACGGGGCCAGCCCACGGGGCGCATGGCAGGTCCGCCGCCTGTTCTACCGTGCCGACAAGGGCCTGCCGCTACGCACCGGCCTTCAGGCGCAGGCCATGCGGGATTACGATGGCTGGTGCGAAACCGTGGGCGACCGCAACTATAACCGCCTTGTCCGCATCCCCTATGCCACCTCGCACGAGACGATGAAGCGCCCCGACCACCTCTACGACATCGTGGTGGAGCTTTCGCACAATGAGCGGCCGCGGGTGCAGGGGCATGGCAGTGCGGTGTTCTTCCACCTCCGCCAGCCCGACGGCGGCCCCACGGCGGGCTGTGTTGCCGTGTCGATGCGCGACATGCGCACCATTCTCGGCCTGATCGGCCCGAAGACGAAAATCCGGATCTAGCGCGTCCCGAAGATCGCCGAGCCTACCCGCACATGGGTGGCCCCGCAGGCGATGGCTGAGGCATAGTCACCGCTCATGCCCATGGAAAGCTGGGTGAGGCCGTTGCGCGTCGCGATCTCGGCCAGCAGGGTGAAATGCCGCTTCGGGTCTTCCTCGGCGGGCGGAATGCACATGAGGCCTGATATCTCCAGACCATGGAGCTCGCGGCATTCGCGCAGGAAGGCATCCGCGTGGTCAGGGTCGATCCCCGCCTTCTGTGGCTCGCGGCCGGTGTTGACCTGCACGAACAGCGTCAAAGGCTTGGACTGCCTGCGTATTTCCGTAGCGATGGCCGTGGCGATCTTGGGCCGGTCCACGGTGTGGATGGCGTCGAACAGCTGCACGGCCTCGGCTGCCTTGTTGGACTGGAGCGGCCCGATCAGGTGCAGTTCGACGTCCGGCCAGGCCATCCTGAGGGCCGGCCACTTGCCCTTGGCCTCCTGCACGCGGTTCTCGCCGAACACCCGCTGGCCCGCCTCGATGACGGGGATGATCTCGGGGCCGTCAAAGGTCTTGGAGACGGCGATCAGGGTCACGTCACCGGGTGCCCGCCCGGCCGTTTGCGCCGCCGCCACGATGCCGTTCAGCACCTTTTTCAGACCCTCGTGGACCATCTGCTAAACTCCTGTAAGAACGCTGCTTTAGGCCAAGCTTGCAGGGCTTTTCAAGGACTGGTACCAGCAAGCCCGAAGATCCGCCCCGTTTCCACAGGAAGACTGCCGTGAGCATGGAACGTTACAACCCGCGCGACGCCGAGCCGCGCTGGCAGAAGCACTGGACCGACCACAAGAGCTTCGAGGCCATGGCAGACCCCTCGCGCCCGAAATACTACGTGCTCGAGATGTTCCCCTATCCCTCGGGCCGCATCCACATGGGCCACGTGCGGAACTACACCATGGGCGACGTCATCGCCCGTTTCCGCCGGGCGCTGGGCTTCAACGTGCTGCATCCCATGGGCTGGGACGCCTTCGGCATGCCGGCGGAAAATGCCGCCATCGACCGCGGCATCCACCCCAAGTCCTGGACCTACGACAACATCGCCACCATGAAGCGCCAGCTGCAGTCCATGGGGCTGGCACTCGACTGGAGCCGCGAGATCGCCACCTGCGACCCCTCCTACTACATGCATGAACAGGCGATGTTCATCGACTTCATGAAGGCGGGCCTCGTCGAGCGCAAGGTCTCGATGGTGAACTGGGACCCGGTCGACCACACCGTGCTCGCCAACGAGCAGGTGATCGACGGCCGCGGCTGGCGCTCGGGTGCGCTGGTCGAAAAGCGCGAGCTTGCCCAGTGGTTCCTGAAGATCACGGCTTACTCCGATGAACTGCTCACCGCGCTGGATGGCCTCACCAAGTGGCCGGAAAAAGTGCGGCTGATGCAGAAGAACTGGATCGGCCGGTCGGAGGGCATGCGCTTCTCCTTCGTGCTGGAGGACGAGAACGGCCAAGCGCTGGACGAGCGCCTGACGGTTTACACGACGCGCCATGACACGATCTTCGGCGCCAGCTTCTGCGCCATTTCAGCTGACCATGAGCTGGCCCGTCGCCTGTCCGAGAAGGATGAGGGTCTCGCTGCCTTCCGCCGCGAAGTCGCTGCCCTCGGCACTTCGGAGGAGACGATCGAGCGCGCCGAGAAGAAGGGCCACATGCTGGGCCTCTATGCCCGCCACCCGTTCCGCCCGGGCGTGCGGCTCCCGGTCTATGCCGCGAACTTCGTGCTGATGGGCTATGGTGAAGGCGCCATCTTCGGCTGCCCAGCGCATGACCAGCGCGACCTCGACTTCGCGCGCAAGTATGACCTGCCGGTGATCCCCGTCGTCGCGCCGAAGGGCACCGATCCCGCAACCTTCGAAGTCGGCACCGAAGCCTTCCTTGAGAAGGAAGGCGACAACACCGTTCTCATCAACTCCGAATTCCTCGATGGCATGAGCGTGCCCGAGGCCAAGGCCGACATCGCCGCGCGCATGGAGACAATGGGCATCGGCGAGCGCAAGGTGAACTTCCGCCTGCGCGACTGGGGCGTGTCGCGCCAGCGCTACTGGGGCTGCCCGATTCCGGTCATCCACTGCGCCAGCTGCGGCATCGTTCCGGTGCCCAAGGACCAGCTGCCGGTGACGCTCCCTGAGGACGTGACCTTCGACAAGCCGGGCAACCCGCTCGAGCATCACCCGACGTGGAAGCACGTCGACTGCCCGTCCTGCGGCAAACCGGCCAAGCGCGAGACCGATACCTTCGACACCTTCATCGACTCGTCGTGGTACTACGCGCGCTTCTGCTCGCCGCATGCGGCCGATCCCGTCAACATGGGAGCCGGCAAGTACTGGATGGGCGTCGACCAGTACATCGGTGGCGTCGAGCATGCGATCCTGCATCTGCTCTATTCGCGCTTCTATGCACGCGCCATGACGGCGACGGGCTACCTCGCCATCAAGGAACCCTTCGAGAGCCTGTTCACGCAAGGCATGGTCATCCATGAAACCTTCCGTACACTGAGCGGTGAGTGGGTGCTGCCCTCGGATGCCGTGAACCAGGACGGCAAGTGGGCGCATGCGACGACCGGTGAGCCCCTTGAAGTGGGCGGCGTCGAGAAGATGTCGAAGTCGAAGAAGAACGTCGTCGACCCCGACGACATCATCGCCCGCTTCGGTGCCGACACGGCGCGCTGGTTCATGCTCTCCGACACGCCGCCCGAGCGCGACATCGAGTGGACGGAGGCCGGCGCCGAAGGCGCCTGGCGCTTCACCCAGCGCATCTGGCGGCTTGTCAACGACTCCACAACCTATGCCGGCGGCAGCGATGCCGCGGCCTCGCTGGAGCTGCGCCGCGTGGCCCACAAGGCGCTCGCTGCGGTGACGGACGATCTCTCCTCGCTGCGCTTCAACCGGGCCATCGCCCGCATCTATGAACTGGCCAATGCGCTGGGCACAGCGCTCTCCGGCGGCAAGGCGGATGCGGCGTCGGTCAAGGAGGCAGCCGAGTTCCTGGTGCTTACCTCGGCCCCCATGATGCCGCATCTGGGGGAGGAGTGCTGGCAGGCCATGAAGATGCCCGGCTTCGTGGTGGACACCGCCTGGCCCAAGGCTGACCCGGCGCTGCTGGCCGACGACCAGGTGACGATCGCCGTGCAGGTCAACGGCAAGCGCCGCGACGAGATCACGGTGGCCAAGGACCTCGATGCTAAGTCCATCGAGGAACTGGCGCTGAAGCTCGACGCCGTCATCCGTGCCCTGGACGGCCGCCCGGTGAAGAAAGTGAT
The DNA here is from genome assembly GCA_945889445.1 of Rhizobium sp. Q54. Taxonomy (GTDB): domain Bacteria; phylum Pseudomonadota; class Alphaproteobacteria; order Rhizobiales; family Aestuariivirgaceae; genus Aestuariivirga. The sequence continues at coordinate 17,618 of CAMDBX010000032.1, forward strand.
TGTGGTGCCCGGCCGTATCGCCAATATTGTGGGCTGATGTCGAGGCTTGCCACCACTCTCCTGATGGTCGCCGCGCTGGTTCTGGCCGGCTGCGGCTACCGGCCGATGTATGGCTCCTCGTCCACCAGCCCGGGCGTTGCCGGCAGCCTGTCTTCGATTTCCATCCCTGAACCGACTGACAGGACGGGACAGCTCATCCGAAATGAGCTGATCTCCTCCATGCAGACGGGCCGGGGCGAAGACAAGTACATGCTGAACCTCACGACCACCCTTGCCGACAATGGGGTGATCCTGGACAAGCAGCCCTCGGTCGGGCGGCAGGCCATCCTGATCACCACCAGCTACGAACTGGTCGACCGTTCCACCGGCAAGATCCTGACCAAGGGAACAACCTTCGCCCGCGTGCCCTATGACGTGGTCCGACAACCCTTCGCCGACATGCAGGCCCAGAAGGATGCCACCGAACGCGCCGCCCGCGAAGTCGGCGCCGATATTCGCACCCGGCTGGCCGCCTATTTCGCCAAGCAACAGCAGAGCTCATGACGGCCATCAAGCCCGCCGGGCTCGGTGCCTTCCTGCGAAAGCCCGATCCAGCCATAGCCGCCATCCTGATCTATGGCGAGGAGGGCGACGCGGTGCGCGAGCTTGCGCAGCGCGCCGTCAGGAAAGTGGCGGGGTCGCTGGATGATCCGTTCACCGTGATGACGCTGACGGAGCAAGATATCGCGTCCGACCCTGCCCGCCTCGTGGATGAGGTGCAGTCGATCTCGATGCTCGGTGGTTCCAAGGCGATATGGATCAAGGGTGCGGGCGACGGCTTCCTGAAGGCGGCGCTTCCGCTGCTTGCGGGCAAGACGCAGGGCAATCTCGTGGTGGCGGAAGCCGGCACGCTGCCCAAGAACGCGCAACTCCGTACCCAGTTCGAGAAAAGCCCGCATGCACTCGTCCTGCCGCTCTATGAGGCGGAAGCGGGCGAGATCGCCGGGATGGTGGAGCATGTCCTCGCCCAGGACAATCTCAAGATCGGCCAGGATGCGCTCGCCCGCTTCATCGAACTTGCCGGCACGGCCCGCGGGCTGGCCCGACGCGAGGCAGAGAAGCTGGCGCTCTATTGCCTCGGGGCCGAGCGCGTGAGCATCGAGGATGTCGAAGCGATCTGCGGCAACGACACGGGCTCGACGCCTGACGAACTCGCCGACAGCGTGTTCGGCGGCGACGTGGAGGAGGCCGATCGGCTGTTCCATGATCTGGTGCGCGGTGGCCAGGATGCTGGGCGTCTGCTCGGCATCGTGCACATGCAGGCCCTCAGGCTCGCCGAATTCCGTCTCGCCATCGACCGGGGTGCCACAGCCGACCAGGTGGTGAAGCAGGCGCGGCCTCCTGTCTTCTTCCGTCGCCAGAGACTGGTGACGGCTCAGCTTCGCGCGTGGAGCCTGTCTGACCTGGTCACGGCCGGCAGCACACTTTCGGCCAATGTGCTGGCGGCGCGTCAAAGTGCCGACCTGGCGGAGGCGATCGCCGGGCGTTGCCTGCTGTCGCTGGCACGCAAGGGCCTCGCCCTGCGCCTCGATCGCTGATTGCCGTAACGCTCGCACAAGCTCCCGCGCGCAAGCTGCTGGAATGGAGCGGCGTCATGCCATGGCCGACAAGTTCACCGACATCATCACCTATGTGCTTTCGCTGTCCCTTGCCGCAGGCGTGATCGCCTTTGCTGCCTACAAGGTCGTGGCCCTGAACGGCATGGAGAACCCGCCGGCGAATCTCGGCCTCAATTTTCCGGCACCCAAGCGCAAGGTGATCATGGACGCGCCGTCCGCCGATCCGCTGACCACGCAAGCACTGCCACAGGCAAGTCGCGCCGTCAGCGCCGGCCCGCGCGAAGGCGCGCTCAACGTCTATGAGCTTCTCACCGTGGTGGATGGCGTGGCCTTCGTGGCGATCCATGGCGACCAGGGCAAGACGCTGGTGCCGGTGATCGTGGGCAGCATATTGCCCGGCGGACTGACAGTGACCGACCTCCGGCGCCGCGGCGGTCGCTGGGTGCTGGTGGCGGGAAACCTCACGCTGGAGCAGGTTCAAGCCCCGGCTCAGTAGAGGCCCTTGAGCAGCCTTTCGATATAGTCACGCTCGAACTTCGGAAGGCCGGTCTCGCCGGCGCGCGACCGCAGCATCTCCAGGATCTGCCTGGCCCGTTCGATGGCGAGTTCCGACGGCAGCATGTCCTTGAGCGGACCCCGGTCCTCGCCACTGCTCGGCAGCGGTCGGCCGAGCGGGTCGCGGTCGCCGCGTCCCTCGCCGTCACGCCCTTGCGAATCCTGCTGGCCGCGTGACTGCTGCATCAGTTGCTGCGCCATGCCCTGGGCGCCCTCGCGCAGCTTCGACATGGCTTCGCCCTGTTCGCCCAGTGCCTGCTCCCGGTCGCCGCCGCGCAGCGAACCCTCGGCACGGTTCATGTTCTTGCCGGCCTGACCGAAGGAGCGCGGCGCCTCCATGCCGTTCTGGCCGAACTGCTTCATCAGCTCCTCCAGCATCTGGCTCAGCTCCTGCTGGCGGTCGCCGAGGCCGCCCATGCCCTGCTGGCCCTGCCCGCCAGGCTGCTGGCCGTTCTGCTGGTCTTCCTCGCCCATGCCCGGCTGGGGCATGCGCTGGGTCTCGTCCATCAGCTTCTGCTGCTTTCGCATCAATTCGGAGAGCTGGTCGAGCATCTGGCTCAGCGGGCTTTCCTGGCCCTCGCCCATGCCCTGCTGCGGCATGCCCGGCTGCAGGTTGCGCAGGATGTCCTCGAGCTGCGAGAGCAACTGCTGTGCCGCCTCGTTGTTGCCGCTCTTGGTCAGCTTGTCGATCATGTCCAGCATTCGCTGCAGGTCCTGGGGTGTCACCACCTTGCCGGGCTGCTGGCGATCCTGCTGTTGCTGCTGGCCCTGGGAAAGGCGCTTCTGCGCCTCTTCCATCATCGACTGCATGTAGCGGTCGAGAGCCTGCCTCAGCTTCTTGGTGAGTTCCGCAATGCGCTCCGGAGGGGCCCCATCCTTCAGCGCCTTCTCCAGTTCCCGGCGTGCGGCCTCAAGGGCGGCCTTGGCGTCTGCCGATACGCCGTCCTCGACATTGACGGCGATCTGCCACAGTTCCTTGATCACCGTGTCGATCTCGGCGCGGTCCTCGGCGGCGCGCAGCCGCGACAGGGCCGCCGCAATGGCAATCTGCGTTCCAGAGCGCTCGATCAGGTCCTTGGGATAGGTAACGATGGCGTCCAGCATCTCGGCCACGCCACCCGCTTCCTCGGGGCTCAGGATCAGGCGGCGGCGCTGCTCGATGAGGGCGCGAGCCAGCGGCCGGGTGAACTGGCGCTCCGGCAGGCGGAAGGTGCGCTTGGCGCTCTCGGTCGTGTGGCCGGCCGCATCGCGTGCGGTGAGCGTCAATTCCACCATGAAGCCCGCCCAGGGGTGCTCCGCGACGTCCGCCTTGGACTCGCCTGCTTCTTCCCTGGGAGCGGCCTTGCGCAGACGGATCGGCAATTTCGGAGGATCGAACTCGAAGATGCCGGCGTCGGCGAAGCCAACGCCCTCGTCCTGGTCGTCGGCGAGGTAGATGTCGGAGGTCACGCCGCTGACGCCATAGTCGTCGGAGACCTTCCACTTCGCCGTCAGCATGCCGGACGAGTCGCCCGTCGGCACCTCGGTGATCTCCACCTTCGGAGCAGCATCGGGGATCAGCGAAATGCGCCAGCTGGCAAGTTCCCGCCCGCCGTCCGTCACCTTCACGATGGCAGGCCGCTCGAGCTTCACATCCGCCTGGAACATGCCGTCGCCAGACTTGACCTTGGGCTTGAAGCCGGGAAGCTCAGGGGCGTTGGGCGCGTCGAGGAGTTCGTGGAAGGATAGCTGCGGCGCTTCGGCACCGGTGATGCGCAGCGACAGCGTGGAGTCTTCCGGCACGCTGATCTCGGGGTCCTTCTTCATCCGCTCCGTCATCGCGGCGCTGGTCAGCAGGAAGGGTGGCTTGCCGGTATAGGCGGGCGGCTTCAGCCAGGCATCGATCGCCAGCTGCGGTGCCGGCGCCGGGCTGGTCATGGCCAGGCTGTCGGCGAGATTGCTCCGCACGGTTCCGGGCCCCAGCAGCAGCGCTGCGACGAGTGCCAGTGCCACCGGCAGGCGCAGGGCGCGCGGGTCGATGTCGCGCCAGCGCGAGGCAGGAACGCCCGCCTTGAGGTGGCCAAGGTCCTTCAGCTGACGCAGCCGGTGCTCCTGCCACAGCACCTGCTGGGCATGGCTGGTGACGTCGTCAGGCAGCTTGTCGTCGCGCGCGGAAACGGGGCGATGGGCGAGGCCGGTCCTCTCCTCGACGCGGCGCATGGCCTCGCCGCGGCTCGGCCAGCCGGCCCTCAACACGCGAATGAGTGGGATCAGCGACCAGATGAAGGCCGCGGCGACCGTTGCCAGCAGCACCCCCCGGGCCCAGAGCAGCAATTGCGGAAACACGCCGCCAATCACCAGTGCCGCAGCCGCCGCAAGGATGAGGAGCGGCCAATAGAGTGCCGTCCACAGCCGCTCGAAACCCAGCGCCAGCCTGGCCTGGCTTATCTTGCGGTCGACGTAGGTCGCTTTGCCGGGTTCGTTCACCATGGTCGGGGTCAGCTTTATCACAGATGACGGCCAAAATGAGCCTGAGATCCGATCACGATTGCGAAACCGCCTCAGGCTTTCCCCTTCTCCTGCCATGAGGCGAGCCGGTCCATGCCGATCAGTTCCTCATAGCTCTGGCGGGGGCGAACCAGGGCCCACTTTCCGCCCTTCACCAGCACTTCCGGAACCAGTGGCCGGGTGTTGTAGCTTCCGGCCTGAACCGCGCCATAGGCACCGGCCGTCATGGTGGCGAGCAGGTCGCCTGGCTCAACCCTTGGCAGCCTGCGTCCCTTGGCGAGATAGTCGCCCGACTCGCACACGGGGCCCACCACGTCCGCCATCATGGGTTCCCCGCCTGCGGGCTCCGTGACCGGCACGATCTCATGGTAGGCGTCATAGAGGGTGGGTCGGATCAGGTCGTTCATCGCCGCGTCCTGGATCACGAAGTGCTTTTCGGTCCCGTCCTTCACATAGATGACGCGTGAGACAAGGACGCCGGCATTGCCGACGATCATGCGACCGGGCTCCAGCACGAACTTGAGGTTCAGGTGGCCGAGCGTCGCCTTCACCATGGCGGCATATTCGTCCGGGTGCGGAGGAACATCGTTGGTGCCGCGATAGGGAACGCCGAGCCCGCCCCCAAGATCGAGGTGGCGGATGTTGTGGCCGTCGCTGCGCAGCTCTTCGGTGAGTTCGCCCATCAGCTTGAAGGCCTTGGCGAAGGGCTCGAGTTCGGTGATCTGGCTGCCGATGTGCATGTCGATGCCAGCGACGTCGATCGCCGGCAGTGCTGCGGCGCGGGCATAGACTTCGCGGGCCCGCTTGTAGGAGATTCCGAACTTGTCCTCTGCCTTGCCGGTGGAGATCTTGTGGTGCGTCTTGGCGTCGACGTCCGGATTGACACGGATCGACACGGCGGCGCGCTGGCCCACGCGCTTGGCCACTTCCGACAGCAGCTCGAGCTCGGGTTCCGACTCGACGTTGAAGCAGGCGATGCCCTCGCGCAGTGCCAGCGCCATCTCGCGCGCCGTCTTGCCGACACCGGAGAACACGATCTTGCGGGCGGGAACACCCGCCGCAAGCGCGCGGCGCAATTCGCCCTCCGAGACCACGTCCATGCCGGCGCCAAGTTCCGCCATGGTGCGGATCACCGCCTGGTTGGAATTGGCCTTCATGGCATAGCAGATCATGTGGTCGGTGCCGGCGAAGGCATCACGCATGACCTTGTAGTGGCGCTCCAGCGTGGCGCTGGAGTAGCAGTAGAAAGGCGTGCCGATCTCCTCGGCCAGCGCCTTCAGGCTCACGTCCTCGGCATGGAGCACGCCGTCGCGATAGGCGAAATGATGCATGAGCTTATTGGGCCTGTTGGATCTCGGTGGACTTCGGCGGTTCGGGATCGCCCTTGATGCCGCAGGCGGCAAGAGCAAGCGAGAGTGCGAGAAGCAGGAGCGCGGTTTTCATGAGAGTCATCCTTTCAGCAGCTTGAGCCAGCGCTTTGCCTCGCGCTTCACATTTCTGGGCGAGGTGCCGCCGAAGCTCACGCGCGAGGCGACGGAGGATTCGACAGTCAGCACCTTGTAGACGTCCCTGGTGATGCGCTTCTCGACCGACTGCATCAGGCTGAGCGGCAGTTCCGGCAGGTCGCAGCCCTGTTTCTCGGCGAGCGCCACGAGGCTGCCCGTCACGTGGTGCGCCTCGCGGAACGGCATCTTCAGTGTACGGACGAGCCAGTCGGCCAGGTCGGTGGCGGTGGAGAAGCCGGAGGCTGCGGCCTTGCGCATCTCGTCCTTGTTGGGGACCATGTCCTTGACCATGCCGGTGGTGGCGGCAATCGCCAGCGACATGTTGTCGAAGGCGTCGAAGGCGGGCTCCTTGTCCTCCTGCATGTCCTTTGAATAGGTGAGCGGCAGGCCCTTCATCACGGTGAGCAGCGACAACAGTGCGCCGATGATGCGGCCGGGCTTGGCGCGAACGAGTTCGGCGGCATCGGGGTTCCTCTTCTGCGGCATGATGGAGGAGCCGGTGGTGAACTTGTCGGAGAGCTTCACGAAACGGAACTGGCTCGTCGACCAGATGACGATCTCTTCCGCCAGCCGCGAGAGATGCATCGAACAGATGGCGCAGGCCGAAAGCGTCTCGAGCACGAAGTCGCGGTCGGCGACCGTGTCGAGCGAGTTGCGCGTCGGGCGGTCGAAGCCCAGGGCCTTCGCCGTCATATGGCGGTCGATGGGGAAGCTGGTTCCGGCAAGGGCCACGGCACCCAGCGGGTTCTCGTTCATGCGCTTTCTCGCGTCGGCCAAACGCGAACGGTCGCGCGCCAGCATTTCCACATAGGCCAGCAGGTGGTGGCCGAAGGTCACGGGCTGGGCGACCTGCAGATGGGTGAAGCCCGGCATGACGGTGGTGGCATGCGCTTCCGCCTTGCTGGCGAGCGCCAGCTGCAGGTCCTTCAGCTGGGCATCGAGGTGGTCGACCGTGTCGCGCACATAGAGGCGGAAGTCGAGCGCCACCTGATCATTGCGCGAGCGCGCCGTGTGCAGGCGCCCGGCGGCAGGGCCGATGATGTCCTTGAGGCGGGATTCGACGTTGAGGTGGATATCTTCGAGCGCGCGCGAGAACGTGAACGTGCCGCCCTCGATCTCGGCTTGCACCTGGTCGAGGCCCTTCCTAATGAGGGCGGCATCGGGTTTCGAGATGATTCCCTGCTTCGCCAGCATCGCGGCATGGGCTTTCGAGCCCGCGATGTCCTGCCGGAACAGGCGCTTGTCGAAGCCGATCGAGGCGTTGATCTCTTCCATGATCGCGTCCGGCCCCGCCTGGAAACGCCCGCCCCACATCTTGTTGGTCATCGAAATTCCTTCATTCCGTCCGAGATAGCCTGCGCATGAGCACCGAAAAGAAGAAATCCGGCCCCCTGGCGCAGATCGCGGCGGGCCTCGTCATTCTCGCAGCGATTACAGGCTATTATCTGTATGAGGCCGCCGGGCGCAAGGCCGGACCTGCGGAAACAGCTCCGGTGGCGGTGCAAAGCGGCCTGTCGAAGGACCTCTCCAAGGGCGCGCTCGCGGCCTTTCTGATCCACCCGGAACCCAAGCCCCTTCCTGACCTCGCCTTCCAGGATGGCGCCGGAGAGCCCGTCAAGCTGAGCGACTGGAAGGGCCGCGTGGTGCTGGTCAATCTCTGGGCCACCTGGTGCGCGCCATGCCGGGAGGAGATGCCGGACCTGTCGAAGCTTCAGCAGGAGCTGGGCTCTGACCAGTTCGAGGTCGTCGCCATCAGCGTCGACCGCAAGGGGGCGGAGCCCTCGGCCGTGTTCCTGAAGGACACGGGCGTCGACAATCTGAAGCTCTACATCGAGCCCTCGACGAAGATCGTCAACGATCTCAAGTCGGCGGGCCTGCCCGCCACGCTGCTGATCGACCGGCAGGGCCGCGAACTGGGCCGCATCCTGGGCCCTGCCGACTGGGCAAGCCCGGAGGCCGTGGCGCTGGTGAAGGCCGCACTGGCGCAGAACTAGGCATCGGCCCTGGCGCAGGTCAGGACGGGCTTTCTGGTGCTCAGGTAGGGGGGTAGAGGCCTCTTCCATTTGGCCGAGAAGCAATCGTTACGAACCCCGTTAAATGACCGTCACCCCGGCGAAAGCCGGGGGCCAGCTTTGGTTCAGCATGCGCGGTGAGAAAGCGGGGTCCCGGCTTTCGCCGAGATGACGGCCTCAGTTGAGAGTGGCGACCGCTCTGCGATCAGCGGGTCGGCACCGGCGTCTCGCCGCGGTAGTCGTAGAAGCCGCGGTTGGTCTTGCGGCCGAGCCAGCCGGCTTCGACATACTTCACGAGAAGCGGGCAGGGGCGGTACTTCGAATCCGCCAGCCCGTCATGCAGCACCTGCATCACCGAGAGGCAGGTGTCGAGGCCGATGAAGTCGGCGAGTTCGAGCGGGCCCATCGGGTGCCGCGCGCCGAGTTTCATGGCGGTGTCGATCGCTTCCACGCCGCCAACACCTTCATACAGCGTATAGATTGCCTCGTTGATCATCGGCAGCAGGATGCGGTTGACGATGAAGGCGGGGAAGTCCTCGGAGACGGCGATGGTCTTCTTGAGCGAGGACGCGAATTCCTTGGCGACCGAGAAGGTGGCTTCGTCGGTGGCGATGCCGCGGATGAGCTCGACCAGCTCCATCACCGGCACCGGATTCATGAAGTGGATGCCCATGAACTTCTCGGGGCGGTCGGTGGCGGCGGCAAGGCGCGTGATCGAAATCGAGGAGGTGTTGGAGCCGACGAGGCACTCGGGCTTCAGGTGCGGACACAGAGCCTGGTAGATCTTGCGCTTGACCTGCTCGTCCTCAACCGCGCTTTCGATGATGAGGTCATAGTCGCCGAAGCCCTCATATGAGGGAACGCCCTTGATGCGCGAGAGGGTGGCGTCACGGTCGGCTTCCGAGAGCTTGCCGGAGCGCACGCGGCGGGCAAGGTTGCCGTTGATCGTGGCAAGGCCTGCCTCGATCCGGTCCTTGCTGACGTCGTAGAGACCGACGTCATAACCGGCGAGCGCGCAGACATGCGCGATGCCGTTGCCCATCTGACCGGCGCCGATGACGCCTACTTTTTTGATCTGCATGGTAACAATGTGCCTGAATTCAAATGCTGCCGGAGCCTATATCGCGCCTATTTGCAGGGCAAGGGCGTTTCGCAGTCGCAGCAATAGCACTTTAGATTGGACATTGCAGCGCTTGCACGAATGAGCGGCATATTGAGGGGTTCGCCTCAACGGGTGAGTGATGTCATGGGCGCCATGCAACGAAAAAGGGCGGCCGAAGCCGCCCCTCATTCCGATTGATGTGAACCGCTCACTTGCCGAGCTTGGCGAGTTCCGCGTCGAGTTCGGGCACGGCGGTGAACAGGTCGGCTACCAAGCCATAGTCCGCCACCTGGAAGATCGGCGCCTCTTCATCCTTGTTGATGGCGACGATGATCTTCGAGTCCTTCATGCCGGCCAAATGCTGGATGGCGCCCGAAATGCCGACCGCGATGTAGAGGTCGGGGGCGACGACCTTGCCGGTCTGGCCGACCTGGTAGTCGTTCGGCACATAGCCCGCGTCGACCGCGGCGCGCGAGGCGCCGACGGCGGCGTTGAGCTTGGAGGCCACCGAGTCGAGCAGCTTGAAGTTGTCGCCGTTCTGCATGCCGCGGCCGCCGGAGACGACGATCTTGGCCGAGGTGAGTTCGGGACGGTCTGATTTCGACAGGTTCTCGCCCTGGTAGGAGGAGAGGCCCGGGTCGGCGACGGCATCGACCTTCACCACTTCCGCAGTGCCACCTTCGCCCGTTGCCGGGAAGGAGGCGGTGCGTACGGTGATGACCTTCTTGGGGTCGGTCGACTGCACGGTCTGCACCGCGTTGCCGGCATAGATCAGGCGCACGAAGGTGTCAGCCGACTTCACTTCCGAGATGTCGGAGACCTGCATCACGTCAAGCAGCGCTGCAACGCGCGGCATGAAGTTCTTGCCATTGCCGGTGGCGGGCGAGACGATGTGGTCATAGGCCGGCGCCAGCGAGACGATGAGCGCTGCCATCGGTTCAGCCAGCGGACGCTCGAGCGTGCTCGAGTCGACGTGCAGCACCTTCTTGACGCCATCGAGCTTGGCGGCCTGTGCCGCGGCGGCACCGGCATTGTTGCCGGCCACCAGAACATGCACGTCGCCGCCCATCTGGGCTGCGGCGGTGAGCGCCTTGTGGGTTGCGTCCTTGATCGACGCATTGTCGTGTTCGGCGATGAGGAGGACAGCCATCAGATTGCTCCCGCTTCCTTGAGTTTGGCGACGAGTTCGGCGGGCGAGCCCACCTTGATGCCGGCCAGGCGCTTCGGCGGCTCCTCGGTCTTCACGACCTTGAGGCGGGCTGAGGTGCTGACGCCGTAATCGGCGGGCGTCTTCTCATCCAGCGGCTTCTTCTTGGCCTTCATGATGTTGGGAAGCGACGCATAGCGCGGCTGGTTGAGGCGGAGGTCGGTGGTGACCACGGCCGGCAGCTTCACCTTCAGCATCTGCAGGCCGCCGTCGATTTCACGGGTGATCTGCGCTTCGCCCGCACCGGGCTCGAGCTTCGAGGTGAAGGTGGCCTGCGGCCAGCCCAGGAGCGCTGCCAGCATCTGGCCGGTCTGGTTGCAGTCGTCGTCGATCGCCTGCTTGCCGAGGATCACGATCTCCGGGCCTTCGGCCTCGACCACGCCCTTGAGGATCTTGGCGACCGCCAGGGGTTCGATCAGGTCGTCGGTCTTGACGAGGATCGCCCGGTCGGCACCCATGGCGAGTGCGGTGCGGAGCGTTTCCTGCGCCTGGGCGGGGCCCACCGAAATGGCGATGACTTCCGTCGCCTTGCCGGCTTCCTTGAGGCGGACGGCCTCTTCGACGCCGATTTCGTCGAAGGGGTTCATCGACATCTTGACGTTGGCCAGTTCGACACCCGAACCGTCGGCCTTCACACGGATCTTGACGTTGTAGTCAACGACCCGCTTCACAGCGACCAGGACTTTCATTCTGTTCCTCGATATGGCGGTCTTTGAAAAAGTGGGCGGACCCTAGTGAGGGGAAAACCTCAAGTCAATTCCAGCAACGCCGCTTGATGGCCGAATGCGACCTATCCCTTGGACAAAAGGACGCTTCTCATGGCTCAAGCCGCATCCACAGCCGGCGGCGCAGCGCAAAGGTGAGTGCCGCTCCGGCAATGAACCCGCCGACATGGGCAGCCCAGGCCACGCCGGCCTCCGGGTTCCCGCTGTCCATCCACCAGGAAAAGACCTGGAGCAGGAACCAGCCGCCCAGCACCCACAGGGCGCCGATGCGCAGCGGAATGCGCAGGAACAGCAGGATCCACACCCGGGCGTGCGGAAACAGCACCACATAGGCCCCAAGGATGCCGGATACGGCGCCCGATGCACCCACCAGTGGAATGTCCGATCCCGGCGCCATCAGAACATAGAGCAGGGCCGCCACCACGCCCGACGTCAGGTAGAGCAAGGCGAAGGCGGCATGGCCATAGGCGTCCTCGATGTTGTCGGCGAAGACCCAGAGGAACAGCATGTTGGAAATGAGGTGCCACCAGCCGGCATGCAGGAACATGTAGCTGATGAGGGTGAAGGGCTCGGGCACGGGGTGATAGGGCACCGCCACCGAGGTGCTGTGCGTCAATTCGCCAGGCACCACGCCCCAGCCGGTGGCGATGGTCTGCAGCACGGCTTCCGAATTGAAGGCGCCGGTGGCGAGATACATCACCACGTTCAACGCGATGATGGTGATGGTGACGGCCTGGAAGCGGATGACCTTCAGCGGGGTTGAATCGTGAAGGGGAACGAACATCCGCCAGTCCTCAGCGGGTCTTTCCCGGCACCCACAACACATCGCCGGCGCCGGATTTCGCATTGGCCCAGCGGCTCGCCACGAAGAAGAAGTCGGAGAGCCGGTTCACATAGGCCACCGCCCCCTCGCTCACATGCTCGCCCTGATGCGAGGCAAGCTCGACGATGAGGCGTTCGGCGCGCCGGCACACGGTGCGCGAGATGTGAAGGTACGCCGCGGCGGGGTGGCCGCCCGGCAGCACGAAGGAGCGCAACGGTGAGAGTTCGCCGTTGAGCTCGTCGATCTCCGCCTCGATGCGCTCGTACTGCTTCGGGAGAATTCGCAACGGCTCGTAGCCCAGATCCTTGCCGGTGTCGGGCACGCAGAGATCGGCTCCTAAGTCGAACAGCTCGTTCTGGATGCGCGCCAGCATCTGGTCGAGCTTCTGCATCTCGGGCGCGGTGGTGTGGAGGCGCACGATGCCCAGCGTCGAATTGGTTTCATCCACCGTGCCATAGGCCTGGATGCGCCAATGCGCCTTGGACACCCGCTCGCCGGTGCCGAGTGCAGTTTCTCCGGCATCGCCGGTGCGGGTGTAGATGCGATTGAGAACGACCATGGAGCCTGCCTAACGTGAGTTGCCGGTGAATTCTACTCGTTTCTCAGCAAAGGCCCGGGCTTGGCCGAAAGTGCACGCCACGTGACGGCAAGCCCGCCCGCCACCGTCACGGCCATGGCAAGAAGTGCGGTCAGCACTGCCGTGGGGCCTGAGAAGCTCCACGGAATTTCCAGGATGAAGTGCGACAGGAACCACGAGGCAGCGGAGCCGACCGCGAGGCCAAAGGCGGCAGCCGCCAGCCCGAGGCCCGCATATTCGATGACGAAGGCGCCGATCAGCTGGCGCTTGGTGGCGCCATAGGTCTTCAGCACCACGGCCTCGTAGAGCCGCTCCGACAGGCCCGCCGCAAGGGCCCCCGCCAGCACCAGCATGCCGGTCAGCAGCGTGAGGATGTTGGCGCCGCGGATCGCCATCAGCATTTTTTCCAGAAGCCCGCTCACCATGTCGATGGCATCCTTCACGCGCACCGCGGTGACGGAGGGGTAGGCGCGCGCCATGGCGTTCAAGAGCTTCGCCTCGTCGCCACCCTTCATCTCGACGGTGACGAGATGGTTGTGCGGAGCGGCCTTCAGCGTGCTGGGGGTGAACACCATGACGAAGTTGATGCCGAGGCTCCGCCAGTTGACGGCGCGCAGGTTGGCGACCTTGGCAGTGACGTCGCGGCCCAGAACGTTGACGGTGATCTCGTCACCGATCTTCACGCCGATGCCGTTGGCGATTTCATCGACCAGCGAGACGAGCGGCGGGCCGTCGTAGTCCGCCGGCCACCATTCGCCTTCAACCAGCCGCGAGCCTTCGGGCAAGGTGTCGGCATAGGTGATGCCGCGGTCGCCGCGCAGCGCCCAGTTCGACTCAGGCGATGCCTTCACCTTCTCGGCGGGAACGCCCTTCACCGCCACGACGCGGGCGCGCAGCATGGGCGTGTTGTTGGTGTGGATGACGCCGGGCTCCCTGGCGAGGGCGTCCTTGAAGGTCTGCAACTCGCCGTTCGGCACATCGAGGAAGAAGAAGGCCGGTGCCCGCTCGGGGATCGATGAGAGCAGTTCCCTGGAGATGCTGCGGTCGGTCAGTGCCAGCGTGACGAACAGCGTGAGGCCAAGACCCAGCGCGAGGATGACGGAGGCCGCGGCGGAGCCCGGGCGATAGATGTTGCCCACCGCATAGCGCCAGATGGCGGAGCGGCTGCGCGGCAGGCGCTCGGCACCGGCAATGATCAGCCGCGCCAGCCCCAGCAGCACCACGAAGCTCGCCACCAGGCCGCCGAGGAAATAGGCGGTCACCTTGACGTTCTCGAAGGCATAGAAGGTGAGCGCCGCCATCACGACGAGGGCGAGCAGGATCACCAGGAAGGGCCCGAGCCCCGGCCAGCCGCGCACCGGCACGATGCGCGAGCGGAACAGCGCGGAAGCCGCCACCTGCCGCGTATGCGCCAGTGGCCACAGCGCGAAGGCCAGCGTGGTGAGCAGGCCCAGCGCACCGGCGAAGACCAGCGGCCAGGCGTTGAAGTGCTGTGACAGCGGTACCGGGATGACCGTGCCGAACAGCGCGGTGATGACCGGCGGAGCGATGGCGCCCGCCGCAAGGCCGAGGGCGATGGCGATCAGCGCTACGAGGAAGATTTCAGTGAGGTAGATGCCCATCACGTCGGCTGAGGAGGCGCCGAGGCACTTGAGCGTGGCGATCGACCCCATCTTGCGCGTCACGAAGGCCTGCACCGCATTGGCGATGCCGGCACCGCCGACGATCAGCGAGGCGAGGCCGACGAGCGTCATGAAATAGCCGAGCCGCTCGACGAAGCCATCCGCCCCGGCGGCGGCATTGTTGCGCGTGCGGATGCGCCAGCCTGCGTCCTTGAACGTCGCGTCGGCTTCCTTCTCCACCGCCTTGGCGGCGGTGAGCGCGGTGTCGGCAAGCTTCACCCGGTAGCGATAGGTGACGAGGCTTCCCGGCTGCACGATGCCGGTGGCGGCCAGCGTTTCGGGCGAGATCATCAGGCGGGGGCCCAGCACCAGCGTATCGGACAGCCGGTCCGGCTCGTTGGCGATCAGCGCGCGGATCTCGATCTCGCTGCCGCCGAGCTTGATCCTGTCACCGAGCTTCAGCCCGAGGCGGCCCAGCAGCAAAGGGTCCGCCGCGGCACCCGCCACGCCGTCCTTCGTAGCGATGGCCCCGGCAAGCGGCATGCCGCCTTCAAGCACCATGGCGCCATAGAGCGGGTAGTTGCCGTCGACGGCCTTGACCTCGACGAGTGCGGTGCTGTCCGTGGTCAGCGCCATGCCGCGCACCGTGGCGACCTTGCTCACGTCGCCCTTCGAGGCGATGAAGGCGAGTTCCGGCTCGGTCGTCTGGCGATGGACCAGCGAGAATTCGAGATCGCCGCCCAGCAGCGGCTGGCCCTGCTCGTCGATGCCGCGCTCGACCGAGGCGGAGAGCGCGCCGATGATGGCGATGGTGCCGGTGCCGAGTGCGAGGCAGGTGAGGAAGATCCAGAAACCCTGCAGGCCCGAGCGCAGGTCACGGCCTGCGAAGCGCAGCCACAGTGCAATGTTCAAGGCATTGCTCCGGACACGATCTTGCCGTCCAGCACCTCTGCCATGCGGTCGCAGCGCTGGGCCAGCGCGCGGTCATGGGTGACGAGGATGAGCGAGGTGTCGCTCTGTGACTTGACGTCGAACAGCAGCTTGATGATCTGCTCGCCCGTCACGTGGTCGAGGTTGCCGGTGGGCTCGTCGGCGATGATGATCCTGGCTCCGCTCGCCAGCGCGCGGGCAATGGCCACCCGCTGCTGCTCGCCGCCTGAGAGCTGGCTGGGGTAATGGTCGAGGCGGTGGCCGAGGCCGACGCGCTTCAGCCGGTCCGCCGCGATGTCCATCGCGTCCCGGGTGCCGCGGAATTCGAGCGGCACGGCAACGTTCTCCAGCGCCGTCATGGTGGGGATCAGGTGGAAGGACTGGAACACGATGCCAACATGGTCGCGGCGGAAGGCGGCGAGTTGGTCCTCGTTCAGGCCGTTGAGCGACGTTCCCGCCACCGTTACGTCGCCCTTCGAGGCCTTCTCGAGCCCGGCGATCACCATCAGCAGCGTGGTCTTGCCGGAGCCCGAGGGCCCGACGATGCCCAGCGCCTCGCCCGGCTTCACCTCAAGGTCGACGCCGCGCAGGATGTCCACGTTGCCCGCCCGGCTGGGCAGCGTCAGATGGACATTTCGGAGCGAGACGGAGCTTGTGGTCATGGCGTCGAACATGGCTTTCCTTACGCGTCAAGTCGAGAAGCGGATGCTTGAACCGGACAACCGTGGCGCTTAAGTGACGCTCATGCTGAAACTTTTCACCGCACTGGCGCTTCTTGCCCTCACCGCGGCGGGTGCCGCTGCCGCACCCGTCACCATATTGGCGCTGGGCGACAGCCTGACGGCTGGCTTGGGCGTGGGCCCCGCCGAGGCCTTCCCGGTCCGGCTGGAGGCGGCGCTGCAGGCAAAGGGCCATGACGTGAAAGTGATCAACGCCGGCGTGTCGGGTGATACCGCGGCCGATGGTGCGGCCCGGCTCGACTGGGCGCTGGCCGAGCCCGTCAACGCCGTGATCGTCGAACTGGGGGCGAATGATGCCCTGCGCGGGCTGCCGGTTGCACAGGCCGAGCAGGCGCTGGACCGTCTGCTCGCAGCCCTTGCCGCGAAGAAGCTTCCCGTGCTGCTCGCCGGCATGCGGGCGCCCCCGAACATGGGCCCGGAATACCAGGCGGCCTTCGACGGCATGTATGAGCGGCTCGCAGCCAAGCATGGCGTGCTGCTGTACCCGTTCTTCCTCGATGGCGTGGCGGCCGACCCGAAGTTGAACCAGGGCGACGGCATGCACCCAAGCCCTGCCGGGGTGGACGTAATCGTCGCCCGCATGCTGCCCAGCGTTGAGCAGCTTCTGGGCAAGGCTGCCGGAAATTAGGGCTTTGGTTTAACGAATTTCGCGATACCGTTGGGCCATCGCGATTCGCCCGTCCTTCAAGACAAGGGAGGCCCCGCATGCCACGACTTTTCACCGGCGTCGAAATTCCGGATGATGTGGCCTTCGATCTCGACCTGATGCGTGGCGGCATCAGCGGGGCGCGCTGGATCGACCGCGAATCCTATCACATCACGCTCCGCTTCATCGGTGACATCGACGAGGGGCTGGCCCGCGAGATCAGCTACGAGCTGGAAGGCGTGGAGGCCCGGCCCTTCAAGCTCAGGCTTTCGGACTGCGACGTGTTCGGCGGCAACAAGCCCCATTCGCTGTTCGCCGCCGTCGAGGAAAGCCCCGAACTCCGCCGCCTGCAGTCGATCCACGAGCGGATCTGCCAGGCACTCGGCATGCCGGCGGAACAACGCAAGTTTGCCCCGCACGTGACGCTGGCGCGGCTCAAGGAGCCGAACCTTCGGGCCTTGCACCACTTCGTCGCGTCCCATAACCTCTACAAGAGCCGGGTCTTCGAGGTTGGGCGCTTTGTCCTGTTCTCGTCGCGCCCGTCGCGTGGGGGTGGTCCCTATGCGGTCGAGGAATCTTATCGTTTGCAGGCAGGTTTATGACGGACAAGCCACTGGTCGGTGTCGAACGCGCCAAGGCGCTCCATGAGTTGCACGGCTGGGCGGAGGCCAAGGGGCGGGACGCCATCACCAGGACCTACCAGTTCAAGTCCTTTTCCCAGGCCTGGGGCTTCATGAGCCGGGTGGCGCTGTATGCCGAAAAGGAAGACCATCACCCGGAATGGACGAACGTCTATGGCCGGGTCGACGTGACGCTGTCCACCCACACGGCGGGCGGCGTGACCGAAAAGGACGTGGCGCTGGCCGGCAAGATGGAAGCGCTCGCGAATTCGTGATCGCCTTGGCGCTTTCCTAAATTTCCTGTAACTTGCCGTCGAGAGGGCGCGAACCCATATTCACGCCAAGTCTTTCTGGAGGAACGAAAACTATGGCCGACACTCGCTTTCAAACCCAGGTCAGGAATCAGTCCCGGGCTGAGATCGACCAGGGGCTCCGCTCCTATATGCTGGGCGTTTACAACTACATGGCACTCGGTGTGGCCGCTACGGCCGTCATCACCATGCTGGTTGCGTCCAATCCGGCCGCGATGGCCGCCGTCTATTCGCTGAAGTGGGTGTTCTTCATCGCCCTCATCGGCATGGGCTTCTTCGCCCCGCGCTTGATGTTCTCCAGCAACAGCGCCGTCGCGCATGGCGCCTACTGGGGCTATGTGGCGCTGTGGGGTCTCGCCATCGCGCCGATGATCGGCGCCTACCTGTCGATCGACCCGTCGATGGTGTTCCAGGCCTTCCTGATCACCGCCATTACCTTCGGTGCCACCAGCCTCGCCGGTTACGTCACCAAGCGTGACCTGTCGGGCATGAGCTCCTTCTTCATGATGGCCTCCATCGGCATCATCGTGGCGATCCTGGTCAACGCCTTCTTCGTCCAGTCGACGATGATGAGCCTGATCACGTCGATCGTCACTGTCCTGCTGTTCGCCGGCATCACCGCCTACGAGACGCAGCAGATCAAGGAGATGTATGTCGAGGGCGACGCGCCGGGCATTGCCCGCGGCAAGTCGATCTTCGGTGCCTTCATGCTGTATGGCAGCTTCATCACGCTGTTCGTCAACATCCTGAATATCCTCGGCATTATGCGCCAGGAATGAGCGCTGCCTGAGACGAGACGGAAAACCCCGGCCGAAAAGCCGGGGTTTTTCATTGTTCAGATGGTGGACAGCTTTGGCGTCTTGGCCAGCACGCGCAGCACCGTTGCCAGATCTTGCCCGCGCTTGAGGATCAGCCCGGTCTGCGCCACCACCGAATACATGCCTTGCTTCCTCGCCAGCGACGGATCCTTGACGATCCGGTAGAGCGGCACTTCCGAGGCGCGGCGGAACACCGAGAACACCGCCTTCTCGCGCCCGAAGTCCATGGCGTAATCACGCCATTCGCCCTCTGCAACCTTGATGCCATAGAAGCCCAGGATGGTTTGCAGTTCCTTGCCGTCGAAGGCGACGCGCTCGGGCGGTTTCTGCGGGTGCGGATGGCTTGAAAGTGTCTGTCCGGCCGGGGCATTCGCCTCCCAGGGCCGGAGTGGAATTATACCGTCCGTCTTGTCCAACTGCGTGACTCCGCAAGCTCGTGACAGGCTGATGACAAATGAGAAGATGTACCCGTTCGGCAGCCTTGGCAAGCAGCAGCCAGAAATCACTTTTTGGCCGCATTGCGATCAAGCTGCCGCCCATCTCGCAGGCGATAAGGATGATGTTGCCTCTAGAGGCCCGGCTGGCGTTGAGCTTCGGAAACTCAGCCCCCCCAGCCCCCCGGATCTCGTTTCGCCGGCCGGGCCACCCCAAGTTTCAGTGTGTTGAGGCGTATCCTCAAGAGAGTTTCGAAGGCCGGAGCAGATGATGCTTCGGCCTTTTCTCTTTTGTTTCCGCCCCTTGACCATCGGGCGTCGGCACCCGATATGGCATTCATCAATCACATCACATGCTTGTGAAGAGGGTGACATGGCCACTGACACGGCGACCAAAGACGCCACCACGACTGCAACCTCCCACCAATTCCAGGCGGAGGTGGCAAAGCTCCTCCACCTGATGGTGCATTCGGTCTATTCCGACCGCGACGTGTTCCTGCGCGAACTGATCTCGAATGCCGCCGACGCGCTGGACAAGCTGCGCTACGAGGCGATCGCAAACCCGGCGCTGCTCGAAGGCCAGCCGGACCTCACCATCACCATCACGACCGACAAGGACAAGAAGACGCTCACCATCACCGACACCGGCATCGGCATGAGCGAGCAGGAGCTGGTCGACAATCTCGGCACCATCGCCAAGTCCGGCACCCAGGCCTTCGTGGAGCAGGTGAAGGCAAAGCAGGGTGACGTTCACCTCATCGGCCAGTTCGGCATCGGATTCTATTCGGGCTTCATCGTCGCCTCGCAGGTGGACGTGATCTCGCGCCGTGCCGGGTCCGAGAAGGCCTTCATGTGGTCGTCCGATGGCTCGGGCAGCTTCACCGTGACGCCGGTCGAGAACGCGCCGCGCGGCACCTCCATCGTGCTGCACCTGAAGGATGACGCGCTCGAGTTCCTCGAAGACTGGAAGATCGAAAGCGTGGTGCGCACCTATTCCGATCACATCGCGCACCCCATCATGCTGGCGGTGGGCGACGAGACGGCCAGACAGATCAACTCCGCCAATGCCATCTGGACGCGCGCGAAGTCCGACATCACGGCCGAGCAGCACAAGGAATTCTTCGGTCACATATCGGGGACCTATGCCGACCCGGCGCTGACGCTCCACTATCGCGCCGAGGGCCGCAACGAATATACCGTGCTGCTCTATGTGCCGGGCGAGCGCCCCTTCGATCTCTACGATCCGGAGCGCCGCGGCCGCCAGAAGCTCTATGTGAAACGCGTCTACATTGCCGACGATGTGGAAATCCTGCCGGCCTACCTGCGCTTCGTGCGTGGCGTCATTGATTCGGAGGACATGCCGCTCAACATCTCGCGCGAGATGCTGCAGAACAATCCGCAGGTGGCCGCCATTCGCAAGGCCGTCACCAACAAGGTGCTCTTCGAGCTCAAGAAGCTCGCGGACACCGATGATGCAGCCTACCGAAAACTGTGGGACATCTATGGCCCGGTGCTGAAGGAGGGCCTCTACGAGGACATGGAGCGCCGCGACCAGCTCTATGAGCTCGTCCGCTTCAAGTCCACCAAGGGCGATTGGGTGAGCCTCAAGGACTATATCGCCGGCCTGAAGGAGAACCAGACGGCGATCTACTATCTCACCGCCGAGGATGCTGCCAAGGCCAAGGCCTCGCCGCAGCTCGAAGGCTACAAGGCGAGGGACGTCGAGGTGCTGCTGCTCACCGATCCCGTCGACTCGTTCTGGGTGCGCACGGCGCTCGGGTTTGACGGCAAGCCCTTCAAGTCGGTGACGCAAGGCTCGGCCGATCTCGACATGATCGGGGCCAAGGATGAAGCCAAGCCCGATGCGGCGGAAGATGCCGCAACGGCGGTTCTCAATGCCGCGTTGAAGCAGGCACTGGGCGAGCGGGTGAAGGACGTCCGTTCCTCCAAGCGCCTCACGGAAAGTGCGGTCTGCATCGTCAACGACAGCATGATGGACCGCACGCTCGAAAAGCTGCTGTCACGGCAGAAGGATTCCGGCATCTCGGTGTCGGCACCCATCCTGGAGGTGAACCCCACCCACCCGCTCATCAAGGCGCTCGCCGCGCTGGTGAAGGCCAAGGGTGCGGCGTCTGTCGATGATGCAGCACAGCTGCTTCTCGACCAGGCCTTCATCATCGAAGGTGAGCAGGTTCCGGACCCGGCGAATTTTGCGAAGCGGCTGGCGGATGTGATGGCGAAGGCGTTCGGGTAATATGATTGACGCCGTCACCCCGGCGAAAGCCGGGGCCCCGCTTTCTTCTCGCCTTCCCGCGTGATTGGCGCCCAAAGCTGGGCCCCCTGAGTTCACAAACGAAGTGCAACACCAGATGATGGTGTTGCCATGGCCCGGACCTATCGACAGTTTTCCCTGGA
>CAMDBX010000033.1 GCA_945889445.1 Rhizobium sp. Q54
CGAAAGACAGATCTCGCATCCCTGACCCAAGAGGACTTCAATGCCCTCATCGCCCTCTACAACAACACCCCCAGAAAGTGCCTTGACTACAGAACCCCAGCCGAGGTCTTTTGCCAGCAGCTGTTGCACTTCAAATGTGAATCCACACCCCGGCTTTCGCCGGGGTGACGGAACCCAAGGGTGTCAATGAGGCGTGATTGACCCCGGCCCCGCACCTCCCTAAACAGCGGGCTCATTTCAGAACCGGAACACGCACGCCAATGACCGTCGATCCCGCCCTTCGCGCCGCCGCAGAGACCAGCAAGGCCTGGCCTTTCGAGGAAGCCCGCAAGCTGGTGGCGCGGATCAAACGGACCGGCAAGCAGGAAGTTCTGTTCGAGACGGGCTATGGCCCCTCGGGGCTTCCCCACATCGGCACCTTCGGCGAGGTGGCGCGCACCACCATGGTCAGGCGCGCCTTCGAGCTGTTGTGCGACCTGCCCACCCGTCTCCTCTGCTTCTCCGACGACATGGACGGCATGCGCAAGATTCCGGAGACCGTGCCGGACCCCGCGGCGCTCAAGCCCTACCTCCACATGCCGCTCACCGCCGTGCCGGACCCGTTTGGCGGCGCATATCCGAGCTTCGGCGACCACAACAACGCCATGCTCCGCCGCTTCCTCGACACCTTCGGCTTCCAGTACGAGTTCGCCTCGGCCACCGAATACTACAAGTCGGGCAAGTTCGACGCGATGCTGCTGCGCGCGCTCGAGAAGTTCGACGACATCATGGGCGTGATGCTGCCCACACTCGGCGAGGAGCGGCAGGCGACCTATTCGCCCTTCCTGCCGATCTCGCCCATCTCGGGCCGCGTGCTCTATGTGCCGATGAAGAAAGTGGACGCCAGGGCCGGCACCATCACCTTCACCGACGAGGACGGCACCGACGTCACCATGGAAGTCACCGGCGGCCGCACCAAGCTGCAGTGGAAGCCGGACTTCGGCATGCGCTGGGCCGCACTCGGCGTCGATTTCGAGATGTTCGGCAAGGACCACCAGACCAACGCGCCGGTCTATGACAGTATCTGCCGGATTCTCGGCGCGGAAGCGCCTGAGCATTATGTCTACGAGCTGTTCCTCGACGACGTGGGCCAGAAAATTTCGAAGTCCAAGGGCAATGGCCTGACGATCGACGAATGGCTGACCTATGCCGACCCGGAATCACTCTCGCTGTTCATGTTCAACAAGCCGCGCGAAGCAAAGCGCCTCTATTTCGATGTGATCCCGCGCGCGGTGGATGATTACGGTGCCTTCCTCTCGGCCTATCAGCGCCAGGCGGACAAGCCCGTCGACCGGCTGATGAACCCCGTGTGGCACATCCATGAAGGCAACCCGCCGCTGCCGGAAGAGGGCGGCATTTCCTTCGCGCTGCTGCTCAATCTGGCAGCCGTGGCCAACGCGCATGACAAGTCGGCGCTGTGGGGCTTCATTCAGCGTTATCAGCCCGCCCTCACGCCGGAAACGCACCCGCGCCTCGACCTTCTGGCGAAGCATGCGCTGCGTTACTTCGACGACTTCGTGAAGCCGAAGAAGCAGTATCGTCCGCCTACGGAGGAAGAGGCGCTTGCGCTGAACGATCTCGCCGCCGCGCTGGCGACATTGCCAGCGCATGCAGCACCCGATGAAATCCAGCAGAAGGTCTATGACGTGGGCCGCCGCGACCCTTACAAGACCACGCAGAAGGATGGCTCCGTCGGCGTCGGCCAGGGCTGGTTCAACATGCTCTACCAGGTGCTTCTCGGCGAAGAGAAGGGCCCGCGCTTCGGCAGCTTCGTGGCACTCTATGGCCTCGACAACACCCGCGCCCTCATCGGGCGGGCGGTCAAGGGTGATCTGGCGGCGTAACGATAGCGCCCTTCATTTTCCTCACCATGGCCGGGCTTGACCCGGCCATCCTTCTTTTTGGGGCCACGAAAAAAGATGCCCGGGTCAAGCCCGGGCACGGTGAAATTCGCAGGAGTAGAGGCTCTTACTGGCTGGCCCACATGATGCGGGCGATCCAGTCGACGTCCTTCATGTCCAGCGTCTTGGTGGCGTGGTTGGGGTTGAAGGAGGCGAGTTCCAGCGTCTTGGAGGTCTGGCGCTGCATGATCTTGGCCATCACCTGCCCATCGGCGAGGCGCACCGCCACACGATCGCCCTTGCGGACGGTGGCCGACGGCGAGAGGATGATGATGTCGCCCTCGCGGTACACGGGGAGCATCGAGTCGCCGGTGATTTCCAGCGCATAGGAATTGGGGTCGGTGACGCCGGGAACCTCGATCTCGTCCCAGCCGTTGCCGGCGGGAAAGCCCGAATCATCGAAGAAGCCGCCCTTGCCCGCCTTGGCGAGGCCTAGAAGTGGGATCTGGCGCAGCTTCGGCGGCTGGCCGCGGCGGCCGATCAACAGCTCGGAGAATTCCTCCATCGAGGCGCCCGATGCCTGCAGCAGGCGCGAGATCGACTCCATGGTGGGCCAGCGCGGACGGCCATCCGGGCCGTTGCGCTTGGACGGGTTGAAGGATGTGGGGTCGAGGCCCGACTTCTTGGCGAGGCCCGAGGCCGAGAAGCCATAGCGCTCGGCAATCGTGTCGATGGCGTTCCAGACCTGCTTGTGCGTGAGCATGATGCCCTCCGAATGGGAGTAAAAGTTCTTATTTGTAGGAAGCTATACCTTGTGTGGCAGAGATTGTCCAGACGCAATGGGCAGCCTATGGTCCGCGCCCATGCGAATCCTCTACAAAATTCTCTCCGACGCCGAATGGCGCGCCGCTGCCGCAAGGGGCGCGTTCGAAGGCTCCGCGGTCGACCTCAAGGACGGCTTCATCCACCTCTCCACCGCCCGGCAGATGCGCGAGACGGCGGCCCGCCATTTCGCCGGCCAGGACAGGCTGGTGCTGGTGGGCTTCCGGGAGGAGGACCTTGCCAACCTCCGGTGGGAGCCATCGCGCGGCGGCGACCTGTTTCCCCATGTCTATGGGGCGATCGACACCGCATTGGCCATCTCGCACGACCCGCTGCCATTGGAAGATGGCGTGCACCGGTTCCCCGAGGGTGCGGCATGAGCCTTGCCGCGCTGGCCTTTCCCTTCGCCCGGCCGCTGCTCCACGCGCTGGATGCCGAGACGGCGCATGGGCTGACGATCCGTGCCCTGTCAGCCATGCCGGCTGGCGCTCCAGCTGCGGCGGATCCGCGGCTGGCCGTCGAGGCCTTCGGCCTCAGCTTCCCCAACCCTCTGGGGGTGGCAGCGGGGTTCGACAAGAATGCCGAGGTGCCGGATGCGATGTTGGCTCTGGGCTTCGGCTTCACCGAGATCGGCACGGTCACGCCCAAGCCGCAGGTGGGCAACCCGCGGCCGCGGCTGTTCCGCCTGCCGGAGGACGGCGCGGTGATCAACCGCATGGGCTTCAACAACGAGGGCCATGCGGCGGCTCTGCGGCGGCTCGAAGCGCGGCGCGGGCGTGGCGGCATCGTTGGCGTCAACATCGGGGCCAACAAGGATTCGGCCGACCGCATCGGCGATTATGTTCAGGGCATTTCGCGGTTCACGCATGTCGCGTCCTATTTCACCGTCAACATTTCCTCGCCCAACACACCGGGCCTTCGCGGGCTGCAGTCGCGCGCCGAACTCGAGCAGCTGCTCTCCCGGCTCAACGACGAGCGCGCCCGGCATGAGGCGCAGCCGCCGATGCTGCTGAAGATCGCGCCCGACCTGCGCGAGGACGAACTCGAGGACATCGCGGCGGCCTGCGGCGGCGGCGCGGTGGATGGCATCATCGTGTCCAACACCACGCTGTCGCGCGATGGGCTTCGCTCAGGCCACGCGAAGGAGCAGGGCGGGCTTTCAGGCTTGCCGCTGTTGGCTCTCTCCACCCGCCAACTGGCGCGCATGTTCGTTCTGACCGACGGCAGGATTCCGCTGGTCGGCGCGGGCGGTGTGCATGATGGTGCGTCGGCGCTGATGAAGATTCGCGCTGGCGCCAGCCTCGTTCAGCTCTACTCGGCGCTGGTCTATCAGGGACCGGGGCTGGTTATCGGCATCCTCAACCATCTTGCAGCCGAGGCGGCCCGCCATGGCGGTTCGCTCGCCAGCCTCAGGGGCCGCGATGCGGCCCTGCTCGCTCACCAGGGGTCGAGCGGAAGGTAGGTCCTGAGAATCTTGGCGGTGGAGCCGGCGGCCTGGGCCTTGTCCAGCCCATAGTCGAGGGTCTGTGCAAGCTCGGGCTTGTCGCGCCGCGTCAGGAAGGCGAGGTTGCGGCTGAAATAGTCGAAGTCGGAATAGGCGCCGCCGAGCAGGCGGCAGCAGCCTGAGGCAGCCTCGCCTGCCACCCAATAGATGACCTGCACATTGTCGCCGAAGAGCGCGTCGACCTCGCCCGCCTTCAGCGCCGCGCCCGCCGCGGCGAGGTCGTCGAAGGGCGTGATGCGGGTGGAGGCGTAATAGGCGGTGAGCCAGCGGGCATGCACCGTGTCCTTCACCACGCCGATGCGGCGGCCGGCAATGTTGCTCACCGAGGCCGTGTCCAGCGTGCTGGTGTTGGGCACGGCAAAGCGGCCCATGATGCGGAAATAGGGCCTGGTCATGCGGCTTGCCGCCAGAGTGTCGGCGTCGAGGCGGGGCCCGGTCACCGCCACGTCGACCTCGCCGCGCTCAAGGGCGGGCAGGATCTCGGCAAAGGGGCGCGCCTCCACCGTGCAGGCCAGACGCGCCTGCTCGCAGGCCGCGATGGCGATCTCCACCGAGATGCCGGCGGGCGACCCGGTGCGCGAGCGGAAGCTGTAGGGCGCGAAATCCTCATCGGCGATGAGCTTTACGGCAAGCTGCTCGGGCAGCGCGGGGCGGGCCTGTTCCTCCGTCGTGCGGAACAGGGGCGGCTGGTAGGGGGGCTGCTTTTCTTGCGCTTCCACAACCTGAGATATCAGGAGCGCCGCGAAAAACATCCGGAAAGAGGTGGTAAACTTTACGTAACGTCGCATTACTCAGCCGTTGGCAGGTGCAGGCGGTGTTTCCGGAAAGCGATCACCAAGGCTTTGGCGAGTCTTCCGCAACCCCGATCATCATAGCGGGGGGAGAGGGGGAAGTCTTGCCCCGTCTCAGTCACGAGGCCTTGTGCGACCTGTTGCGCCGCCTTCCGGACGAGGAACTCGCCGTGGCGCTGCGCAGCCGCATCCTGCGGGCGGTGAGCCTGCCGGGCGTGGTGTTCCACGCGGCCTGCGGCAGTGCGGGGCTGCGGCTTGCCCGGGCCCGCGGGCTTGGCGTGGTGGCCTATGCCGAGGCGGCTGAACTGGTGGTGGCGGCGCGCGCGGTGCGTGGCGCGCAGCTGCTGCGCGAGGCAACATCCGGGCTGGCGCGGCGCTGGCCGATGTTCTCGGCCAACCGCAGGACCACCGCGCCGCAACTTCTGGCCATGGCGCTGGCAGTGACCTTCACCGGCGTGGCGGCACTGCTGTTGCCGGGCAGCCTGTTTCTGGCACTCGTTGCGGCGGTGAGCGGAACCTTCTTCCTCGCCGTGGTGGCGTTGCGCGTGCTGTGCATCATGCCGCCGGTGAAACGGCCGCGGCCGGCGATGCCCGAGATCGCCGCGGGTGACTGGCCCGTCTACTCGGTGCTGGTGCCGCTGTTCCGTGAGGTGTCGGTGCTGCCGCAGCTCGTCACGGCGCTGCGCCACCTGCGCTATCCGCCTGACCGACTCGACATCAAGCTCATCCTCGAGGAGGAGGATATCCCGATGCAGCGCGCCGTGGCGCGGCTGGCGCTCGAGGATTTCTTCGAAGTCATCGTTGTTCCGGCCGGCCTGCCGCAGACCAAGCCGCGTGCGCTGAACTATGCCTTGCAATTCTGCAGGGGCGAGCTCCTCACCATCTATGATGCGGAAGACATTCCCGAACCAGACCAGCTCGAGAAGGCGGCGCGGCGCTTTGCGGCGGCGCCGCGCGAGCTTGCCTGCCTGCAGGCGCAGCTGACCTTCTATAACCCGAATGAGAACTGGCTCATCCGCCAGTTCACCGCTGAGTATGCGACACTGTTCGGCGAGGTGCTGCGGACACTGGCCAACCACAACCTGCCCCTGCCGCTGGGCGGAACCTCCAACCACTTCCGGGTCGACGTGCTGCGCAGTGTTGGCGCATGGGACCCTTACAACGTGACGGAGGATGCCGACCTGGGGCTGCGGCTGGCGCGCCTCGGCTATGACACTGGCGTGCTCGACAGCCTCACCTATGAAGAGGCGAACACCCGGCTTGGCAACTGGATGCGGCAACGCGCGCGCTGGCTGAAGGGCTTCCTGATGACGTGGCTCGTGCACATGCGTGAGCCTGCGCTGTTCATGCGCGAGGTGGGGCCGGCTGGCTTCTGGGCAGCACAGGTGCTGACGCTCGGTGTCTTCGCTTCGGTCCTGCTGCACCCTGTGTGCATGGCGGCGACGGTGGTGCTCTTGGTGGCTTACCCCGCGCTGCCGCAGGGTTCCGGGCTCGTCTTCGTGATGCTGTCGGGGGTCAACCTGTTCGTGCTGGTGGCGGGCTATGCCATTTCCATCATGCTCACCCGGCGCGCCCTGCTGCGGCGGGGCATGCACGGCTGGCGAGGCACGCTGGCCACCATGCCCTTCTACTGGATCCTGATGTCACTGGCGGCGTGGCTGGCGCTGTGGCAGTTCCTCACAAGGCCCTTCCACTGGAACAAGACCGAGCACGGATTGTCCACGCAGCAGCGCATCAGGCCGCGGCCAGCTCACCGTACTGGGTGAGCGCATCCTCGATGGTGGCGGCGAAGTGCACGGCGGGCGGCCGCACGCCATGGGTGAGCAGGCTGCGCCGGACATCCGGGTTGGCGCCGCTTACGAACAGTTTCACGCCGCGCTTTTTCGCCTTGTGGGCGAGGCCCTCCATGACGTTGGCGCCAGTCGAATCGAGGAAGGGCACCGCGGCGAAATCGACGACCAGCGCCTTGTGGGTGTCCTGAATGCGGTCCAGCACCGAGGCGATGGAGGCCGCCGCCCCGAAGAAGAAGGCCCCGGTGATGCGATAGACGACGAGTTCGGGGTTGGCGGCCAGCGCCTCGTCGTAGCTGCCGCGCGGCTGTGCGGAATCCGCCATGTCCTCGCCCACGAAGGGCGTGTGGGTTTCAACCGCCGTCGCCTTCGACATGCGGTGGATGAACAGAACCGAGCCGAGCGCGAAGCCGACGATGATGGCCTCCGTGAGGTCGCGGAAGATGGTGAGGAAGAAAGTGGCGGCGAGCACCGCGATGTCGCCCCAGCCGGAGCGGAGCAGCACGGCGATGGCCGGCTTCTCGATCATGTTCCACGACACCACCGCAAGGACGCCCGCCAGCGCGGCGAGCGGAATGTAGGCGGCAAGTGGTGCCGCCACCGCCATGAAGATCAGGATGAACACGGCATGCAGCATGCCCGACACCGGGCTGTGCGCGCCGGAGCGCACGTTGGTGGCGGTGCGTGCAATGGTCCCGGTGACGCAGAAGCCGCCGAACAGCGCCGCGCCGATGTTGGCCGCACCCTGCGCCACGAGTTCGCAGTTGGAGCGGTGGCGGCGGCCCGTCATGCCGTCCGCCACCACGGCGGAGAGCAGCGACTCGATGGCGCCGAGCAGCGTGAAGGACAGGGCGGCGGGCAGCACCGCGATGACCTTCGCCGCCGAGAAGGCAGGCAGAGACGGTGCCGGGAGCGTGCTCGGTATGCCGCCGAACTTGGAGCCGATGGTGGTGACGTCGAGCCCCAGGTTCCAGGTGATGAATGCGGTGAGTGTCACGGCGATCAACATGCCGGGCCAGTGGGGGCGCAGTTTCCTGAGGCCGATGATGATCGCCACGGTGCCCAGCGAAAGGGCGACGGCGGCTGGTGAAATGGTGGGCAGCGCGTGCCACAGAACGGGGATCTTCGCCAACAGTGGGCCGGGTTCCGGCGCGCTCAGCGTGAGGCCAAGGAGATCCTTGATCTGGCTGGCGAAGATGATCACGGCGATGCCGGCGGTGAAGCCCACCGTCACCGGAAAGGGAATGAACTTGATGAAGGTGCCGAGCCTCAGGAAGCCGACCACGGCAAGGAAAATGCCGGACAGGAAGGTGGCGAGGATCAGCCCGTCCATGCCGTGCTGTGCAACGGTGGCCGCGACCAGCACGATGAAGGCGCCGGCGGGCCCGCCGATCTGGAAGCGCGAACCGCCGAGCAGCGAGACGATGAAGCCGCCGACGGCGGCAGTGTAGAGCCCCTGCGCCGGTGTTGCCCCCGAGGCGATGGCGATGGCCATGGAAAGCGGCAGCGCCACGATCGCCACGGTGAGGCCGGCAAGCGCATCGGCGCGCAGGTTGGCGAGGCTGTAGCCCTCGCGCAGCACCGTCACCAGCTTGGGCGTGAAGAGTTCGGCGAAGCTCGCGCCCTGTGGCTTGGGCGGTGACGAGGGAGTGGCAGTCTGAACGGACATCAGTGATGGCCCCGTTGCTGAACATTCTTCACGTGCTGGACGATACCTTCGGCTCGCGGAAGCGCACGCCGCGCCCGCCTCCGCTGCTTTGGGCATTGTCGCCGATGAGTTCGACTCCGGCCGTCTCGATCGCCTGCACCACCTTGACGAGGCTGTCGACCACGCCGCGCACCTGGCCGTCGCTGGCTTCCATGCGCTGGATGGTGGGAAGGGAAAGGCCTGCCCTTTCAGCCAAGGTCCGCTGGTCCATGCCGAGCAGGGCACGGGCGGCGCGGATCTGGGCGGAGGTGATCATGGCGGTCGCTGGACGGTTGGAAACAGATTGAAGCCTAGTGCCACACGGTTAAGCCGTCAATTATGATGTTTTAAACATCATTATCAATGCTCCTTACGTCAATTTGTGAAGGGACCCTTCAGCTTCATGTGGCGGTTCACGTCCTTGTAGAGGAGGTAGCGGAAGCGGCCCGGCCCGCCGGCGTAACAGGCCTGCGGGCAGAAGGCGCGCAACCACATGAAGTCACCTGCCTCGACCTCCACCCAGTCCTTGTTGAGGCGATAGACGGCCTTGCCTTCCAGCACGTAGAGGCCGTGCTCCATCACATGCGTCTCGGCGAAGGGGATGATGGCGCCGGGTTCGAAGGTGACGATGTTCACATGCATGTCGTGGCGGACGTCGGTGGGGTCGACGAAGCGCGTCGTCGCCCACTTGCCGTCTGTACCGGGCATGACGTGAGGTTTCACCTCCTGATCCGACGTCACGAAGGCTTCGGGGTGCGGAATGCCGTCGACGGCCTCATAGGCCTTGCGCACCCAGTGGAAGCGGACGGGCGACTTGGACTCGTTGCGCATTGTCCAATGCACGCCGGGCGGCACATAGGCGTAGCCGCCGGGCTTCAACTCATGGCGCCAGCCTTCAAGGGTCAGCACCACCTCGCCCTCGACCACGAAGAGTACGCCTTCTGCCTCCTTCGAGGGTTCCGGCTTGTCGCTGCCGCCGCCAGGCGCCACCTCCATGATGTACTGCGAAAAAGTTTCGGCGAAACCCGAGAGCGGCCGTGCAATGACCCAGGCGCGGGTGTCTTCCCAGAACGGCAGCACGCTGGTCACGATGTCGCGCATCACCCCCCGCGGGATCACAGCATAGGCTTCGGTGAACACGGCCCGGCCGGTGAGGAGATCAGTCTGCGGCGGGTGGCCGCCATGCGGGGCGTAGTAGCTGCGTGTCATCGTGATGTCCGTCTTGTTCGGAGCAAGGGTAGGGCGGCCGCGGCAGGCCCGCAAGCTGTGAGAATGGCTAGTCTCTCCACGGAAGACTGGCGGAGAGGAGACCTCATCCGCCCAGTTCGGCACCCTCTCCCCTGGCTGCGCAAGCGGGAGAAGGGGCTTCTATCAGTAGGTCTTGGGCTGGGGCTGGCCGAGGATGAAGTCGGTGCCGTCGAGGCCATAGACATCGGGGCGGAAGTTCACGCGACCGTCTTCGGTGGCCCAGGCGGTCAAGTACATCCAGCGCACATCCGGGCCATTCTCGATCTGCTGGTCGAACTGTTCGGTGGAGTTGACGAGGTTCTGGTAGCTCGCCTCGTCCAGCGGCGCCTGGGTGCGGTCGAGGATCCACTTCACCACCGTCTGCACCTGGTCGATGCGCACGCAGCCCGAACTTTCGAAGCGCACGTTGCGGCCGAACAGCTCGCGGTGCGGCGTGTCGTGCATGTAGACCATGAACTCGTTGGGGAAGTTGATCTTCACCGAGCCCAGCGAGTTATGCTCGCCAGGCTCCTGGCGGAAGAAGTAGCGCTCGGGCGGGGTGGTGGTCCAGTCGATCAGCGCGGGGTCGACCTCCGGCCCCTCGACGCCGTCGAAGATGCGGATGTGGTTGTCCACCAGGTAGTTGGGGTCAGCCATGTATTTCGGAACGATGTCGCGCTCGACGATGGAGGCCGGGATCTTCCAGTAAGGATTGAAGTTGATGTCGCTCACCTTGCTGGCCAGCGTCGGCGAAGGCCGCTCGAGCTTGCCAACCACGATGTTGTGGCGCGAGTAGACATGGCCGTATTCGACCGTCTCGAGCTGGGCGGCGGGAATGTTGACGAGGATGGCGTACTCGCCGGTCAGGTCCCGCGCATAGGCTTCGACGCGCGGAAGATTCTCGCGCAGCATGCCGAGGCGGGTGTCGGCGGGCACGTTGAGCTCGGCCAGGGTCTTCTCGGCGACGATGCCCGAGGGCAGGATGCCGTGGTTGATCTGGAAGGCCTTCACCGCGTCTGCCAGTTCCTGGTCATAGGCCGAGGCGGTTTCGGAGGAGAGCGAATCGAAGGACAGGTAGTTCTCGCGGATCAGCCGCTGGCGCAGCGCGATGACGGATTCGCCCTTGGCACCCTTCTTCAGCGTGCGCGGGGGAAGCTCTTCCCAGCCGCCGCCCGCCACGATTTCCTCATACATGGCGATGGCGCCTTCCATCGCGGACAGCGCGTTGAGACCGATCATTGGCGCCTGGTCCTGGCCCGTGACGATTTCCGTCTGGGTTGCGAGGCCGCCCGCCTTGGCGTTCTTGGCCGGCTTGGC
Organism: Rhizobium sp. Q54; assembly: GCA_945889445.1. Taxonomy (GTDB): domain Bacteria; phylum Pseudomonadota; class Alphaproteobacteria; order Rhizobiales; family Aestuariivirgaceae; genus Aestuariivirga. Next base: position 11,019 of record CAMDBX010000033.1, read on the forward strand.
CTTGGCCGGTTCCGGCGTGGTGAGCGAACTGGTGAAGGTCGGCTCCTCGGCAAGGGCCGTCATGCTCATGGCCAGAAGACTGCCCATGGCGAGAAGGCTGCGATTGAAGGCGCGACGCGACAACACGGAATGAAATCCCCTGAATTGGCCAAATTTACACTGGGCGAAGCCGGTAAATGGCGACTTAATCGCGCACTGTCTAGCGCCGTTGTTCGGCGAGAATGCGGCAGCCTTCGGATCAGCTCAGGGCAGTGACCTCGCGTTTGAAGGGAATTTCGAGGAAATCGATCTCCGGCCTGCCGAATTCCTCGGCAAAGCGGCGCCCGGCGTGGACCGCCGCGGCAATCGTGCCGGGGCCGTAGCAGTCTCCCGCGCGGCTGGCCGGAAGGCCTGCTGCCGACAGCGCCTGCCACAACCCGTCCACCGGGCGGCGGGCGGTGACCAGCACGACCGAGTCTGCCGCGAGCGGCGAGCCCTCACCCGTGAAGACGCATTCAAGGCTGACATGGCCCGCGCCAATGCCCACAACCGCCTGGTTGGCGATGATCTTGATGCCGTGCTTGAGAAGCCGTTCCTGGATGGCCTTCTGCTCCAGCGAGGCCTTGGTGAAGGAGGAGGCCACGGAGGCAGGGGTGACAAGCGTGACCTTATAGTCTTCGCGCGCCAGCAATTCGGCCAGCACGCCGCCCATGTAGTAGTGGTCGTCGTCGAACAGCACCACGTCCCTGGCCTTCGGCCTGCGGCCGGCCATCAGGTCGTCTGGCGTCAGCACGTCGCAGCCCTGCGGGTGGTGGAAGGGGGCGAGGGTGTGGCGGCCCGTCAGGTCGCGCAGCCACTCGGAGCCGGTGGTGACGAGAACGTGATCGGCACCCAGTTCGGCCACCGTCTCCGGTGTCATCTCGCTTTCGAGGTAGAGCGAGACATTGGGCAGCTTGTTGATCTGCAGGAGGCGCCAGTCACGCACCCGGCCCCAGGCCGAAAGACCGGGAAGCCTGCTCTCGCGTGCCACGCGGCCACCGGCCTCCGAGGCCTCGTCGGCAATCGTTACCCGGTAGCCGCGCTGGCCCAATGCGCGCGCGGCTTCGAGGCCCGCAGGGCCTGCGCCAACGACGAGGATGTGCTTGTCCTCCTCCTTCGCGCGGATCGTTTCCGGGTGCCAGCCGCGCCGCCACTCCTCGCCCATCGAGGGGTTCTGGGTGCAGCGGAGCGGCGTCATGGTGAAGTCGTGGGTGACGCAGACATTGCAGCCGATGCATTCGCGGATGTCGTCGAGCCGGCCGTCACGGATCTTGTTGGGCAGATAAGGGTCGGCGATTGACGGACGCGCAGCACCGATCATGTCCATGATGCCCTGCTTGATCACGCGCACCATGGTGTCGGGCGAGGTGTAGCGGCCAACACCGACAACGGGCTTCGTCGTGAGCTTCTTGACGCCCTTGATGTAGGGCTCCTGGAAGCCCTCTTCCGAGAAGCGCGAGGTTTGGCTGTCCTTTGACCAGTCGGAGAGCGACAGGTCCCACAGGTCGGGGAGTTCCGCCATCATGGCGATGGCATCCTCGACCTCGGCGGGCTCCAGTCCGGCGGAGCCGATGAACTCGCTCATGGCGATGCGCACCGGAACGCCGCAGGTGTCGCCCACCGCATCCTTGGTATCCTCGATCACCTCGCGCAGCAGGCGGGCGCGGTTTTCCAGCGAGCCGCCATATTCGTCGGTTCGGAAGTTGGTGGCGCGCGACAGGAAGTGCTGGAAGATGCCGAGCCCGTGTCCGGCATAGACATAGACGAGGTCAAAGCCGGCCTCCTTCGAACGCAGCGCCGCCTTGCGATGGGCGCGGCGCAGGTTGCGGATGTCCTCCTTGTCCATGCCGCGGGCCTGGATGGGGTCGTTGAAATAGCTCGCGGTGGGCATTGGGCTCACCCCCATGGGGACTTCCCGGCTCCAAAGGTTGTTGGCGGTGTAGCCCGAATGGCAGAGCTCGATGCCGGCCAGTGAGCCGTGCTCGTGCACCTTCTCGGCGATGCGGGCGAGCATCGGGATGTCCTGGTCGCTCCACAGGCGGAGTTCGACGTAAGGTGCAACGTCTGCCGTGTGGTGGATTTCCACCATCTCGGTGCAGACCACGGCCCAGCCGCCTTCCGCCTTCATGCCGCGCATGGCGGCCAGTGCGGAGGGGTCCTTGTAGCCCATGCCGTTGCAGTGCGGCACCTGGTAGAAGCGGTTGCGTGCGGTGACGGGGCCGATGCGGACGGGCTCGAAGAGGATGTCGTAGCGGGGATCGCGGGTCATGCTGGCTTTCCGTGGTTGCTCAACCGGTTCTAGCAAATCCCGGGGAGCCTCGGCTATGCTTGGCTGAAAGCGACACTTGCGGGGACACATGCTGCCGGAATTCAAGGATATCGAGAAAGCGGCTCGGCGCATCGAGGGATTTGCCGTCAGGACACCCGTCATCGAAACCCTGAAACTCAATGCCATCACCGGCGGGCGTGTGCTGATCAAGGCGGAGTGTCTGCAGCGCACCGGCTCGTTCAAGTTCCGCGGTGCGTGGAACATGATCTCGAAGCTCGACGCCAAAAAGGCCAAGGGCGGGGTGGTGGCCTATTCCTCCGGTAACCATGCGCAAGGGGTTGCGGCGGCAGCCCAGATCAAGGGCCTGCCGGCGCTGATCGTGATGCCGGCCGACACGCCCCTGATCAAGCAGGAGAACACCAGGTCATACGGCGCCGAGGTGGTGACCTATGACCGCGCCACCGAATCCCGCGAGGCGATTGCCGCGCACTACGTGAAGGAGCGCCAAGCGGTGATGGTGCCGCCTTTCGAGCATGCCGACATCATTGCAGGCCAGGGCACGGCAGGGCTCGAACTGGCCGAGGAGGCGGCAGCGCGCGGTGTGGCGCTCGACGCGGTGCTGGTGTGCTGCTCCGGCGGCGGGCTCACCGCCGGCGTGGCGCTGGCGATGGAGGCCTTGCAACCGCAGGCCCGGGTGCATTCGGTGGAGCCCGCGGGCTTCGATGATTATGCGCGCTCGCTGAGCAGCGGCGCGATCGAGAAGAACTCCCGGCTTTCGGGCTCGATCTGCGATGCGCTGATGTCACCGTCACCCGGCGAGATGACCTTCGCGATCAACAGCCGCCTGCTGGGCGAGGGCCTTGCGGTGAGTGATGCGGAAGCCGCCGCCGCCGTGCGCTTCGCCTTCGAGGTGCTGAAGCTGGTGCTGGAACCGGGAGGCGCGGTGGCGCTGGCTGCCGTGCTGTCGGGCAAGATCGAAACCCAGGGCAAGGCCATCGGCGTCATTGCCTCGGGCGGCAACTGCGATCCGGATCTCTATGCCAGGATTCTGCGCCGCGAGATCTGAGCGCACGCCCACCTGTCGATGACCGGTTGCGACATGACAGCTCACCACTCCCGGCAAGCAGCCTGGCGGACTTCTCCGTTCCGTTAAGCCTAACGGAAGAGAACGCCTTGGAATCCGTAGTTTCAACACTGCAGCCCGCACCCCCTGCTTGGTAGTTGCAAAGCGTGGGAATTCACAAGGGGATCAGGATATGTGCGAGCTGCTCAAACACCTGCACGCGGATGACAGTGGCGCGGCGTTCATCGAATACACTGCTCTCCTCGGCGTCATTCTCGCTGTGGGTCTGGGTATCTTGACTTCAGTCGGCCTGTGGGTTGACAGCAGGTGGAGTGACGTATGCTCGCACCTCAACATATCGGGTTGCTGAGGACAGAGCAGGCGAAAGCGCCCGTCAGGAGGCCTTGGACAGTTCATCGGCAAGCGGCACGTCGAAGGGTTCACCTGGCTTTCTGCGGGTGATGACGATGCGGCGGCGCGGCGGGGCCTCGGGCTCCGGCGGCAGCATGTCCAGGAGGCGCGGCACGGCTGCGATGGTGGCCTCGGGTGCGGGCTCGAAGACATCCTCGTCGGCGCGGAAGTATCTCATGTGGCGGGCGGTGAGGCGCGTTTCGGCCTCGGGGCGAGGCGGCGGCTGGAGCGCGGCTGGCTCGTCATCCTCCTGCTCGACCCTGAGCGCCGAGGCGAGGCGGGACATGACCTCGTCATGGTTGGCGGCGATGGCGGTTTCGAGCCGCCTCATGCTGTCCTGCAGGCTGGACGTCTCCGACCGGCGCAGACGCGTCGAGAATTCGTCGAGGAACCAGCGACCACGCGGGGTTTCCATTACCGCCTCGCGGATGGCGTCGAAATCATCAGGATCAAGGCGGGCCGGCGCGCTTCGCACACGGGGCGGCAATTCTCTGGGCGGCATACGCAACTCCACTCACGAGGCATGACACGCCCCATCCCCTGCGCCAGCCGCAGGGCACCACTGCCCCTCATAATCGTGGCGAGTGGTGAATCTTTGGTTTAGACGCGATGAATCCGACACCGCCCGTGCCCCGCAAACCATGCCATCGCGCAATTTCAGCCTCAGGCTATCGCTGTTCAATGCCGTGCTGTTCCTCGGCAGCGGCATCCAGCTGCCCTTCCTGCCGCTGTGGCTGAAGGACAGGGGACTTCCGGACTCCCAGGTTGCACTGGTGGTGGCGCTGATGATGGCGGTGCGCATTCTCGCCATTCCGCTCGGCACCTTCATCGCCGATATCACGCAGCGCCGCCGGTCGGTGATCATCGCCTGTGCCTTCGGCTCCACCGCGGCCTATGTCCTGCTCGGTTTCATGCCGGGGTTCTGGCCGATCCTGCTCACCGGCATGCTGGCCGCCGCACTGCTCGCCCCCATCGTGCCTCTGACCGAGACGCTGGCCGTCGAGGGCAGCGCCCATTACGGCCTTGATTATGGCCGCATCCGGTTGTGGGCCTCGCTGAGCTTCCTCACGGGGAGCCTGGGAGCGGGCGCGCTGCTGGAGGTGGTTCCAGTCAGTTCGGTGATCCTGCTCATCGCGGGGGCCCAGGCACTGGGCGCCCTGGTCACGCTGCTGCTGCCGCCCGACAGCGCGGTGCGTGTTGCAAGCAGGGTGGAGCCGATCAGGCTTGCCTCCCTCATCACGCTGGTGAGTGCCGCCAGTTTCATCGTCTTCATGCTGGCGGCGGGGCTCGGCCAGGCCAGCCATGGCTTTCTCTATGCCTTCGGCTCGGTCTATTTCGAGGACCTTGGCTACTCGAAATTCGTGATCGGCCTGCTGTGGGCGTCAAGCGTGATGGCGGAGGTGCTGATGTTCGCCTTCTCCAACCGCTTCTATCGCAGCTTCGGCTCGGTGCGGCTCATCATGCTGGGAACGGCACTGGCCACGCTGCGCTGGGTGGTGACGGCGCTGGCCCCGCCGCTGGGCATCCTGTTCCTGGTGCAGACGCTGCATGCCGGTTCCTTCGGGCTCACCCACCTCGGCACCATGCACTACATCCGCGAGCGCGTGCCCGCCAACATGCGCAACTCCGCGCAGGGGCTGTATGCGGTGCTGTCGAGCGGCGTGCTGATGTCCGGCACCATGTGGGCCTCGGGCGCACTTTATGCCGGGCTGGGCGGGGCTGCCTTCCTCGTGATGGCGGTGATCTCGGCGCTGGCCTGCGGTCTGGCCATGCTGCTCCTTGCTCTCAACCCCAAAGGTCTGCCGGCGCCGGGTGCATGAGGCTGCCGTCGAAGCGGATCGCCGGGCTGCGATCCTCCTTCAGCAGCAGTGGACCGTCGAGGTCGATTACCTCGGCAAAGGGCGTGAGCAGGAAGGCGGGCGCCATGGCGAGTGACGTTGCCAGCATGCAACCCACCATGATGCGCAGGTCGCGCTCACGTGCTGCACGCGCCAGCGCGATGGCGGGCGTGAGGCCGCCCGTCTTGTCGAGCTTGATGTTGATTGCGTCATACTTGCCGACCAGTTGGTCCAGCGAGTCGCGGCCATGGGCTGACTCGTCGGCGCAGACGGTGACGGCGCGGGAGACGGCACGCAGCGCCTCGTCATTGCCTGCGGGCAGCGGCTGCTCGACGAGTTCGACGCCCGCATCGGCGCAGGCGGCAAGCATTGCCGCCAGATTGTCCGCCGTCCAGCCTTCGTTGGCATCGACGATCAGCCGGCTGTGCGGCGCGTTGCGGCGGATGTGCTTCAGCCGTTCGACGTCGCCCTCGCGGCCAAGTTTCAGCTTGAGGAGCGGACGGCCCGAGGCCTTCGCGGCGGCCTCGCCCATGGCCTCCGGCGTGTTGAGGCTCAGTGTATAGGCTGTCACGGCGGGCTTCGGTTCGGCCAAGCCCGCAAGCTGCCAGACGGGCTTGCCGGCCTTCTTGGCCGCAAGGTCCCACAGGGCGCAGTCGAGCGCGTTGCGCGCGGCGTGTGGCGCGAGGACGGAAGCGATCGCGTCAGGCGTGATGCCGGCTTCGATGCGGCTGCGGGCAGCCTGCAGTGCCGCAGTCACCTGTGGCACGGTTTCCTCGTAACGCGGGTAGGGCACGCATTCGCCGCGGCCCGTGTGGCCGCCATCCTCAAGCGTTACCGTCACCACATGGGCTTCGGTCTTGCTGCCGCGCGAAATGGTGAAGCTGCCGGCGATCGGCCAACGCTCCTCGGCAATGGTGAGCCGCATGGCGGCCGCCCCCGGCGCGCGTCAGTTCTTCGTCGGCGACTTGCCGCGGCTCGTCGTGGCGCCGGGACCGGACGCGTCCTGCGCGCCGGCCTGGCGCTTCACCACGTCCGCCAGGGCCGCGAGCGCGCCGATCTGGTCGGCCACCACGCGGCGCATGGCATCGGCGTTGGAGCGGGTTTCCTCGGGCAGTTCAGTCAGCGCGCGCATCAGCTCGCCACGCGCCGCGTCGATGTCCTTGACCACCTGCTGGGCGGTGAGGCGCATGTCCTGCGCGGTCTGCTGGAAGTCGGTGGCGGTGGAGGACAGCATCTCGTTCATCGCCGCCATGGCGCGCTCGTGCTGGTCGCGCAGCACGCGCACCGCCTGGGTGATCTGGCCGCCGGAGGATTCCTCCAGCTTCTCGATTTCCTTCTCGAGGTTGCGCGTGGCCAGGGCCGACTGCTCGAGAACGATGCCGCTGATCTCGCGTGCCTTGGCTTCCGATGCGGCGAGAGAGTTTTCGATGAGGGTCATGTAGCCGCCCATCACCTGGTCGATCTCGCTGGCCTGCTTGGCGGCATCCGACACGAGGTTGTCGAGCGCCTGCCGGCGGTCGGCGAGCACGTGCTCCATCTCGGTGTTGAAGCGCTCGATCGAGCGCTGCACCAGCGCGGTGGCGTCGTCGAGGCGCTCGGACACGCGGTTCGACGTCGACTCGAGGCGCCCCGTGAGGTCGCTCGACACAGTGTCGAGGCGCTCGTCCATGCTGCCGGCCGCGCTGGCCAACTGCTCGGCGAGGAAGGAGGTGGCTGTTTCCACGTGCTTGGCGAACTTGCGGTTGGCGTCCTCCAGCTTCATCGCGGTGTTGACCGAAATCTGCTCGAGGTCGCGTGCGGCCTGCTCGACGCGGGACGAGAGCTGGCTCGAATCCTCCGCCAGGCGGCTGGAGACCTGCTCCGTGGTGGAGGTGAGCTCCTGCGACAGGGTCTGGCTGGCCTTGCCGAGGTCGGCGAGGATGGCGCCCGAGGCCTGGTCGAGGATGTCGGCGAAGCGCAGGCCCGTGCCTTCCAGCTTGGTGTTGAGCTCGTCGGTGACGCGCTCCAGCATGCCGGTGGAATTGTCGAAGCGCTGGCGGAGCACTTCCGCCGTCTTCTCGATGCGCGCCAGCATGGAGGTGCCGGCGGTATCGAGCTGCGAGGTGACCTCGGATGAGGCATCGCCCAGGCGCTGCGCCATGACGCGGTTGACGTCGCTCACCTGCTGGGTAACGCGCACCGCCGTCTCGGAGAAGCTGTCGGTCATCTCGGTGGCGGTCTTGTCGATCTGCTGCGCCATCATGCGGGTGTTGGTGATGAACAGTTCGTTGAGTTCCGCCGAGGTGCGGTCAAGCTGCTCGGTGAGGGCCTGGGTCTTGTCGTTGAAGAGGCCCGAGAAGCTGTTCCAGGTGGTGTCCAGCGTCTCGCTGAGGCGCTCGGCGTTGACCGAGAACAGGCTCGACAGCCGGTTCGATGTCTGGCCCAGCTCGCCGCTGAGCTTGCTGGTGTTGGTGGTGAACAGGTCCGACAGCTTGAGCGAGGTGTCTTCCAGCTGGCCGTTGAGCATTTCGGTGTTGGTGGTGAAGATTTCCGAGAGATTGGAGAAGGTCTCGTCGAGGCGCGTGGTGAGTGTTTCAGTCGAGTTGCCGAACAGGCTGGAGAGATCGGCCGCTGCCTGGTCCAACTGGCTGCCGAGGCGTTCCGATGTGTGGTCGATGAGCTGGCCCAGCTGCTGCGAGGAGGCGTCGAGCTGCGTGGTGAGCCGGTCGGTGACGGAGGCCACCTTGGTGACGGCATCGCCAGCCGAGGTGCTGATGTAGTCGGTGATGCGCTGGGCGGTGTTCTCGAGCTCGCCCGACATGTGGGCGGAGACCTGGTCGAGCCTGGTGTAGAGATTGGTTGCGGTGGTCTCCAGCTGCCCGGTCATCGAACTCGTGGTGCCGTCGAGCTTGCTGTAGAGCTGCATGGTGGTGTCGGCCAACCGCCGCGTCACGTCCTCCGAGGAGGTGGTGATCATGGTCAGCAGGTCCTCGCGGGCCCGCGCCAGGTTATGAGTGAAGCTGTCCGACACGGTGATGAGCTTGTCGGTAACCTGGCCGCCCGAATTCTCGATGCGCTCGGCCAGCGCCACGCCGGATTCGGCCATTTCGCGGTTGACGATGTCGGCAGTGTCCTTGAGGTGGGACACGATGGTGCTGCTGGTTGCGCCCATGAGGTCGTTGACGCTGCGCGACACGGTGTCGAGCTTCGCGGTGAGGCTGCCCGAGGTTTCGTCAAGACGCGCGTTGACGCGATCGTTGACATCATCAAGGCGGACCGCCACCTGCTCGGCGGTCTCGGCGACGCGCACGTAGAGGCGTTCAGCCGCGCCGTCGACCTTCTGCTCGAGATCGTCAGCCGAACCGGCGATGAGCGCCTGGAAGGATGTGGCGGAATTCTCGAAGCGGCCGAAGGCCTCGTTGACCGTGACTTCGACGGAGCCGACGATTTCGCGCGTGGCGGTGCCGATCTGGCTCACCACGCTGCCGGCGGTGCCCGTGATGACGTCCTGGAAGGTCTTGTTGGCCTGGTCGAGCGAGCCGGTGGCGGCGCTGACCGAGGTTTCGATCTGGCCGTAGAAGCGCTCGGCGGCGCCGTCCACGCGGCGCTCGATCTCTTCCGAGGCCCCGCCGATCAGTTGCTGGAACATGCGGGTGGTGTCGTCGAGGCGGCCCGAGGCCACGGCGATGGCGCGTGACACCTGGTCCTCGATCAGTGTGGTGGAGGTGCCGAGGCGCTGCTCGATGTTGCCGGTCACCTGCTCGACGATGTCGTGGAACAGGCCGGAGGCCTCGTCGATGCGCGAGCGCGCGGTTTCCACCGCCGTCGCCATGAGAGCGTTGAGCGCCTCGCCGGATACGCCCATGCGGTCTTCCAGCCGGTCGCTGGTCTGGCTGATGACGGCATGGAATGTCGTGGATGCTTCGGCCAGGCGGCTGTTGGCGGTGCCGAGGATGGTGTCGAGCTGGTCCAGCATTTCGCGCGTGCGGCCGTCAAGCTGGCCGAGGACGTCGCCGCTGGTCTGGCTCATCAGGGCGCGCAGTTCCGTCGATGTGTCGTCGATGCGGGCGAGGGCGGCGGATACGGCGTCGTCGACGCGGGTCACCACGTCGTCCTGCGTGGCGCCGATGCGCGCGGTGAACTCGTCGGTGGCGCGGGCGATGGCCATTTCGACGCGCGCTGCCGACTCGGTGACGCGGTCGGCGGAATCGATGTTCTGCTGGTCGAGCGCGGCCAGCACCTGGCTTGAGGCCTCGCCGACGCGCGCGGCGGCAGCGGCGGTGCGATCCTCGATGGTGTAGAGCAGGCGTGTGGCGGTTTCCTCGACGCGCGTCGAGATGAGGCCGGCCTGCTCGTCGAGCCGGGCGAAGACGCCGCCAGCCGAATCGTCGAGACGGGTGATGATGGTGTCGGCGCGGTTGCCGATCTCGTCGATCAGGCGGCCCGTCGTCTGCTCGATGCGACCGGAAACGCCGGTGCTCATGGAGCCAAGCTCCTCGAGCAGGGCCGAGGAGGTGTGGTCGAGGCCGACCAGGAACTGGCTGCCCGCCGCGTTGAGGCGGCCGGTCACACTGTCGGTGGCCTCGTCGACCGCGGCGGCAACACCGGCTGCCGACTGGTCGAGGTAGTTGATGAGCTCGGCGCGCGACTGGGCAACGCGGTCGATATAGTCGGAGGCGACCGACTGCATGCCCTGCGTGACCATGGTGCGGCTCTGCTCGAGGAGCTGCGAGGTGTCGATGCTGACCCGCTCGAGGTTGCCGGTCACGTCATCGGAGATGGTCTTCAGGTGGAAGCCCAGGTTGCTGCCGGTGGTCTGCACCACGTCGGCGAGGTCGGCCACCTGCTGGCGGATCTGGTCGGCGGAGGTGATGCTCGAGCGCTCGATGACGCGCGAGATGTCCTCGTGCACGGCGGCAAGCGAATCGACCGCGTTGCGCACCAGGCTGGCCATGTTCGATTCCATGTCCTGCACGGTGCGGCCGAAATCCACCGTCTCCGAATTGAGCGAGGAATAGGCCATCTTCATCTGGTCGATGTGCGAGCCGACCTGCAGCGAGAAGTCGCGCAGCTGGCCCAGCATCTGGGTGGAGACGTCCTCCATGTGGGTCGTCTGCATGCTCATCTCGGAGCCCGCTGCCGACGCGCGGTCGGTCATGTCGTCGACGGCGCGGATGATCGAGCCGGACACGTCACGCAGGCCGCCCTCGAGGCGCCCCAGCGTGTCCTGCGCAGCAATCATGATGCCATCGAGGTTCTTGGTATTGTTTTCGAGGCGGGTGATCAGCGGGTTGGTGTCGTTGCTGATGAGCAGCGCCGCCTGGTGCAGCGCCGAGCGCTGGTTTTCGATGCCGGCGACGAGATTGCGGATGCGCTCCTCGTTGCCGCCGAAGGCGCGCTCGATGGCAGCGATTTCCTTGTGGACGATTTCCTCCAGCACCGCAGCGCGCTGCACCGCGTGCTCGACGCCGCCGACGAGAAGGTCGACCTCGGAGCGTACGGCCTGGGCGATGGTGGTCAGGCCTTCGGTGGCGATGTCCTGGGGGCGGACAAGGCGCATGGCGGACTGGAACAGGGCTTCCGACACCTGGCGCATGTCGGCAGCGCGCCACAGGGTGAGGGCGCCGATCCAGATGACGGCGACGGGCACGAGCAACAGGGCCAGCGCCTGCAGCAGGCTGGCGGCCGGCACATTGCTGGCGAGCGCGCTGGAATTGACGAAGAACCAGCCGCCCGACCACAGGGCGGTCAGGATGACGGAGACCAGCGCATAGGGCGTGAAAGACGGGCGGCGGCGCATCTTGGCCAGCAGCATGGCGGTGCCGGGGTCGTTCTCGTTGGCGGGGCGGCCCTTCACCGGGGCCGGCTCAGCCGACAGCCGCGGCGTGTCGCGCCTTGAGGCTTCGTCCTGGCGACGGTCAGAACGGCGCGTGTCGGTCGTGTTGGCCATGTGTCATTTCCCGCACAATTACAAACATGCAGCCCCTCGCGGGGTGCCGCCTTGCTCCGCCCGAGGCGATGATGCCCCCGCCCGGCTTTTTTGTGTCCGGTGCGGAGACCGGTCTCGCCCGGACGCGGTTTCGTAATCTTTACCATAGCCCATCGGATGGGCCGGTTGAACCCGCCATCGGGCCACCGCGCACGATTATTTAAAAATTGGTTAAAGACACCGAAGGCAATGAAAAATTTGTGGAAACTGCGGTGTCCACGCATTCCCTTTACCAACTGCTCAGGTCTGGGCGCGTAGGCTGTGCGCGGGGGTGTGTGGGAGTTCACGTGGATGGCCAATGCGAAGCTGAAGCCCAGTCCTGACAGCGCGGTGTTCGACCGCCTCGGACTTGAGCATAATACCATGCATGATCAGAGGCTTGCAGCCGAGGTCCTGGGGCTTTTCCTGGCCCAGCTTCCGGCCACGCTGCAGCTTCTGGACCACGCCGCCACGGCGGCCGACTGGAAATTTGCCACACATACGCTAAAAGGGTCTTGCTCCGCAGTTGGCGCGCAAAAGTTGCAAAACCTGGCTGCCTGCCTCGAAGTGCTGGCCTTTCCGGGCGACCCACAGCTGCGCCTGTTGCGCCTGCAGGGGCTGAGGGCGGCGGCGGCGGAATTCCGCGAGGCGGCGTGCCAAGCCTTCCCGGCCGCCTAAATCCGACGCGCCCGCAGTTGTGTTCGGCCGGATGTTCCCCTAGAACCCCGTTCGAAAAAAAGAACGCTTCTTTGTGGATATCCCATGGCCAAGATCACTTTCATCCAGCACAACGGCACCGAACAGACGGTTGACGGGCTTCCCGGCATGTCGGTCATGGAAACGGCCGTCAAGAACATGGTGGCCGGCATCGACGCCGATTGCGGCGGCGCCTGCGCCTGCGCCACCTGCCACGTCTACATCGAGCCCGACTGGGTGGAGAAGGTGGGTGCCCGCAACCCGATGGAAGAGGACATGCTGGATTTCGCCTTCGACGTTCGCGACAATTCCCGCCTCTCCTGCCAGATCAAGGTGTCGGACGCGCTGGACGGCCTGCGCGTGAAGGTTCCCGAGAAGCAGTTCTGAGGAAGGCAAGCCCATGTCGGATGTGATCACCACGGATGCCGTCATCATCGGTGCAGGCCCCTGCGGCCTCTTCGCCGTGTTCGAGCTGGGCCTGCTCGACATTCGCTGCCACGTGATCGACATCCTCGACCGGCCGGGCGGGCAATGCGCCGAGCTCTATCCTGAAAAGCCGATCTACGACATTCCGGCCCTGCCGGTGGTGACGGGCGCGGAACTGACCTCCCGCCTCCTCGAGCAGATCAAGCCGTTCCACCCGGAGTTCCACTACAACCACATGGTCACGGCCGTGAAGAAACTCGGCGACGCCGATTTCGAGGTCGAGACCGACGGCGGCCTCAAGTTCCGTTCGAAGGTGGTGGTGATCGCGGCGGGTGGTGGTTCGTTCCAGCCCAAGAAGCCGCCAATCCCAGGCATCGACGCCTATGAGAACGCCTCCGTCTTCTACTCGGTGAAGAAGATGGAAGCCCTGCGCGGCAAGGACGTGTTGATCGTCGGCGGCGGCGACTCGGCCCTCGACTGGACGATCAACCTGCAGCCCATCGCGAAGAGCCTGACGCTGCTGCACCGGCGCGACGAATTCCGTGCCGCACCCGACTCGGTGAAGAAGATGCGCGAGCTGGTCGAGGACGGGAAGATGTCGTTCAAGCTCGGCCAGGTGACCGGGCTCAAGGGCGCGGACGGCGTTCTCTCCGCCGCCACGATCAAGGGCAATGACGGGCAGAGTTTCGACGTGGCCTGCAATGCCATGCTGCCGTTCTTCGGGCTCACCATGAAGCTGGGTCCGGTGGCCGAATGGGGCCTCAACCTTCATGAGAACCTGATCCCGGTGGACACGGAAAAGTTCGAGACCTCCGTCGAGGGCATCTTTGCCATCGGTGACATCAACACCTATCCCGGCAAGCTGAAGCTGATCCTCTCCGGTTTCCACGAGGCCGCGCTGATGGCGCAGAAGGTTTTCAAGCTGAAGAACCCCGGCGAGCGGCTGATGTTCCAGTACACGACCTCCAGCTCCAATCTGCAGAAGAAGCTCGGCGTCTCCTGACCGGCGCTGAACGCGGGGGTTGCCGCTCGCGCCAAACCGGCAAGCGGCGGCGTTAACGCTGGCTGGGCTTATGCTTGTCAGCCCGGTTGACTTGGTGTGGTGTTGGGTATCTGCACTGTGCAGTGTAGGCTTGGCAACGGCAGGTACCGGTGACGACTGATCTCTTGCTTGGAAAAATCATTGCGGTGACGGGTGCGGTGGCAATGGTGCGCCTCGATGCGCCGGGCACGGCAGGCACCAATGTCGCGGCCAGCATCGGCATCGGCGCGATGATCAGGATCGCTGTGGGCCGCAACATTGTCTTTGCATCGGTCGAACGGGTATTCACGTCGGGCAGCCATGACGAGCATCTGGACGCGGAGGTGAGCCTGGTCGGTGAGGGTTCGCTTTCGGAGGCGGGCCAGGTGTTGGATTTCCGCCGTGGCGTCACCCAGTATCCTTTCCCTGGCGACCGGGTCTACCCGACCACGTCGGCCGACTGGGCCAAGGTGTTCCACCTCGAGAACACCACCACCATCACGCTCGGCGATATCCATGCCACGCCCGACATCAAGGCGTCGCTCAATCTCGATGCACTGCTTGGCAAGCACTTCGCGGTGCTGGGCTCGACCGGCGTCGGCAAGTCCACCACCGTCGCGGCACTCCTGCACAAGATCCTCGAAGCAGCTCCGCACGGCCATGTGGTGCTGATCGACCCGCACGGCGAATATGCCGCTGCCTTCAAGGAGAACAGCATCCGCCTTGGCGTCGATACGCTGAAGCTGCCGTTCTGGCTGATGAACTTCGAAGAGCATGCCGAGGCCTTCCTCACCAGCGCGGGATCCTCGCGCGACCGCGACCGCGACATCCTCGGCAAGTGCCTGCTCCATGTGCGCCAGAAGAACTACCTCAACATCGACATCGAGCGGGTGACGGCGGACAGCCCTGTGCCCTATTTCATCAGCGACCTGCTGGAGGAGCTCGAACTCGAGGCCGGGCGGCTTGAAAAATCATCAGACCCCTCGCGCTACATCCGTCTCAAGCTCAAGATGGAAGAGATGTGGCGCGACCCGCGCTATGCCTTCATGTTCGGCAACAGCCTGATGTCATCGGATTCGATGGGCGATCTGCTGTCGAAGCTCCTGCGCATTCCCACCCAGTCGAAGCCGCTGACCATCGTCGACGTATCGGGCATGCCCTCGGAGATCGTCAACGTTGTGGTGTCGATGATTTCGCGGCTGGTGTTCGACTATTCCATCTGGTCGCGCGAGGAGCCGAGCGTTCCCATCCTGCTGGTGTGCGAAGAAGCCCAGCGCTACCTGCCGCGCGAGGACGGCAACGTGAAGTCCGCGGCGCAGCGCAATTTCGAGCGCATCGCCAAGGAGGGCCGCAAGCACGGCATCTCGCTGGGGCTGATCTCGCAACGGCCGTCCGATCTGTCGGAGGCGGTGCTGTCGCAGTGCGGCTCGCTGTTCGTCCTGCGGCTGACCACCGAGCGCGACCAGGACTTCATCAAGAGTGCTGTTCCCGACTGGGCGCAAGGCGTGGTGAGCGGCATCTCGTCTCTGCGCAACCGTGAATGCATCGTGTTCGGCGAAGCGGTTCCAATGCCGGTGCGCGTGGCCATCGACTTCCTCGAAGAAGGGCGGCGGCCGAGTTCGAACGATCCCAACTTCACGGCCTCGTGGAGAGAGGACGATCATGACCCGGCGATGGTGGGGCGGGTCATCAACCGCTGGCGCAACCAGCGCCACGAGGTCTAGTTCCCAGATTTTTCGCGGCGCAGACGCTTTCTCGCCAGTTCCAGCTCTTCCTGCCGGTTGGGACGGCCGAGAAGCTTGCGGAAGCCGTGACGGCGCTCATGCACCGAGGCGATGGCAAGGCCCATGGGGACGCCAGCCTCCACCAGCAGCGCCTCGCCCAGCTGCAGGCTGGATTCGATCGTCTCGGGCACCGCCTCGGTGACGCCCCAGGCATAGAGGCGCTGGGCGTGGCGCTCGTCGCGGGCACGGGCGATGATCTTGAGGTCGCCGCGCAGCGCGCGGGCGGCGCGCACCACTTCGTCGACGCGCACCGGATTGTCCATGGTCACGGCCAGGGCGCGGGCCTCGGCCAGGCCGCAGCGCTTCAGGAACTCGGCGTTGGTGGCATCGCCGTAATAGACCTTGCCGCTGGTCTTGCCCTCGCGCGAGACCAGGTCGGCATCGGCATCGATCGCGAGGTAGGGGATCTTGTGCTCCTCCAGCATCGAGGCGATGAGGTGGCCGACGCGGCCGAAGCCGGCGATGATGACGCGCGGCTCGTTGTCCTCCGGCGGCACGGTGTTCACTGCCGCCACGGCGGCGCGCTGGCGCAGCGAACGGGTAAGTGCTGCGCCAATCTTCGCCAGGAAGGGAATGGCGATCATGGTCAGCGTCACCACCAGCATGATGTTGCGCGAGGTGGGGTCATCGATGAGGCCTGCCGCCAGTGCGGCGCCGGCAATGACGAAGCCGAACTCGCCGCAGGGCCCGAGCAGCATGGCCGACTCGAGTGCCGCGCCCCGGTTGACGCGGAACAGCCGCGCCAGCCCATAGACGATCACACCCTTGAGCAGCACGAGGGCCACCGCCACGCCGAGCGTGAAGGCGGGCTCGCGGAACAGCGTGTCGAGGTCGAGCTTGAGCCCCACCACGAGGAAGAAGGTGCCGAGCAGCAAGCCCTTGAAGGGCTCGACCACGGCCTCGATGGCGCGGCGGTATTCGGTTTCGGCCAGCATCAGCCCGGCGATGAAGGCGCCCAGCGTCATGGAAATGCCGGCGAGGTTCGCGGCGGCTGCGGCGCCGACGGCAATCAGCAGGGTGGCGGCCATGAACAGGTCGGAGCTGCCGGTGCGCGCCACCAGCCGCAGCAAGGGGCG
Organism: Rhizobium sp. Q54; assembly: GCA_945889445.1. Taxonomy (GTDB): domain Bacteria; phylum Pseudomonadota; class Alphaproteobacteria; order Rhizobiales; family Aestuariivirgaceae; genus Aestuariivirga. The sequence continues at coordinate 27,568 of CAMDBX010000033.1, forward strand.
GAGCAGGTAGCGCCCGACGCCCACGATCAGTGCCACGGCCAGTCCGGCTTGCCCCAGCGCGATGAGAATGCTGACAAAGACATTGCCCTCCATGCGCTGGCCAAGGATCGGCACCAGCAGTAGCAAGGGGATGACAGCCAGGTCCTGCAGCAGCAGGATGGCGAAGCTGGTGCGCCCGGTCTGTGAGCCCAGCCGCTTGCTGTCGGAGAGGAGCTGCACCACGATTGCGGTCGAGGACAGCGACAGCGCCGCACCCACCACCAGTGCCGCGCGCATGTCGAAGCCCAGCGCCATTGCCGCGCCTGCGATGGCCGTGAGGCTCAGCACCACCTGCAGACCGCCGAGGCCGAAGACCAGGCGCCGCATGGTGTTGAGGCGCTCGAAGGACAGTTCGATGCCGATCAGGAAAAGCAGGAAGACCACGCCCAGCTCGGCGATGTGGCTGAGGTTTTCGGGATTGGAAATGTTGAGGCTCTGCAGCACGGGCACGGCATGGACGAGGTTGCCCAGCACGTCCTGGCTGAGCAGCACGCCCATCACCAGGAAGGCCACGACGGCGTTGACGCCCAGCCTGAGGAACAGCGGCACGGCAAGGCCCGCCACGCCGAGGACGATCAGGAATTCCTTGTAGTAGAACGCAGCCTCTGTCGCCATGCGGCCCCACCCCCTTGCGGCGCAGTGTGGGGCAGGCGCGCCATCATGTGAAGCCCAATCTGACCGCTTGCTGCCTTACGGCACGGCGGCGATGACGATGAACATGATGAACAGCCCGAGATGCACATAGCCTTGCAGCACGGTGGTGCGGCCGGGCAGCAGTGTGATGGCGCTGACGAACAGCGCCAGCGATAGCAGCACGACCTTGGCGGGCGGCACGCCGAGTGCGAGCTGTACGTTGTCGACCGCGCCCAGGAGCGTGATGACCGGGATGGTGAGGGCGATGGAGGCCAGTGCCGAACCAAGGGCCAGGTTGATGGCGGTCTGCGGCCGGTTGGCAAGCGAGGCCCTGACGGCGGCGATGCTTTCGGGCGCCAGCACGAGGGCGGCGATGACGACGCCGGTGAAGGACTGGGGCAGACCGGCCAACTCGATCATCTCGTCGAGGGCAGGCGCCAGCATCTTGGCGAGCATCACCACGCCGGCCAGCGAGAGCAGCAGGAAGGCGAGGCTCACCCGGGCCTGCTGGCGGGTTGGCGGGTCAAGGTTCTCGGCATCGGGCTCATCATCGGCGGCGGCGAGGAAGTAGTCGCGGTGGCGCACCGTCTGCACGAACATGAAGGCGCCATAGAGCATGATCGAGACGAGGGCCGCCGCGGTGAGCTGGGCCGCGCTGTAGGTGGGGCCTGCCGTTGAGGTGGTGAAGTTGGGCAGGATCAGCGCGATCACGGCCAGCGTGCCGAGCACCGCGAGGTAGGATGATGTGCCCGCCACCTTGATGGTCTGCTCGTAGTGCTTGTGGCCGCCCAGAACCAGGGACAGGCCGATCAGCCCGGTGAGCACCAGCATCACGGCGGAATAGACGGTATCGCGTGCGATGGTCGGGCCGCCGTCATCGGCGGCCAGCATCAGGGCCACGATGAGGCCCACCTCGATGACGGTGACGGAGACGGCGAGGATGATGGAGCCGAAGGGCTCTCCCACCCGGTTGCCCACCACCTCGGCATGATGCACGGCCGAGAACACCGCACCCAGCAGGAACACCCCTTCGACCGCGAAAAGCAGCGCATTGTCATGTGGGAGCAGGCCCGCGAAATAGGCCAGCACCAGCGCTGCCGCCAGCACCGGAAAGACCATGGTCCACCGCGGATTATGGGCGTGCTGCTGTCCGGACATTGCGTCTCCCCTCGTCAGGCCACGACTTAAAGAGGCTGGGCTTCGACGCCGCAAGGAAATTTGCTAGGTTTGTCGAGATTTTGACGAAGGGAAGGAAAAGCCAGTGAGCGAGCGAGTGCGAGGCCGGGAGCTTGGCCTGCCATTTCCCGGAACGCCGGGGCGGTGGAACGCCATTACCGACGTGGCGGGTGTCGAGGTGGGGCAGGTGACGCTGATCTCGGGCGAGGGGCCCTTGCGGGTGGGGCACGGCCCGGTGCGCACCGGCGTCACCGCCATCCTGCCGCGCGGCAAGGCAAAGGCGCATGTGCCCTGTGCGGCCGGATATTACTCCCTCAACGGCAATGGCGAGATGACCGGCGTGGTGTGGATCGAGGAATCGGGCGAGTTGCAGACGCCCATCACCATCACCAATACGCACTCCTGCGGCGTCACCCGCGATGCGACCATCCGCTGGCTGGTCGGGCGCGGCGTCGGCACGGGGCAGGACTGGGGCCTGCCGGTTGCGGCCGAGACCTATGACGGCGACCTGAACGACATTAACGGATTCCACGTGACGGCGGAGCACACGGTGGCGGCGCTGGACTCCGCGGGCCCGGGCCCGGTCGCCATGGGCAGCGTGGGCGGCGGCACCGGCATGCTGACCTATGACTTCAAGTCCGGCAATGGCTCGGCCTCGCGCGTCGTCGAGATCGCGGGCCAGCGCTACACGCTTGGCGTCTTCGTGCAGTCGAACTTCGGGCGGCGGGAGGACTTCACGGTGCTGGGCGTGCCGGTGGGGCGCCATCTTCTCGAGGGCAAGCTGCGCGGCAAGGAGCAGGGCTCGGTGATTGCCATCGTCGCCACCGATGCACCGCTGCTGGCGCACCAGCTGAAGCGCATTGCGCGGCGCGTGCCGCTCGGCCTCGCCCGCACCGGCACGGTGGGGAACAATTCATCGGGTGACATCTTCCTCGCCTTCTCGACGGCCAATGAAGAGGCGTTCTCGGCACGCGGCGGCCTCACCCACATGGCGGCGCTGGGCAATGGCGACATCGACCAGCTGTTCATGGCCACGGTGGAGGCCACCGAGGAGGCGGTGATCGATGCGATGCTGATGGCGGAAACGATGACCGGCCGTGACGGCAACACCGCGGTGGCGTTGCCGCCTGGAGAGCTTATGGAATTGATGCGTAAGTATCAGCGAATCTGATATAAGTAATTTAGGGGTGTGGACTGGCCGCACCGGGCGAGGGAGACTTGCATGACTACGAACATGGGCGGCATCGACCGCGGGTTGCGCATCATCATCGGCCTCGCGCTGCTATGGTATGCGCTGCTTGGACCTGCAACGGGCTATAACTGGATCGGCTGGATCGGCGTCGTGCCGCTGCTCACCGCGCTGGTCGGTAACTGCCCGCTCTACTCGATCCTCGGCGTCAGCACCTGCCCGGTGAAGAAGGCCTAGCCGTCGGACGGAGACTCGTCGGTGCCCAAAAACAGGTGGCTGGCGATTGCCATGCCCGCAGCCATGGACAGCACGAACAGCGCCGACGGCCAATAGCCGAAGACCAGCGATGCGACGGCGGGGCCCGGGCAGAAGCCCGTGAGGCCCCAGCCAAGCCCGAACACCACGGCGCCGCCGATCAGCCGCTCGTCGATGCCTTGCAGCGAGGGCAGGATGAAGGCCAGCGCGAAGCGCGGGCGTGGGGCCTTCAGCACCAGTTGGTAACCCGCATAGGTGACGGCCAGCGCCGCTGCCATGACGAACAGCAGCGTCGGGTCCCAGTCGCCGGAGAGATCGAGGAAGTTCTGCACCTTCATCGGGTTCACCATGCCCGAGACGGTGATGCCGGCGCCGAAGAGCAGGCCTGCGAGCAGTGCCGTGAGCTTGTCCATCACGAGGCTCCGATCACGTGGCGCATCAGGTAGACGGTGGCCACCGCGAAGAACATGAACACCCCCGTCGAGACGATGCTGCGCATGGACAATCGCGCGATGCCGCAGATGCCGTGGCCCGAGGTGCAGCCCGCGCCCAGCGTGGTGCCAAGCCCCACGAGCAGTCCGCCCACCACCGTGGTCATCGGATTGCCGGGGAAGGCCATGCTGTTCGAATCAAAGCCACCGAGAAGCGAGGTGAGGATGGTTCCCGCCAGCAGGCCGAGGATGAACAGGGCGCGCCAGGCGTTGTCAGGCCTCCAGCGCCCCAGCAGGGCGCCAAAAATGCCGGAAACTCCTGCCACACGGCCAAGCCCGCCCATCAGCAGGATGGCGGAAAGGCCAATCAGAATGCCGCCGGCGAGGCCGGCGAGGGGCGTGAAAGCCGTTGCGAGCGAGTGTGCGTCAAGCGGGTCCATGCCCTCTTGATGGCGGGAAAGCATGAAAAAGAAAAGACCCGGAGTCTGTGGCTCCGGGCCGCTTGTGTCCGATCAGGGCGTGGCGGGAGCGTCCGCCGGCGGCGTCTCTGCTGGCGCTTCGGCTTCATCGCCGTCATCACCCGTCATGCAGGGACCGTTGCCCTTGCCCTGGCCCATGCCGTGGCCCTGGCCCATTCCCTGACCCATGCCCTGGCCCATGCCTTCACCCATGCCTTGGCCGTTGCCGTGCTCGCCACGACCATGACGCCCGCGGCGGCCTTCGCCCTTCGCCGGGCGATCGTCCTTGCCGAGGGCGCCATCCGCATTGCGGTCGCGTTCGGCGACCATGTCTGACATCGGACCCTGATATTCCTCGATCGTCATCAGGCCATTGCCGTCACGGTCGAAGAACTGGAACTCCCGCACCATCATCTCGCTGCGGGCCTTGAGCCACAGCTCCTTGAACTCGTCGAGAGACAGGCTGCCGTTATTGTCGGCATCAGCCTCTGCCAGCCAGTCGGCGCGGTTCTTGTCGATTTCCTGCTGGGTGACCTTGCCGTCCTTGTCGGCGTCGTAGCGCTCCATCAGCTGCTGGCCCATCATGCCGCCGCCGTGGCCCTCACCCATTCCGCCACCCATTCCGCCTTGCATGTCAGCCTGGGCAAGGCCGGCAAGACCGCCGAGCGCCAACAAGGCTGCGGCACCGCCGGCGAGAAGAAGCTTTGAACGTGTTTGCATCGTCATACTCCGTGTTTGTCCGATGCACTCAAGACGTCCGGCCGCGCCGCTTCCGTCGCCCGGCAAGATGAATCCCACGGAATACGACGGGAGATAGTCTAACGCACCAGTTCGCGCATGGCGCGGTCGATGCCGTCGAGCGTCAACGGGAACATGCGGCCCTCGAAGGTGCGGGAGACCAGGCTGATCGACGGCGAATAGCTCCAGTACTTCTCCTGGGCCGGGTTGAGCCACACGGCCCTGGGGTAGGTCGCCGCGATCCGCTGCAGCCAGACAAGGCCTGGCTCCTCGTTCCAGTGCTTGACCGAGCCGCCCTCATGGGTGAGCTCGAAGGGGCTCATGGAGGCATCGCCGACGAAGATCACCTTGTAGTCGTGTGGGTAGGTGTGGAGCAGCTTCCAGGTGTCGAGGCGTTCGGTGGTGCGGCGGCGGTTGTTCTGCCAAACGCCCTCATAGACGCAGTTGTGGAAGTAGAAATACTCGAGGTGCTTGAACTCGGCACGCGCTGCCGAGAACAGTTCCTCGCAGACGCGGATGTGCGGGTCCATCGATCCGCCGACATCGAAGAAGATCAGCACCTTCACCGTGTTGCGCCGCTCCGGCACCAGCTTCACGTCGAGCCAGCCTTGCCGCGCGGTGGAGCGGATGGTGTCGGGGAGGTCCAGCTCCTCCGCCGCGCCCTCGCGCGCGAACTTGCGCAGGCGCCTGAGCGCCACCTTGATGTTGCGGGTGCCGAGCTCCACCGTGTCGTCAAGGTCCTTGAACTCGCGCTTGTCCCAGACTTTCACGGCTGAGTTGTTTCGGTTCTTGTCCTGCCCGATCCTGACGCCCGCCGGGTTGTAGCCGTAAGCGCCGAAGGGCGAGGTTCCGGCGGTGCCGACCCATTTGCTGCCGCCCTGATGGCGGCCCTTCTGCTCCTCGAGGCGCTTCTTCAGCTCCTCGAGAATCCTGTCGAGGCCGCCCAGCGACTTCACCAGCTTCTTCTCATCCTCGGTGAGGTGCTTCTCTGCAAGCTTGCGCAGCCACTCCTCCGGGATCTCTGCGATCAGCGCATCGCCGGGGCTTTCGAGGCCTTTGAACACATGGCCGAAGACGCGGTCGAATCGATCGAGGTTGCGCTCGTCCTTCACCAGTGCGGCGCGCGAGAGAAAATAGAACTGCTCGGTCGAATATCCGGCGAGGTCCTTGTCCAGCGCTTCGATGAGGGTGAGATATTCCTTGAGCGAGACGGGGACGCCCGCCCCTTTGAGCTCGGTGAAGAAGGTGAGGAACATTACTCGCCCCCGGCCAGCAGCACGGGGTAGCCGGTGCTGGCGGCCTCGGCCGGGGCCTTGCGGCAGAAGGCATCGCGGCCCTGCTTCACCTCGTAGGTGAAGTCCTCGTAGAAGCTGTTCAGCGGCTTCGACAGCAGCGAGGCCAGGCCCGCGATGTCATATTCGTGGAAGTGCTCGAGCAGCGTCGCTTTCACCTGCTCGTCCACCGTCAGCCTGCCTGCGCAGTGTTCCTCCGTCACGTCGAGGAGCGCCACGGCCATGGCAATGCGCGTGCCGCGGTTTTCGGTGGCGGCGGCAGGGGTCGCCAGCAGCGCCACCATGAACAGGGCGGTCAGCGGCTTCACGCCTCCTTCTCCTGCGGGGCAGCGGAGACGAGCTCCTTCATCAGGCTGCCGAGCGTGTCCTTGGCGGAGGTCTCCTGCGGGATGGGGCGGCAGACGTCGCGCGCTGCAAGACCAACACGCGCCGTGAGGATGCCGTTCGCCGTGCCCTCGCCGAAACGCGCGGAGAGCTTGCCGAGGAGGCCGCGCCCCACCACGTGCTGGATGAGATTGTCGGAGAGCGCGATGCCGCCGGTTAGGGCCAGATGGCTCAGGACCATGCGGGCGAGGCGCAGCGTCGACAGCGTCGACGGCCTGCCGCCATAGAGCGTTGCCAGTTCGCGCATCATGCGCAGGTTCTGGGCGGCGACGAAGAGGATGTCGAGTGCCGCGGTGGGGGCCACCGTGGTGAGCAGCGTGATGCGGCGCGCGGCATGGGCGATGATGCGATGGGCCTCGCCGTCACGCCAGTCCACAAGGTGGCGTTCGGCCAGCCTGACGCGGTTGCGCCCGTCGAGGATGTCGGCCTCGTACTGCTTCATCTCGCGCAGTCCCAGCTGCGCATCGGGGCGGCTGGCGTAGAGCGCCTTGAGATTGTCCACGGCGCGCTTCGCAGCAGCCGTGTCATCGGTGTTGATGGCGTGCGCGGCGTCGACCTGGATGTGCTCGATGCGGCGCAGCCGGGCCAGCGCCCAGACTTCACGCAGGATGATGACGATGGCGGCCAGCGCCGCCACGGCGGCCACGCCCAGTGCGGTCCAGCCGAGGATTGGAGAGCGCGCGAAGAAATCCTCGACCAGCTTGCTGATCGACAGGCCCGCCCACATGGTGACCAGCACGAAGAGCGCCGACATGAGCAGCGCACCCCAGCGGAACCGCGCGGGCCGCGACACGGCGGGCGGCATGACGATCATCTCGCCCTCGTCGACCTCGGGTTCGAAGGTGATGCCGGTGATGGCGCGCGGCTTCCGCTGCGGCTCTTCCTCGCGCTCGGGCGTTTCCAGCACGAAGGCCTGCGGGTGGCGGGGCTCGCTCATTGGAAGCGGTCTCCCAGCAGGAATTCCATGGTGCGGTCCAACCGGATCGCGGGCCAGGTGCCGTCCTTCGGCAGGGGCGGGCGGAAGCGCACGAACTTGAGGCTGCCTTCGAGCGAGCCGTCGAGTGCCTTCTGGGCGTCCCGCGGCAAGTCGCCGGGGAAGATCGCCGCTTCGGTGGTGCCATCAAAGGCGGTGCCGCCCACCGTCTCGCCGGCTAGCGGCGTGCCGACGATGCATTCCAGCGTCTCACCCTTCTGCCTGACACTCGCCTCGCGCGTGGCGCGAATGGCGGCCAGGGCTGCGACATCGATGGTGGCGCCGGAATACTCCGCGCGTTCCATCGCTTGCGCGACGATGAGCTTGAGGATGTTCTCCAGCCGGTCGTGGCTGGTGTGGTGCAGCAGGTCCGCCTTGGTCGCGGCGAAGAGCACCTTGTCGATGCGACGGCCGAAGAGGTTCGACAGGATCGAGTTCTGCCCCTGACGGAAGCAGGAGAGAATATCGGCCAGCGCGTGCTGCAAGTCCTTCACCGCCGAGGCGCCTGCATTGAGTGCTGTCAGCGCATCGACCAGCACGATCTGCCGGTCGAGCCTGGCGAAGTGGCCGTAGAAGAAGGGCTTCACGATGGTCGACACATAGGCCTGGTAGCGCCGCTCCATCAGCGCAGCGAGGGAACCCTTCGGAAGATCCGTATACGGAGCAATGTCGAGCGGCGCGAAGGCGAGAAGCGGCGAGCCTTTGAAGTCGCCCGGCATCAGGAATCGGCCAGGCGGCAGGGTGGAGAGCGACACGTCGTCCTTGCGGCAGCGTGAGAGATAGGCGGTGAACACCTCCGCCGCGGTGATGGCGTCCTGCTCGTCGGCGGGCTTCTGGGGCTCGAGGGTGGAGAGCAGCGCGTGCCACTCGCCGGCGTGTTCGAGTCGCGGCGCCACGCGGCTGGCGGCCACGGTGGCAGCCGACCATTCGGCATAGCTCATGCGCATCAGCGGCAGGTCCAGCAGCCATTCGCCGGGATAGTCCACGATGTCGATGTGCAGTTTGCCGGAGCCCAGGTTGCGGGCAATGAGGCCCATGGGCGTATATTCCGCCGTGATGCGCAGCTGGCTGATGCGGCTGGTGCTCTCCGGCCAGTGGCGGGCCTCGCCCGAGAGCGCCTTGGTGTGGCTCTCGAAGGCGAAGCGCGGCAGCGTGTCGTCCGGCTGGGGCTCGAGATAGCAGCGGGTGATGCGGCCGCCACTCAACGCCTCGAAGGCGGGAAAGCGCCCGCCCTTCAGCAGCGCGTTGACAAGGGCGGTGATGAACACCGTCTTGCCGGCGCGCGAGAGCCCGGTGACGCCCAGGCGCACCGAAGGGTTCACGAGGCCCGTGGCGAAATCCGAAAGACCGCCCGCGGCAATGCGCGTGCCATCAACGATGTCTGAGAAACTGACGATCTTGGGGACCCCTTTCGTGGGGCAATAAGTGGTGCGGTTGGGCCCGCAAGGCAAGCGAAACCGTCATGCCGGGCCGCTTGCCAGGTCCCTGGGCTTCACGAAGCCGTCGAGGCGGCACTGACCGTCCGACAGGTCCGCCCAGCTGCTGCCGGTGATGGTGAGGATGGCGAGCCCGGCGGTCGGGTATTTCTCGATGAGTTGCCGGCGCAGCAGACGATCACCCGAACCCGCCAGCGCGATGGCGAGGTTCTGGGTGGCGGGGTTGTGGGTGACGAGCAGCAAGCGCCTGGCCGAGCCCCCCTGTTCGCGGATCACCTGCAACAGGGCCTCGCCATCGCCGAAATCATAAAGGGCCTCGACGAGGTGCACCTCGGTGGCGGGGAGTTCCCGCGCCGCGATTTCCAAGGTCTGGCTGGTGCGGCGGGCGGGCGAGCAGAGCACGAGGTCAGGCACCAGGCCGTGCGCGGCCATGTAGCGGCCGATTGCCTGGGCGGCCTGTTCGCCGCGCAGCGCAAGTGGGCGATCGAAGTCTTCCATGCCGTCGCCGAGCACGGCCTTGGCATGGCGGAGGAGGAGCAGCTGAAGGTCCGGCATGGGGCATCCCGCAGTTAAGCTGAAACAGGCTAGCCCGGCATTTTGACGAAATAAAAGCGATTGAGAATAATCTTATAAATTGACTTTAATCCTATAATATGCTATATCGCCGACTTCGACGTGCTTGCTGCTGATTGACATCGTGAATCTGTTTTCTCAGGCCCCGGAGAAGGGGTCTGGCCCTCTCGTTCCTTCCGTGTGGCCACATGGGGGGAGCGTGGGAGGAGGTGTGTCGGGCGGTGGGCTGCCATCTCTTCCCTCGTGCTCATCATCGCCGGGCTTGTCCCGGCGATCCTTTTACTGGCCGCCAAAAAAGATGCCCGGGACGAGCCAGGGCATGATGAGAATTGAGAATGTTGCCTAGGCAGCGGGTTTCTTCAGCCGCCGATCTTCGCGGGGTCGAAGGGTGTCGTCTGGTAGAGCTCGTTGATCCAGTTGCCGAACAGGAGGTGCGCGTGGCTGCGCCAGCGGTTCTCAGGCGGTTG
>CAMDBX010000034.1 GCA_945889445.1 Rhizobium sp. Q54
ATTCTCAGACTGATCTGGGGCACGATTGCAGATTTCTTCCGATCACGGGCAGATCTGCAAACGGAAATCATCGCGTTGCGCCACCAGCCCACCCCATTGCTCGGAGGACTCCATCATCACTACGTCCGGATTTGATTTGCGGTAGGGACAACGGTGATGAAGACATTGTTCGACGAAACCAAGGAAGCTGAACTCCGGAATGCACTTGCGGGCCAGCCACCTACCGGCGCTTGAAGTTGGTTTATGGTTGCACCCTTATCATTCATTTTAAATTATGGACGCCCTCAACTCCCTTCCACAGACCGTCGCAGATGGTCAAGAAACGTGCGGTCTACTGGGAAGTCATGGGCGATACCGTAGGGTAAATTGTTCTCACGCACGAAGGCGCGCAAGCCGTGCAGCGTTGCATCCACATCTTCCCATGTCAGCCCCATGCTTTCCGGTCGGATATCCACGCCGATTTGCGCCACGGCCTGGCGTAGTTCCTCGGCTCTTCGATCATGCATCATCGCACCGGCAATGAGGCCTAGGCAGACGGACTGGCCGTGCAGAAACTTGATGCCAGTTCGGGCTTCCAACGCATAGAAGATAAAATGCTCAACGCCTTCGATGTGGCGCGGGCACCAGCCCGTGCCGTGATAGGAGGCACCACCCCACTTGAAAGCGTCGATGATGAGGTTGATGCCCGCCGGTGTTAGATCATGGATAGCTTGTTTCCCCTGGAGTGCGGCTTCCGCCAGCTTCAATGAATGGCTGGCCAGGCCCTCGTTATAGGGCCAGCGTGGTTCGCATCTGCCTATCTGATCGGCATACTGCCAATCCCACACGCCAGTGAAGAAGCAGAATACATCACCAATGCCGGCGTGGTTGATGTGCTTGGGGGTAGCTTCTAGAATGCCGTAGTCGAAATAGATGCATTCCGGGATGGCCCAGCCGACATATCTCACGATCTGATTATCGCGCACGCCGGAACGTTGGCCATACATGGCGTCGACGGAGAGTGATGTGGGGAACTGGTGCAGCTTCAAACCTAGCCGCCAGGCAAAGTACTTCGCCGCATCGATGGCTTGGCCACCTCCGAGCCCAATGACGGAGGAATAGGGCTGAATCTGCGGCAAGGAGGCTTCGAGATCGGAGCGCTCCATGCTGCGAACGAACCACACTGGTGTGTCTCTCGGAAACTGCGCCTCAAAATGTGGCCACAAGTCTTCCATGGTGACCACGAGAAACGGGCTTGCGACAAAGTCCGGAACCTCTGCCAAGAGGTCGCGGCCAAAGACCGTGGGAAATGCTTTGATGTCTTGTGGATTGACAGTCATTTTGAATTAGATGGCACCTTCCGAATGTGATGCGAAGTTTTGCGCGAATTAGCTCTGTTGGCAAGACCGGGCGTTGGTAAACAACTCCACTGACCTGCCAAGGCATTGACGTGTGCGTGTCGCAGTCGGATTGAGGACACTGCACAAATCAAGTCGTAGATGTCCTATGTTTTCGGTGGGACTGAATGACAATAGGTTCCGCAGCCACGCCCCGGGGTCGCGACCCTATTGGGCGCCGATCAGGGGTCAGAGTTCAACGCCGATTGACATCAAGTCAGTATCCATCGCACACTACTTCATTATCTAAAAACTTGAGATGAGTGATGCCCTTAACCAATCAAGCACCTTCTTCCGCGCTCGGACCATCTCTGATCTGGCGCAACTGGGTTAGCAACCAGGTTTCGCGCGTCGGACATTTCGCGATGCCGAGTAGTGACGAGGAGGCATGTGCAGTTGTTGAGATCGCGGCACGCGACGGTCTCACCGTGCGGGTCGTGGGGTCGGGTCATTCCTATACACCCATTGTTGCCACAGACGGCGTCCTGGTCTCTGCCGAACGGTTGACCGGCATCGAAGCCATCGACGCGGAACGCGGGCACGTGTCATTGCGTGGCGGTACAAGGATCTGCGACGTTGGTCCGGCACTACGCGCTGCCGGTTGGGCGCTTCCCAATCAAGGCGACATAGATCTGCAGACCATATCTGGCGCAATCTCTACCGGAACCCATGGCAGCGGCGACAATATTCAATGCCTCGCGGGGCCAATTGTAGCCATGCGGCTTGCTGGATCGGACGGGAAGATCCTCAAGTTTTCGGAGGAAAATGATTCCGACACGCTTCGCGCAGCAAAGGTTTCGCTCGGTATGTTTGGCATCATTCTGTCGATCACAATGAGGCTCGTCCCGGCCTTCGATCTCCACGATAGAATTTGGCGTGCCGATTTCGATGAGTGCCTCGATGATTTAGATGACTTGTGCCGGGAAAATCGCAGCGTCCGCATCTTCTGGTGCCCGACTGCACACTCGGCATCGCTCTTTAGCCTTCCTGACACTCTGGGGCTCGGCCGAACACGCAAGTCGACTGACGTATGCGAGATGCGTACCCTGAATGTCACGACAGCTTCCCCCGAAACTGTTGCTGGCAAACGCGGTGAACTGATAGGTCCGAGCTATCGCATCTTCCCGGGTTCAATACCCATGCCGAACCACAATGAGTGCGAATATTCGGTACCATACGAAAGCGGGCCAGACGTCTTCCGTGCCATCCGAAAACTCGTTCAGACCAAGCATCCCGATCAGATTTTTCCGGTGGAGTATCGGACTGTCGCAGCGGACGATATTTGGATGAGCCCCTACTATCAGCGCAAGACTGCCATGGTCTCAGTTGCCGGCGGGGCGGGCGAGGATTATTGGAACTTCATTCGTGACTGTGAGGCAATCTTTGCCGAGGTTGGCGGCCGGCCTCACTGGGGCAAGCTCCATAGTCTCGGCAGAGAACGTATCGAGGAAATCTATCCCCGCTACCAGGATTTTGTCGCTCGCCGCCGTCAGCTTGACCCGGAGGGGCGCTTCTTGAATGGCTACCTCAGAGAGCGGTTTTTATGAGCTATCAATGACACAGAAGATGAGAGACGTTAGCTTTTTGTTTTGATACGCCGACCGCTCTCATTATCGAACAACATAAGTTGCATCGGATCGATGGAGAAATGCGCGGTTTCGCCCACTGTCAACCGAACGATACCGTTCAGCCGGGCCATGATCGCGCTCCCCTCCCAACCTAGCTTCACAAGTGTCGACGGTCCGGTCGGCTGCACATCCCTGATGGTTGCGGATGTTCCTTGACCACCAATCGTCACATATTCAGGGCGTATTGTGACCAGAACCTTTTCAGTCCTCGTGCCAAGAGCGACAGCCTGGCGGGCGGTTATTGGAAGACTTGCTGATCCGCAGCGCAAAACGGTGTTGCTTCCGTTGCTCCGATCAATGACACATTCGAGAATCTCAACTTGTGGCGTTCCGATAAACCGCGCCACCTCGACTGTTTCGGGATCCGCATAGACGTCCTCAGGCGTTCCGAACTGTTCGACGGAACCGTTACGCATGATTGCAACACGGTCGGAAATTGAGAGCGCCTCCTCCTGATCGTGGGTAACAAAAATCGATGTTACGCCGAGCCGTAGATGGAGTTCTTTTACCTCAGCTCGCATGCGGTTTCGGAGTGCTGCATCAAGGTTCGAGAATGGCTCGTCGAACAGGAATACCTTGGGGTGTCGTACAATGGCTCGACCGATCGCCACACGCTGCTGCTGACCGCCCGATAGCTGGCTGGGGTAGCGATCCAGCACATGGCTGAGGTCGAGTGCGGACGCTGCCGCGCCCACTCGCTCGTGAATCTCAGCGGGCGAGAAATTCCGCAGCCGCAGATTGAAACCCATGTTACCTGCGACGGTCATGTGCGGATATAGCGCATAGTTTTGAAAGACCATGGCCACATCGCGACCGACGGGTTCAAGGTCGTTGACCCGCCGTCCGTCCATGAGGATGTCGCCTGACGTGGGATCGTCGAGCCCCGCGATCATATTGAGAGTAGTTGTCTTGCCGCAGCCGGACGATCCGAGCAGCGTGACAAACTCGCGATCTGCGATGGTGAGATTGATACCCTTGCAGACGTGGACCGCGCCATATGACTTGTTGATGTCGATAAGCTCGATGCTTGGCATAGATCACCCTTTCAGCATACCGTCGGCGAAGCCACGCAGAATGGTATTTCGGAGCAAGATCGTCAGCAGGATGATGGGCGCCACGGAGATCGCCGCGGCAGCCATCATCTGCCCGAACATCGTTTGATACTGTCCAGCGAAGGCAGATATGGCCAATGGTACTGTCTGGGCAGTCTGGCGCGTCATAATCAAGGCGAAGAAGAACTCATTCCAGGCCTCGATAAAGGCGAAAATCGCAGCGGCAAACAGCGAAGGCAGAGAAATCGGCAGAACAATCCGCAAGAATGTCTGGAGTGGCGAGGCGCCATCCACGCGCGCAGCGCGCTCTAGCCCGAGGGGAAGGCCCATAAAAAATCCGCGCAACACCCAAATGACAATCGGAAGGTTGAAGGAGAGATAGACCAGGATGAGGAGAAGCTTCGTGTCGATTAGCCCCAACTTGGAGGCGGTAATGAAAAGCGGAATTGCGATCACGATGGCCGGAAACATCTGCGCGGCAAGAACCATGAGGAGGATGGTGCCTGCATGTTTAATTTCAAGCCGTGCCAGCGCATAGGCGGCCGGCGCTCCCAGGATAATGGCGAGCGCGGTCGTAAATGTCGCAACGATGAGAGAATTGATAATGGCTCGGCCCAATTGTGCGGCTGAACTGAAGACCTCTAGATAATTGGCGAGCGTGAAGGATGAAGGCGAAAGATCAGGCGGGATCGACGTCAATGCCTGCTGCTGGAGAACACTTGAAAGCAGGAGCCAGACGATCGGTCCAGTGGCAGCGAATACGAAAACAACAAGCGCAAGAACGATCCCTGCCCTTCCCAGGATTGATTGCCTAGCGGCCACGAGGCGCTCCGGGGTTCATGAGGCGAACGTAGATGATCGACAACAGCAGGCTGGCGAGGAAAATTATATTTGCCAGTGCAGCGCCGTAGCCAAACTTCAGGAAATTGAAAGTGACGCGGTAGGCAAGAAAGTTCATGACGACGGTCCCATCGGCAGGGCCGCCCTTGGTTAAGACGAAGATCAAATCGAACACCCTCAATGACCATATCGTCTGTAGGATCACAGCAATGGCAATGGCGGTGTTTAGAGAGGGAAGCGTGATGAAGCGAAATGCTTCGAACGTCGATGCGCCGTCTACTCGCGCCGCGCGATAAAGTGTCTTGGGGATGTTCTGGAGTGCAGCAAGAAACAGAATTGCGATAAACGGAGTGGATTTCCAGATATCCACCAACAACACCATGTTGAGTGCCCGAAATGGGTCTCCCAGCCAAGTGACGTTATGGTCAATCAACCCGAGTTGGAGCAGCAGGCTGTTCAGAATTCCATAGTTTGAATGATAGATCCATTTCCACAGAACGGCATTGGCGACGGGTGCAATGGCCCACGGAAGGAGCAGAAATACGCGAAATCCACTCCAGCGAGCCATTGGATGATTGAGGAGAAGCGCCGTCAACAGACCCAGCACTACGACACCTATGACCTCGACCACGGTGAAATAGAGAGTGTTGAGAAGTGCGGCCAAGACAGACTTGTCACCTATCAGCCGCCGATAGTTGTCAAGACCACTGAATGGCGTATCGAGCTGGCCGGCCGATAGACTTGCATCGGTCAGTGATAGCCAGATCGAATACAGGACAGGATAGGCAAGCAGAAGTGCAAGAACGATAAGCGCAGGAGCAAGGAAGAGTGGTGCCACACGCGCATGGCGAGTTCGGTGCCCCGTACCTAGACGCAAAGCGCGTGTGGCTTCGGCCACGTTTCTTTTAGCCGCGCTTCTTGACGATCGCGGCCACGAGATTTGCCGCCTCTGCTATTGCATCTTTTGCTGAGGATTTCCCCGCCAGAGCCTTGTTAATCTCAGTCCCGAGAGCGACCGTGACCTCGTTGTAGTCCGGGGTCACGTAGCTGTCATAAGGATGGTTTGCCTGTTCGAGCACGACAGCAGCATTGGGGAGTGCCTTCTGCACGTCCGGATCGCTGAGCACCGAAAGCCGGATGGGCAGCCAGCCCGTATCGATTGCCTGTCGTTTCTGAACGTCCTTGTCGAGATAGAACTCGATGAGCTTTGTTGCGAGTTCAGGGTTCTTCGAGGTCTTGGTGATCGTCCACGCATCGGTGCCGTCGATCGAGGCTGATCCCGCAGGTCCTGCAGGCAGCAGCGCTCCAGCGAGCTTGCCAACGATTTTGGAGGAGGCGGGGTCATTGGCCGACTTCCACATGAATGGCCAATTCATCATCATCGCGGCCTTGCCGGCCGTCATTACGTTCGTGGCGTCGTTTATGCCGACATAGGAGATTGAACCCGGATCGGAATAGGGCATCAAATCCATCATCATCTGGAGAGCGAGAATTCCCGCATCACTGTTGAATGCGGGCGAACCATCCTCATTGTACAGTTTGCCGCCCGCCTGCTGTAGAAAGCACATCCAGTATGAAGCCGTGCCACCAATACCCGCCGGGTCGCCGTAGTTCAGCACCCAGCCATAATTGCCGTCACGCGTGCATTCCTTTGCGACGTTCTTGAGCTCGTCCCATGTCTTGGGCGGAGCGGTGAAGCCGGCCTTCTGCAGCAACTCGGTATTGTAGAACAAGGTCAGTAGTGACAGCGTAAAGACCACCCCGCTCGATTGGCCGTCCCAGGTCACGGTTGAAAAGCTCGACTTGGGAAGGTCGTCAATGAGCTCTTTGGGCAAATTCTTGGCGAACGGAACTAGGAATTTGGCTAACTCCGGCACCCAGCCGGACATATAGACCACATCCCAGACATGCTCGCCGGATGCGAATGCGGTGGCCATTTTGTCGTGGAGTTGCGGCCACGCGACCATGTCGTAAGTCACCTTGGCCGAATTTGCTTTTTGCCAGGCGGCGAAGGCCTCTTCTGAAAACTTCGCAGCCCCAGGCGGAGCAGGATCGGGGGGGAGAGGAGAAAATACGCTTAAGGCTGTCTCATCGGCCCAAGAAGGCCGCGATAAGCTGGGCAACACCAGGGCTGCTGCGGCACCAGACGCCGCTGTCTTTATCAGCGACCGTCGGTCAATAAAGGGCAAGCGGTTCATTGGCTTCCTTCGCTATGTCTGCTGTTATGTGACAATCTACCGCAGGCGTGAATATATCAGAGGGCGTGTGGTGTCAACGTGACCTGACCGACATTTTCTGAACCAGGCGAATTGAGAGAAGATAGCCTGGAAAGGAGAAAGCCTATGCCGAAGAAGAGGTTGGGAGCCGAGCAGAGGCCTTAGCCTTTTGCACCGCCCTCAAGTCTGCGTTTTCCGCATCACACGGTACCGCTGCTTTAACCGATCCTGCCCCTGCCCCCGCCTCTCGGCCTGACGCCACGCGGCCTCCTCCTCCGGCGACATCCTCTTCGAGATGAACTTCCAGGCCACGGGAAGCAACGCCTTGCCCAGCCGTGACACAAACTCGATCCAGAAGGAGGGCCGTTGCGCCACGAGGAACGCCCCGGCGCCAAGGCCGAGGAGCACCACCGTGATCGCAACAACCCCCTGCCAGCTCACGCTCAGACAAACTTCTTGTTGGGGATGGCCCAGACCAGCACCGGCGTGATGAGACCGATGATGGTGGCGATAGTATCAGGGGTCGCCCAGACCATGCTGAACCCGGTGTAGGTCTGGACAATAAACAGGATGCCCATGATGGCGGCGACGAGCGCCTTGTCGATCGACGTGAACATTGAGACTTCTCCTATTCTTCGTTAGTGGAAAGGGCGCCGCTGGCCGCCAGCACGACGGGACGGACTGCAGCCGGCTGGTTGATCCTCCACGGGCAGCGCCTGCACCCAAGGAGTCGGTTCTTCGCAATGCGCTTGATCATCACCCGGTCGGACTGGTTGCCGCCAAGGACGTGGAAGGCTTCTCTGTCCTCTCCGACGTAAAGGCCCACGTGGCCGTTGAAGCCGGAGGAGGCGCCCCGCCAGAAAACGAGGACATCGCCCAGAGCGGGTTCCTGCTGAGGCACGCCAAACGGCAGCCAGTTGCGGGCGCCAAGCGAGTTCATGGGAACATCCCAGCCAGCCTGAAGCGCCACATAGGCCATCCACAGCCCGCACCAGGCGGTCGCGTCGTTCCGGTAAATGCGGTCGAGCCCTGTGATCTTGGCCCAGGCCAGAATCGAGGGGTTCGACCCTTCGCCCGGTTTCTCGATGGTGCCGTAGGTCTTGAGCGCCTCGACAAGGATGCGAGGGCCCGGCTCGGCATCGAGCCAGGCGTATTGCTTCGGAAGATCCGTCATGGTTCCCTTTCATCAAGTGGAATGGTGGGGTTGCGCGACCAGGCGCGGATGAACCGCAGCACGCCTTCGCAGATCAGCATGGCGGTGAGGCCGACAAGGCAGCCAATCGCGTGCTCGCTCGAGGCGTCACCGGCAAGCAGTGGGAAGTAAGCTTTCGCCGCCGCGTAGACGGGGGTCGTAAGGTAACCAGCCGTCAGGCTGCCAATGACCACGGACGAGATGGCAGCAAGCCAACCGCCGCCAGCCAACAAGGCGCGAACCGTGCCGCCCGCCACGCCGGCAACCAGATGCGTCGCCTTGATCCCGAGCACAGCCTGCACTGGGTCCATGGGTCACCTCGTATAATGTCGTGGAATTGGAGAACAGGCGCTCAGCGCGCCGGGTCAGGCTCCGGAGGGCCTGCCAGTTCGCGCAGCACAGCGGCGCGCTGGCGTAGGAGGGGGCCGATGCAAGGCGCTGTCATGACGGGTTCGAGAAGTTCCACATGTAGATGCCGCTCATGCCAACCATCTCGAGGCTATCGATCACCTCGACGTCGACCCAGATGTTCTGGTTGTCGGGATTATAGACCCGCACGACATGGGTCCGCCGAACAGTCTCGTCGAGGATGTGCGTGTTGGAGAGGCCGCTTCCGCCACCACCGCCCCCCTCCATCCCAGGTGTCATAGACGCTGGTACCCTCGCGCATTGCCGTAGGTCAGGACGTTCTCGTTGCCATTCGACGGCGGTGACTTGTTGTGGTCGCTCCAGGTCATAGGCAAGGCGATGGCCTGCTGCCAGTCGCCATTGGGCGACAGCGCGGTGAACTGCTGTCCTTTCGACGGCAGCGTATGAACCTTCAGCGCGCCTGCAATCTGCGCGTAGGGTACCCAGGTTCAAAGCAGAGCAGACCGCTCTCGGTCATGTCGATGACCATGGTGATGCGGCGTCTGAAGCAGGACTTCACCGTCCATGGCTTCCGCTCGGCCTTCCGTAACTGGGCGTCCGAAGAGACGAGTTTCGCCCGTGAGGTTGCCGAGCAGGCGCTGGCCCACATTATTGAGAACGCCGTGGAGCGTGCCTAACGGAGGTCCGACCTGTTCGAGAAACGACGCGAACTTATGAAAGCTTGGGCAGTTTACTGCGCCTCCTAGGCTGCAGAAGAGCGACCAGTTTGAATCTCGTCCTGCGCGCCAATTACACAACAAAATTCACTGTTATAACTCCTGTTCATGGTCGGCACAGGAAGCTTATAGGAAGCGAGATATAACCGTTTCCGTGCCTCGCACGCGCCCGAGTGGATCCGTTCCAGTCATGGCGGCTTGCAGGTCGTATCCGATACACGGGCCGAGGCCCCTGCTAAGACAGGGGAAGTTCCGAGGTGAATGCCCGCAGTACATTTGTGGTGACACATGCCACGTCGTTGGTGAAGCCGTTCCAGGCAAGCGCTCCGCAATAGGTCATTGAACCGACGGAGAATACGGCGCCTCTATTGCCTGTCGTGAAATAAACCATGTCGGCGCGGATCTTTTGCGGCTTCTGCTGGCCACCCTGTTCGGGCAAGGTGAGCGTCTGTTCCTCGATAACGAGCTGGTATTCGTTGCCGAGCGGGGTCGAGGAGGCCAGCACATGCGCATGCACGGGGCTGCCCAACGAAACATCGTAACGGTCAACCTCATCTCCAGCGGCACCGCCGAGGACATGACCGTAATCTCCGATCAACCGGCTATCGACACCTTTGAAGAAAGCGGCACCCGGAACTTCATAGCTGGCAGCGAGCCTCTCGTAGCCGCTGCCCTTCGACCATCCTTCGGATGAGAAGCCGACGCCCACCGTTGCATGGGGACCGCGCCCGCGTGTCTTCCATATGCCGCCCTGCTCGAGGCTGGCGACATGGGTGCGTTCGCCGTAAGGCGCATCCCAACAGCGCGTGCCGGAATTGTCTCGCCGCACCTCGATGATCCAGGGCCGCTCCGGATCATGGCTTGTGACCCAGTAGAAGCCATTTCCGCCCAGATACATGAGCCGCCCACCTACCTGCAGATAGCAATCGAGCACCGAAAGGCCGTTCCGCGTCCAGTATTCCGGGTGTGAGCCGGTGACAATCACCTTATACTTGCTGAGCAGTTCCATTCCCTCACGGTGCAGTTCCTCGTCCGTTGCCACATGGAAGGCCATGCCGCTGCGCTCCAGCCACTCGACGATGTAAAGATCCTGCGGAAAGTTCCGGTAGGAACCCGTCAGCCAGTTCGGATAGCCGGGCCGCACATTGAGCATGGGGCGCCGCCTGCTGGAGTAGCGCACCGGCGTCCCATCGGAATGCGTGTCATAGCAGGAGCGCCCGAATGCAGGCTCAGAGAACAGCAGCTTCTCGTCATCCGGCACAACCATCTCGTGGGTCATGACCTGCGAATAGTCGAGCGAGGCGAGATGGTCGTTGGCATAGGCGAGGTACGTATTGGTCGATGCCAGGAACAGAACCGGTGCGGTATCATCGCGAGCACCCAGCACGAAGAGCGGATAATGCTCGACATCCTCTCCGCCAGAGAGCCTCACAGCATAGACACCGCTCCGGAGCGTGGCAGGCAGCGTGAACTCGAGATCGTAGCTCCAACCGGAATCGACCATGTCGTCTTCGTGGAACTGAAGCGCGCAGTATTGCTCCGGTGTTTCGATAAAGGAGTCGCTGCTGCCGTCCCAGTTGCGGCCGGTCACGCCGCGCTCCACGCCGTTGACGAGTTCACCATCAGCGAGTGCTGGAATGCACGGCCGCACGGCGCGCGAAGACCAGTCACCGCCAATCAGCCATTCGGCGAGAGGCGATGCGGGACGTTCGCCCTCCTCATGAAGTGCCAGGCACTGCGCCGGCGAGAGCAGACCCCGGTACAATACTGGAGTGTCGATTTTCCCATTGTAACAGTTGATGGCCCGCCGACGCTCATCAGGGCCCACTGATGCGAGCATGAGCGACTGGAGCCGCCCGATCGCCGCACCCTGCCCCACGGTCGTGTCCCGACGTTTCTCCGGGTGAAATTGTAGCGACATTACGTCGAGTGCGGAATCCTGGCCGCCTACGGCGGCGGCCACCGAATACCAGCGGCGCGGCGCCACCGGCATAACCGATGATACCAGCACGCCATCGGCCAGCAACTGAAGCCGCCCGCCGGACAGCACGAGTTCGACGCGGCCCGAGGCGTGGTTGAGCGCCCAAATGGTCTGCACACCTTTGGCAGGAAGCGTGGGCCATATGAAGCAGTGAACGGTGACGCCTTCGCGCGGATCGAGGTTTTCGAGCGGGAGTTGCGCGTAGGAGCCGACCGGGCTGTCCTGCAGGCGGCCGCTCGCGCGCGTGGCGGGCACCTCCGACACCGGCTCGGTGCCCACATGGGATTGACCCGCTGCACCAGGCCCTGTGGTGAGCCGAACCAGCTCTGCCGTCACCTCGGTGAGCGGCGTGCTGATCGCCATGCGCACAGACTCGCCGGGCCGGCGCGACCATTCCTCGAAATAAGCAAATATCTTCATGGCTGTCCTGAACCGCTTTCAATGCCGGAAAGCACGATACAAGTTTTTTGGCATCCGGGAAGTCTGCCGCCGCCCATTATTCGGCGGCCAGAGCATCGCCCCGCGCATGCGAAACCTGGAGCAGCACTTTTCCGGCCCTGCTGCGTGTCACGCACAGCAGCCTCCCCGCCAAGCCGCTTGCGTGCGGCAGTCTCTTTTGACTATCCTAATTCATAACTTATTGCACCGCTTCATCGGACACGAGCATATTCCTCCTCAAGAGCTGGAGAACCGGGATGACTTGGGACTTTATCGTCGTGGGCGCCGGATCGGCGGGCGCTGTCATCGCAACCCGGCTCTCCGAATCCGGCAAGCACAAGGTGCTGCTGCTGGAAGCGGGCCCCGCGGACAACTCGCCCTTCATCCGCATACCCGCCGGCGAGATGAAAGCGATCAGCAACCCGAAGCTCAACTGGCAGTACCTCTCTGACCCCGACGCTTCGCTCGGCAACCGGCCCGTCATCTGGCCTGCGGGCAAGGTCCTGGGCGGCTCCAGCTCCATCAACGGAATGGTCTATGTCCGCGGGCAACGGGAAGATTTCGATGACTGGTCTCGCGGCCTCGGAAACACCAAGGAGTGGAGCTATGAGGACGTGCTCCCCTTCTTCCGCAACATGGAAACGAACCCTCTGGGCGAAAGCGAGTATCACGGCGCTTCCGGTCCGCTCAAGGTGTCCAACGTGCCCACGCCGCATCCGCTGACGGATGTCTTCATCCGCGGCGCCCAGGACATCGGGATCCCCTATAATCCGGACATCAATGGCGCCACCCAGGAAGGCGCCGGGCCCAACCAGGGAACCATTTTCTTCGGCCGCAGGAATAGCTCGGCGCGTGCTTACCTGAAGCAGGCACTGCGGCGATCCAACCTGAAGGTGATGACCGGCGCCATGGCGGACAAGGTCGTCATCACCGATGGCGAGGCCAAGGGCGTGCGCTTCTGGCACGAGGGTGCTATGCGCTATGAGCAGGCCGAGCGCGAAGTGATCGTCTGTTCGGGTGCCATCGGTTCGCCGGCGGTGCTCATGCGCTCCGGCATCGGCCCGGGCTCCCACCTCAAGGAACTGGGGATTGACATCAACTGCGAGCTGCCCGGCGTTGGGCAAAACCTGCAGGAGCACCCCCAGGTCTGGGTCAGCAACTATGTCGACTTGATCACCTACAATCTCGAAACCAAGCCGCTGCGCGCCCTGCGCCACGGCGTCAACTGGCTGTTCCGCGGCGCGGGCCCGGCGGCAAGCCCGATCTGCCAGGCCGTCGCCTTCGTGCGCACACGGCCCGACAAGGAACACCGTCCGGACCTGCAGATGCACTTTGTCCCTGCGGGCTACAAAGTTACAGAGGCTGGCCTTGTGCTGTTGTCCAAGGCCGCGGTCACCATCTCATGTTGCGTGCTTCGGCCCAAGAGCCGCTCGGAAGTGCTGCTGAAGTCCAGTGACTTCACCGTTCCGCCCCGCATCGTGTCGCGCCTGCTGGATCACCCTGACGACGTGCAACGGCTTCTTGACGGCTTCAAGATGGCGCGCCGCATCTTCAAGAGCAAAGCCTTTGCACCGCATGACCGCGGCGCCTGCCAGCCCGGCCCCACAGTGAACTCGGACGATGAGACACTCGCCTATTTCCGGGAGCAGGCTGAGGGCGGCTATCACCCAGCGGGAAGCTGCCGAATGGGGATCGGCAAAGACGCCGTGGTCGACAAGACGCTGAAAGTGCGTGGGGTGCAGAAACTGCGGGTTGCGGATGCCTCGATTATGCCCACCGTAACGAGCGGCAATACCAATGCCCCCTCCATCATGATTGGCGAAAGGGCGTCCGCTTTCATACTCGCCGGTGCGTGATGCCTTCACGCCCAAGGCCACCTCAGGGGTGGCGATCCCAGTTCTCGACGAGGCCAATCCAGTAGCGTGCGCCAAGCGGGATGAGCTCGTCGTTGAAGTCGAAGGCGGGGTTGTGCAGGGGGACGTCGGTTCCCGTGCCGATCCAAGCATAGCTTCCCGGCACTTCGTTCAACATGAAGGCAAAGTCCTCCGAGGCCATGCTGGCTTTGTAGTCTTTGTCGGTGTTGTCAGGGCCCCAGAGTTCCCCGGCAACCGTTGCGGCATAAGCAGCACTGTCTGGGTCATTGACTGTGACGGGGTAGCGATGCTCCAGCGCGACGCTTCCAGTCACGCCATGCGCGCTGCAGATACCCTCGCAGATCTGCTTGAGGCGCAGCCCAGCCGTCTCCGCGGACTTGGCCGAAAGCGCACGGATCGTGCCGAGGATCCTGCATTCCTCGGGGAGTACATTCAGTGTTTCCCCGGCGTGGACCTGAGTGAAGGATACCACCGTCGCCTCTCTCGCATCGATCGAGCGGCTGACGATGGATTGCACGGCGGAGATGATCGCGCCTGCCGCGACGATCACGTCGTTGCCCAGGTGAGGCATCGCGGCATGAACACCCTTGCCCCTGATGGTTATGACGAAGAGGTCCATGGAGGCCATGACCGCCCCCGGCTTCACCGCCAGTCTGCCCTTGGGAAGTCCAGGCCAGTTGTGAAGACCGAACACCGCATCAATGGGAAAATCGCGAAACAGGCCCTCCTCTATCATCTTACGGGCGCCGCCCTCCGCCTCTTCCGCAGGCTGGAAGATGAAGCGCACCCTGCCCTTGAAGTCACGTGACTTCGCCATGTAGTCGGCAGCAGCAAGCAGCATGGTGGTGTGGCCGTCATGCCCGCAGGCATGGCTCCTTCCCGGATGCTGTGAGCGGTAAGGCAGGTTGGTTTCTTCGTGGATCGGTAATGCGTCGATATCTGCGCGGAGCCCTATGGTAGGACCGTCTCCCTTGCCTTCCAGAGTAGCTACCACGCCTGTTCCGCCAACGCCGCGGATAAACGGAATCCCCATCTCCGTCAGGCGCGCGCAAATGAAGTCTGAAGTCTTGTGCTCGTGGAACGCAAGCTCAGGCTGTTGATGCAGGCTTCGACGCCACTCCCTGTGCCTGGTATGATGCTCTTCCAGGTAATGCTGTGCCGTCATTCTGTTCTCTTGCCGCCAGTAACTTGCTTCATCCAAATCCTACATATTTCCGAGCATTTCCACAAAAGCACTAACCCAGATTATTCACCGCGTGATGATTGAGGGTTAGAAGATATATCGTAAGGAATTGATCTGGTTTTTACATTATCTGTAGAGACGATGGCCTGCAGCCGAAGTAACACGGCAAACACACGCTATGAGAGATAATCGCTTGCCAGCGGGAGCACGCTAAAAACTTCATGATGATACACAAGGTCCAGATGGCCTCCGATCGCATCTCCTTTCAGAGTCCGATCGCCAATCGGCTGCGCCTTGTCCTTTACACCGTCACCTGCCGGTTGATGCGGGCGCAGCTCCACGCAATCCCTTCCGCCCAGGAACTTTCCAAGCCCGCCTTCAACACGCTCCGCATCAGACTACTGAAGATCAGCACCTACATCATCGAGACTACGTAACGCATCCGGATTCATCTCGCGTCCTCCTATCCCAATGCCTCCCTCATCAGACTGTTCGCCAGTAGGCTCGCCGCCACCGGTTCGTGGCCGCCGGGCCGAGTGCGCCATGTCATCCCTGAACATGCCCCCTACGCCTGCCTACATTAAAATCTAAAATCGTCTATCGGCGCGAGAGCAAATTCTATGATCAGACACAGAACATAAGAAGTCTTATCATGACTTTCTACATATTCGGCAAATAAATCGGTTTAATCTTATCGAATTTCTGCCAAATGACCAATGCTCATACTACAAAGTCGATGTGCAATTAATTTGGGTAAGCGCTGTTGCCGCATTAATAGCGATTGACCCCGGGCAGCGCACTCCGTAGCCTTCAAAATCAAGCTGATGAGGATATGATACAATACCTCACGGTGAGGATACGCACAAAGGATAGGAGATTATCCATGCACATCACACGCCGAGACGTATTGAAAGTCACCCTGGGTACAACCGCCCTGGCCAGCCTTGGGGCAACGCAGCCCTTCCATTCGACAGTCGCACACGCGGCCGACACGAAGTCCATCAAGATCGCTTCGATGGGACCCATCACCGGAAACTGGGATCCGACGTCGCACACCACGATCGGTCAGCTGAACGTTGAATCCTGGATCTTCGGGCGCCTCACCAGCTGCCCGATGAAGGAAGACAACCCGAGCGAGATCCTCCCTGACCTTGCCACGAGTTGGAAGCTAATCGACCCCAACACGCTCGAGTTCGAGTTGCGCAAGGGCGTGAAGTTCCACGACGGCAAGCCCTTCAGCGCCGAAGACGTGAAGGCGACGATGGAATACGCCTCCGACCCAAGCCGCCCTGCTGCGGCGTGGTACCCTGGCAAGGTGGACGTTGAAATTGTCAACGAATACACAGTCCGTCTCAAGACGGATAAGTATGGCTACCCTGCCTCGGCCTTCTGGTTCGTATCGAGCTTCCTGCCGATCCTGTCGGCGAAGGACTTGGCCGACCCCGCAATGCTGCAGAAGCGGCCGAACGGTACGGGTCCCTACAAGCATGTCTCCACCGAGGGAGACCGCAACACGCTTGCTGCCTATGACGATTATCATGGCGGCCGGCCTAAGATCGATGAAATCGTTCACAATTACGTGCCTGATTCAAACACGCGCGTGCTGGGCCTGCTGAACGGGGAATATCACATCGCCGAACGCCTGGAGCCGGAGCAATACACCTCTCTCGCCTCCAACGCCGACCTGGCGACCTACAAGGGCCTGTCGACGGAGAACAAGTATCTCCACTTCCGCTGCAACAAGGCTCCCTTCAACGACGAGCGGGTACGCCTCGCTGCCTGCCACGCCATCGACCGCGAGCAGATACTCGCGCTGATGGGCGAGGCCGCCAAGGCATCGAACTGTTACATCTCGCCGATGAAATACGGCTATATCGATATTCCGAACTATCCGACCTTCAACCCCGAAGAGAGCCAGCGGCTTCTGGCCGAAGCCGGCTTCCCGAAGGGCGAGGGTCTGCCAGAGCTTGAATACATCACCTCGGTTGGCTTCTATGCCAAGACCAAGGAATATGGTGAGCTCGTAACTGCCATGCTGCAGGAGCAGGGCTTCAACGTGAAGCTCACCGTTCTCGAGCCGGCGGCATGGGAACAGGCCATCTACCGCCAGAAGGACGGCCAGGGCCCAGGCCACATGTGCGACGTGGGCTGGCTCACCGGTTCGCCGGAGCCCGACCTCGTACTGCGTCCCAACTTCCACTCCGCGGCCGCCCTCATCAATGGAATCAACGATCCCGAGATCGATGCCGCCCTCGACAAAGAGCGCAACACCGCCGACCCGGCGGAGCGCCTCAAGGTCCTGCAGACGGAGACGTTCCCGACGATCGCAAAGAAGGCACCGAGCTTCTCCCTGTTCTCTGCCGTCAACTTCCACGGCATGAGCAAGAAGGTCCAGGGCGCCTACTTCTTCCCGAACGGGCCGATCGACCTGCGCAACGCAGATCTCGGTTAGCCTCACGCGGGTTCGAGGTTGGGGTCCGGCGTTTCGCGCGCCGGCCCCACCCTCGTCCCGCTCTTTGCTGAAGCAACCACCTTTCCCAGAGAGGCACGACACATTATGTTTGCCCTGAACTTCCTCTTGCGCCGCATCGTTCAGGGCATCGTCATTATCGGCCTGGTCACGCTTCTGATCTTCACTCTGCTCCGTGTCGTTCCAGGGGACCCCGTTCGCATCATGTTGGGGCCCATGGTAGCTCCTTCGGTCATGGAGCAGGTCGCCACCGAACTCGGCTTGCGTGATCCGATACCGGTCCAGTTCGGCCGTTACATGTTGCAGGTCATGAAGGGCGACCTCGGTCACTCCTTCATCCGCAATGCCCAGGGTGGCAGCACCGGGGGTTCACGCGGCGGCGAAACGTTCGACCTCCAGAACCGCGCCAAGGTATCGGAGTTGATCGCCAACACCATCCCCTACAGCATACTCCTCGCCGCTCTCGCCATCCTCTTTACAGTGCTCATCTCGTTCCCCCTCGGCTTCGTTGCAGGGGTCTATTCCGGAAAATGGCCCGACCGTTTGTCGCTTTATGTGAGTTCCGTGCTGGTTTCCCTGCCAAACGTCTGGCTCGGCATTGTCCTGATCCTGCTGCTATCGGCTTGGGGCGGGATCCTGCCCGCGATTGGCTACAACGGGCCAAGCTATGCGATCCTGCCCGCCTTGGTGCTGGCCATTGAACTTGCCCCAGTTATGATTCGGTCGATAGCTGTGTCCGTCGCCAATAGCCTTCAGGAGAACTATGTCTCGGTGGGCGAGGTGCGCGGCATAAAGCGTCGGCGCATGATCACCCATCACGTGTTGCGCAATGCCTCCATTCCGCTCCTGAACCTGTTCGGCATCCAGGTCATCGGCATGCTGCTCGGCAGCTTGTTCGTGGTCGAATACATCTTCAACTATCCCGGTGTGGGGCTCCTGATGATCAACGCCGTGTTCCAGCGTGACTTCCCGATCATTCAGGCCATCGCCATGCTGAGCAGCGCGGTTCTCGTCTGCGTGAACATCCTCGTCGACTTGGCCGCCACCAATATCGACAGAAGGTTGCAATACTGATGATCGAGGAGATCGCAAGCGGGCCGGCCGCCATTCCCGCCGCCAAGCGCGGGAGCAGCATCGGAGCGCAGATCCTGGCGCTCGCTTGGCGCGCGGCGGATTTCAGGATCGGCCTCGCTGTTCTCGCCTTTCTCATCCTCGCCTCGCTGCTGGGCCCGAGCGTATTGGGGCTGTCGGCTACGAAGATGGACGTTGCGAACCGCTTTGCTCCTCCGATCTTCCTGGAGGGCGGCACCTGGAAGCACATTCTCGGGACGGACCAATTGGGCCGCGACCTTCTGATCCGCTCGCTCATCGGGCTCCGCAACGCGCTGCTCATCGGCACGATCAGCACCATTGGCATGTTCATCCTCGGTTCGACCATCGGCCTCGTTGCCGGCTACTTCGGAAAGACGGTCGACCTCGTCCTGATGCGCATCACTGATGCCCAAATGGCGATCCCGGTGATCATTCTGGCCATCACCATTCTCGGTGTTTCTCGGCCAAACCCCGTGACCATCATCCTGGTGCTTGTCCTTGCGGGCTGGCCGGCCTATGCGCGCGTGGTGCGCAGCGTGACGATGTCGGAGCGGCGCAAGGAATATGTGCGTGCCTCAACCATCCTCGGCGCATCGTCGATCCGCGTCATGCTGCAGCAGATCGCACCCAACATTCTTCCACCCGTGGCCTTCGTGGCCCTGCTCGATGTGGCGCGCATGATGATCTTCGAAGCGATCTTCGGCTTCATCGGCATCGGCATCCAGCCGCCGACGCCCACTTTCGGCACCATCATCGCCGACGGGACGAAATATCTCCTCAATGCGTGGTGGATCACCACCATTCCCGGCCTGCTCCTTGCACTCTGCCTCTGCAGCATCAACCTGATGGGCGGCGCACTGGAACGCGCGCGCAACACCCTCCTGCGAGGCCAATGATGCAGACCAACCGTTCGGTGCTCAACGTTTCGCAACTCTCCGTCGACATCGAAGGCAGGGAGCGGCGGCGCATCCTGAACGAGATCTCCTTCACACTGGAGGCCGACACCGTTCTCGGCATCATCGGCCAGAGCGGCTCGGGCAAGACCGTGCTGTCGCGCGCCCTGGTCAACTGGCTGCGTCCACCGCTCCGGATTTCAGGCGGCTCCATCCTCTTCAAGGGTGTCGACCTTGCGACAGTGAACGAGACCGCCATGCAGCAGCTTCGCGGCCGGGAGATCGCCTACATCGGCTCCGATCCCGCCAACGCGCTGGACCCCACCCTCCCCATCGGACGGCAGATCGCCGAGAAGCTCATGTCGGTCGAGAACGATCTCGCGCGAGATGCGGCTGATCGCCGCGTACTCCAGATGCTGGACGCAGTGCGCATCCCGTCCAGTCGCCAGCGGTTCCACGAATTTCCGTTCCAGTTCAGCGGCGGCATGATGCAGCGTGTGATGATCGTCGACGCGCTCATAACCAACCCCGCATTCCTCGTCGCCGACAATATCACACAACCGCTCGACGTGACGATTGCGGCCCAGATCCTGCGCTTGCTGAAGGAGCTTCAGCGCGATTTTCGGACCTCCACCGTGTTCGTCTCCAGTGCGTTGGGCGTCGTCGCCGAAATCGCGGATCGCGTCATTGTTCTGGCCCATGGGGAGGTCGTCGAGCAACAGGGCATGCACGGCCTTCTCGAC
Organism: Rhizobium sp. Q54; assembly: GCA_945889445.1. Lineage (GTDB taxonomy): Bacteria > Pseudomonadota > Alphaproteobacteria > Rhizobiales > Aestuariivirgaceae > Aestuariivirga. Next base: position 20,064 of record CAMDBX010000034.1, read on the forward strand.
AGGCCGACGCATGAATACACGCGGCGGCTCATCAGCGAGATGCCGAAGATCTGGGGCGAAGAACCGCTGCCCACTGCTGTCGAAACGCCTGCTTCGGAAACGGTTCTGTCTGTACGCGACGTCAGCAAGACTTATTCGGAGAGGGACCGCAACAGGTTCTTCGTATGGAATCACATCCAGGCAGTAAGAGGTGTCTCCTTCGATGTGTTCCGCGGCGAGAACCTCGGCATCATCGGCGAGTCGGGATGTGGAAAGTCCACCTTGTCACGCCTCTTGGGCCGCGTGGAGGCGCCGGATACCGGGCAAATCGAATTCCTCGGGAAGGACATCGCGCATATGGGCCGCCGGCAACTCCTCGGCCTGCGCAAGAAATTCCAGCTCCTTCTGCAGGACCCGTTCAACGCCATTCCGCCGCACCTGACGATCGGGCGGACCATCGCTGAGCCGCTTTACATTCAAGGTGGTACATCTTCAGTGGAAGTCGAGAAGCGCGTCCGGGCCACGATGATCGAGGTGGGGCTTCAGGAGGATCTTTACGACTTGCTTCCTGTGGGGCTCAGCGCAGGACAGAGACAACGCGTGAACATCGCCAGGGCCATGGTTCTCGATCCCGAGTTGCTGATCCTCGACGAGACCCTTTCCGCCCTGGACCAGGTCGAGCAGGCGAAGCTGATCGAACTGTTCGGGGACATACAGAAGCGGCGCGGCATTACCTACATCTACATCTCGCATGATCTCAGCCTTGTGCGGCGGGTGTGTAACCGGATCGCGGTGATGTATCTTGGCCGCGTGGTCGAACTCGCTTCCAACACCGACATATTCTTCAATCCGCAGCATCCCTATACGCGGGCACTTCTTAGCGCCGTGCCAGCCATCGAAGAGCGGCGATACCTCCCCGAGACCTATCTGATGGAGGGAGAACCACCGAGCCCAATTAACATACCTGCAGGCTGCAGCTTTCGCTCACGTTGCCCACTTCCAATAGAGATTTGTGCGTCCGTCGATCCAAAGCTGTCGGCTACGCCATCGGATGGTTACGCTGCTTGCCACCTGATCACCCCAATTGCGCAATCTACAATCAACTCATGAATGTCCAACTTTTGCGTGGATGCCCGGCGGCAGAGCTCCTGAGACAAACCGGAGTGGATCCGCTGATATGCTTATATCTTGATACATGTTATAAACTGGATAGCTGAACTACTGTCCTCCTGGAACTTGGGAGACGACCTGATACCGAGCACGACTGATCTCATGGAGTGGAATTTCGTTTGTCAATCTCGAGCGAGTTCCCTGCAATCTTCGATGGCGCAGCCGCGGAGGCTTAGCGGATAGACAATTATGGAAAGAAGGACGCAATCATTGTGACCGATGGAGAGGGCGTGTGGCGGCGGCGCTTCAATCCTGGTGATGAGATCGGTCATCGGGCTATAGGGCCGTTTCGGAGAATGCCGGATCCGATCTTGAACCAGAGTTGCATAGGGTTTGTGCCGCTTTCCTTACGCTCGTGGACCATTTGCGGGCGGAGGGCGGAGGGCGGCGGCGGTCGGAAAGGTATGACTTCCCACGAGCTCATGCGTTTAAACTGGTTGTTTGGTACTATGGTCGTCTCGAAATTGATGCGTTTGAGAGATGTCAGAGTTCTTCAACCACAAGCTGTTGCCATCGCATTTCGAATTTTCACCTCGCGGTGGCGGCCTGAGGAGCTGGTCCCTAGATCTGTTGACTTGGGGCTTGGGACGTTCGAAAAACGCGAGTGTTTTGATCAACCGGCTTACCGAGCGCTGGGCGATCATTTAGTCCCGACTATTGCGACTTCTAAGATGTTCCGGAGACGATTGGAAACATCTGAATTCGAGCGGCGTTCTGCTTACCATGCGGCAGTTTGTCGGATGGACCATCGAGCTATATGCTCCTTTCGGTCGTTGACTGGGACCGCTCAATAGTGGCGCGTCGGCTTCCGCCTTTTGCTGCCATTCGTGCCTTCGAGGTGGTCGCGCGTTCGGGCAATCTCAGGGTCGCCGCACAGGAGCTTCATCTGAGCGTTTCAGCCCTCAGCCATCAGCTCAAGTCGCTTGAGAACTACGTGGGTATTCCGCTGTTCCTGCGGAACCATTCCGGCCTGCGCCTGACTGAGAGCGGAAACCAGTATGCGCAGGAACTGACGCGGGCACTCGACTCGATATCACTCGCCACTGCCAAGGTCGAGGCGGGGCCAAGGCGCGTGCTGTCAATCTGGCTCTCTCCGTCGATGGCCGGGCTCTGGCTGCTGCCACGCCTCGGCAAGTTCAACCGGCTCGTTCCGTCCGTTGATATCCGCATGGTGACATCGCTTGCGCCACACTCGTCTGATGCCGAAATGGTTGATTTTAGGATCGGTTATGGCGGGGGCGCGCCGCCAGGCGCCATCCGGCTTTTTGATGAAGCGGTTTTCCCAGTCTGCGCCCCGGACCAGTTGGACAAATATGCTTTTGAGGCAGCCGACCCGGACAATGACCTATCGAAGGGAACACTGATCGTCTGCCAGACGATGCCTGAGGAGTGGAACGGTTGGTTCCGCTTCAGCGAGTTTCGCGGCCGGCGCCCCGAGAGGTTGATATCCGTGGACAATCGAGCACTTGCCCTAGAAGCGGCGACCGAGGGTCTAGGCGTCGCCATGGGGCGTACGCCCTTCGTCAACGATGCCATCGGCGCGGGCAAGCTGCGGCGCGCCAGCAGCAAGACATTTGCCGACGGCTGCTGCTACTACCTCGTCACGTCATCGCTCCTGCTCCAGGATAAGGTGGCAGAAAACTTTAGCGACTGGCTGGTCACCGAGGCAGCGGGAACAGCCGGCACGCGACCGCCCCTCTCTGCATTGAACCTTCGCATCGCTGGTTGAATCTGGTTCAACCCGTGTTTAGCCTTTTTTGGTTCCTCCCCGACAGAACTCTCCATAAGAATTGGGTAAGGGGCCTTTGGGGTCCGCCCAAAAGAACAATATTTCAGGAGGAGTCGAAATGGATCGTCACCAACAGGGCCTGATCGCCCAGAAACTGCTGCGGCCGAGCATGACAAAGCGGGAGTTCATGCAGCTCGCGCTTATTTCGGGGGTCAGCATCGGCGTAGCGGACGCAATATTCACCTCCCGGGCGCAGGCTGAACCTAAGACTGGAGGCTCTATGCATTTCGGCCTGAGCTACGGGGCCACGCAGGACAGCCTCGACCCAGCGACCTGGTCAAACATCATGGGCACGCTGATCTTCGGCGCGACGCTCACAGAGATTGACTCTAAGAACGTGGTGCAGCCCAGCCTTGCAGAGTCCTTCGAGGCATCGGAGGGCGCCAAGAGGTGGGTGTTCAAACTCAAGCGCGGCGTGACCTTCCATAATGGCCGCACCGTATCGGCAGACGACGTGGTGGCATCTTATAATCATCATCGCGGTGAACAGTCAAAATCTCCCATCAAGTCGGCGCTCGAGCAAATCGCAGACATCAAGGCCGACGGGTCGGAGACCATTGTATTCACGCTGAAATCTGGGAACGCGGATTTCTCCTACATCACGTCCGACTATCACCTGCCGATTTTCCCCGCTACCTCAACCGGCGGGATCGAGTGGGAAAAGGGTGTCTCCGCCGGCCCCTTCGTACTCGACAAGTTCGAGCCTGGCCAGAGCATGAGTGGCAAGCGCTTCAAGGACTACCACAAGAATGGGCGGCCTTATCTTGACGAAGCCCGCATCACGGTGATCCATGACGTCACGGCGCGCACCAACGCGCTGCTCACTGGCGAGATCGACTATATGGACCGGTGCGACCTGAAGACGCTCAAGCACCTCTCGGCCGATCCAAACATCGAGATCGACAACGTGACGGGTGCTGCGCATTACATCGCTGTCATGAACGTGACGGTGCCGCCCTTCAACGACCCCAACGTCCGCAATGCGATCAAGTATGCAATCGACCGCAATGACATTGCCGACAAGATCGCGGCAGGATACGGCACGATCGGCAACGACAACCCCATTTCCCCCACGCTCCGCTATGCCGTTCAGCCCGAACCGTTGCACCAGTTCGACCCGGCCAAGGTGAGCGAACTGCTTAAGAAGGCAGGCATGGACTCCCTCAAGGTCGATCTCTCGACATCTGAGACCGCTTTCCCCGGCGCTGTGGATGCGGCGTTGCTGATGAAGAACAGCGCGGCCAAGGCTGGAATCGAAATCAACGTGACAGTCGAGCCTTCGGACGGCTACTGGGAAAGCGTCTGGATGAAGAAGCCCTTCGCCATGAGCTACTGGGGCGGGCGCCCGACCTGCGATTGGATGTTCACGATTGCGTACGCCGACGATGCAGCGTGGAACGACACATTCTGGAAGAACAAGCGTTTCAACGAACTCCTCGTCCAGGGCAGGTCGGAGACCGACGAGGCAAAGCGGGCGGCGATCTACTCCGAGATGCAGCAACTCGTTCATGACGATGGCGGGGCCATCGTGCTGATGTTCGCGAACTTCGTCTCGGCCCACACCAAGGGGCTTGCGCATGGAGAGCTGAACTCCAACCTCGACATGGACGGCGGCCTGATGTTTGAGCGATGGTGGAGAGCCTGATCCTAGACTTGCGTGGCAGGGGGCCGGAAGTAATTCGGCCCCTTTTTCAGTGAGATGCAAACATGAAGTTCGTCAAAGACTTCCCCCGCCAGGTGCAGGAGATCGAGAACCTATGGATTCCGCTGCCTGACGGAACACGCCTAGCTGCCCGTGCATGGATGCCGGTGGACGCGGCGGAGGAGCCCGTGCCGGCCATTCTCGAGATGATCCCCTACCGCAAGCGAGACGGAATGGCCCGGCGGGACGAGATGATGCACCCCTATTTCGCCGGCCACGGTTATGCGGCCATTCGCATCGACCTGCGGGGCTCTGGCGATTCTGAAGGCCTGCTCGACGACGAATATGCGCCGCAGGAGCAAGAGGACGGGCTGGCGATCATCGACTGGCTGTCGCGGCAGCGCTGGTGCTCCGGCAATGTAGGCATGATCGGCATCTCCTGGGGCGGCTTCAACAGCCTGCAGGTCGCGGCCCGCCGGCCGCCGGCGCTCAAGGCGATCGTCTCTGTCGGGTCGACAGATGACCGCTATGCGGACGACGTGCATTTCATGGGCGGCTGCCTGCTTTCGGCGAAGTTTACCTGGGCGCAGACCCTCTATTCCGACCTGACGCGCCCCCCCGACCCGGCCATAGTAGGGGATAGATGGCAGGACATGTGGCTCGACCGCTTGCGGAACGAGCCCCAGTTCCTCGCCCGCTGGCTGGAACACCAGACCCGCGATGACTACTGGCGGCACGGCTCGGTGTGCGAGGACTATGGCGCCATCGAATGTGCGGTCTTCGCCGTCGGCGGCTGGGCCGACAGCTATTCCAACCCGGTGGCGAGGCTCGTTTCAAACCTCAAGGCCCCGAGTATTGCTCTGATTGGACCATGGGGCCACGACTATCCGCACACGGCGGTTCCAGGTCCGGCGATCGGTTTCCTCCAGGAGTGCCTGCGCTGGTGGGACCACTGGTTGAAGGGCAAGGACAGCGGCATCATGCACGAGCCGAAGTTCCGCATCTGGGTGCAGGAGAAGATCGCCCACACACCTGATCATACTGCCCGTCCCGGTCACTGGGTAGGTCTCCGGAAATGGCCCGACCAGTTCTCGACCTTTTACCTAGGGCAGAGCGGCCTGTCGTCCGATCCTCAGCCCGCTGAAGTCCTGACACACGGTTCGCCGCAGACACTGGGGTCCGCGGCGGGAGAGTGGTGCTCTTATGGCGCATGCGCCGATCAGCCGGCCGACCAGGCGGGGGACGACGGGCGCGCGCTGGTCTTCGACAGCGCGCCACTTAAGAGCCCGCTGTCGATTCTCGGCACAACATTCCTCGACCTCAGCCTTTCGATAGACCGGCCGCTGGGGTTCCTTGCCGTGCGACTGGAGGATGTCGACCCCTCCGGCCGTTCGGCCCGGATCAGCTACGGGCTATTGAACATCGCCCACCGCGAGGGCCATGACCGGGTCACGCCGGCTGTGCCCGGCGAGATGATGCGTGTCCGCGTCAAGCTTTGCGACACGGCATATGTCTTCGCCCCCGGCCACCGCATCCGGGTTGCCGTCTCGACGGCCTACTGGCCGACGGTCTGGCCCTCGCCCGAAGCCGTGACGCTCAGCATCGAGACGGCTGGATGCGCGTTGCGCCTTCCGGTTGCCAGCGCGGGCGAGGCAGGGGCGATCCACTTTACGGAGGCCGAAGCGCCGGCGCCCGTTGCGCGCGCTGTGGTGGAGCCGCCCGAGAACCGACGAGAGCTCCGCCGTAACTATATCACGGGAGAGGAGATCATGGAGGTCGTGGTCGACGATGGGCTGTTGCGGATAGAGACTCACGGGCTCGCTGTCGGGAGGCGATGCGTTGAGCGCTACGTCATCCACCCGGACGATCCACTATCCGCCCTCTGCGAGGCTGACTGGACGATGAGGGTTGAGCGCGGCGACTGGAAGACCCGAACCGAAACCCGTGCCACCATGCGGGCTGACAAGGACAGCTTCCACATAAGGGTCGGCGTTCAGGCGTTCCTAAACGGCAGTCTCGTCTTTTCCCGGGAGGATGAGCAGAGCATCCCGCGCGACGGTATCTAAACTTCACTTTCCACCCCACCCTCGAACTACGAACATTAGAGGTCGCGTGGCGGGTTCAAATATCGGCGCGCGACGCTATGCTGTCGCGGTGGACTTCATCATTGCCAGGAGGGATACCGTGACGACCCAGCTTTTCCATTTTGTCAGCGACACCCGCTTCGATGACATCCCCGATCCGGTGCGGAACATGGCGCGCCGATGCATTCTCGATCTCACCGGAACGGCAGCCGCTGGCCTCTCCAGCGATCTCTCTCGCATCATCCGTAATATTGCCGTCCGGTCCTTCAATGCCGGTGACGGCGCCCCTCGAGCCCGCATCATCTTCGACGGACGCACCGCCAGCCCGGCGGGCGCGGCGATGGCGGGGGGCATGACGATTGATAGTTTTGACGCGCATGACGGCCATGTCCTGACCAAGGGGCACGCCGGCTGCGCCATCTTCCCGGCCCTGCTGGCCCTTGCCGATAGCACAAGGAACACGATCAGCGGCGCTGACCTCATGGCCGCGCTGGTCATCGGCTATGAAGTGGCAATCCGCGCCGGCATCGCGCAGCATGCGACGGCGCCCGACTATCATACGTCTGGTGCATGGAATGCGTTGGGCGTCGTTGCCATGGCGGCCAGACTCCAGGGGCTGGACCAAGAGGCGTTCCGTCAGGCGCTGGGCATTGCGGAGTACCACGGACCGCGCAGCCAGATGATGCGCTGCATCGACTTCCCCACCATGGTGAAGGATGGATCCGGCTGGGGCGCAATGTGCGGCGTGAGCGCAGCCGAACTAGCGTCCGAGGGGTTCACGGGCGCCCCCGCGCTGGTTGTCGAGAGCGATTCCGTGCGCGACCTCTGGATCGATCTCGGCACGCGCTGGCGCATCTTGGAAATATACTTCAAGCCCTATCCGATCTGCCGCTGGGCCCAGCCCGCCGTCGAGGCATCGCTGGTCCTGCGCCAGACCCATGGCGTGACCGCTCCCGACATTGAGGCCATCGAGGTTGAGACCTTCCATGAAGCGGTGCGGCTCGACCAACACCGGCCGGCGTCCACGGAGGAAGCCCAGTACAGTCTGCCATTCCCGGTAGCAGCTGCGGTGGTACGCGGGCGTCTGGCGCCGACCGATATTTCGGGCGCCGCCCTGCACGATCCCGAGATCCTGGCGATGAGCGACCGCATCCTACTTCGTGAGGCGGATGACCTAAATGCCCGTTTTCCGGCGGAGCGCTTCGCGCGCGTCACCTTTCGGCTGAAGGACGGCCGCGTGCTGCAAAGCGAGACGACTCCGGCGCGGGGAGATGCGGAACGCCCGCTCTCCGATCTCGAAATCCTGGAGAAGTTCAAGGCAGTGGCGTCCGAAGCACTGGGGACGCGGGCCGGAGACATCGTGGCCGCGGTAGACAAACTGCCTGAAGAGGCATCGAGCCGGACACTGCTCGACCTGCTCCTCAACCATTGCTGAGGCCCTTGTCATGAACGCGCCGCATGTCGAAGAAACAGTATGGATCGGGCTTTCAGACGGATGCCGCGTGGCAGCCCGCCTCTGGCTGCCGCGCGCCGACACCGAACCGGTGCCGGCGATACTCGAATATCTTCCCTATCGCCGTCGCGACCGGCACCGTGGCGACGACGCCGTCCTTCACCCGGCCTTTGCCGCTGAGGGCTACGCCTGCATTCGCGTCGACATGCGGGGCGCTGGCGACTCCGACGGGCTGATGAACGACGAATATACGCCCGGGGAGTGGAAAGACGCCGTCGAGGTTATTGACTGGATTGCCCGGCAGCCATGGTGTTCCGGTGCGGTCGGTATGATAGGGCTCTCATGGAGCGGGTTCAATTCACTCCAGATTGCCACTCTGGCGCCGCCTGCGCTGAAGGCCATCGTCACCACCTGCGCCTCCGATGACCGTTATGGCGACGACATGCACTACATGGGTGGCTGCCTGCTCAACGACAACATCCAGTATGGTTCGACGCTGTTTACCTGGATAGCCACACCCCCGGACCCCGAGATAGTGGGCGAGCGATGGCGCGACATGTGGCTGAAGCGGCTCGAGACGGTTGAAATTCCACCGGCTGCTCGCTGGATGCAGCATTCCGACCGTGACGGCTACTGGAAAAGTGGCTCGGCTTGCGAAAACTATGGGTCCATCAAGGCGGCCGTTCTCGCGGTGGGTGGCTGGGCAGACGGCTATACGAACGCCGTGATGCGCCTGCTGTCCGGCCTCACTAGTCCCCGCAAGGGACTTATCGGTCCATGGGGCCATGCTTATCCCCACGTCGCGACACCCGGTCCCGCGATTGACTTCATCGCCTATGCCGTGAGGTGGTGGGACCATTGGCTGAAGGGTCGCGATACTGGCATCATGGACGAGCCGATGCTAACCTGCTGGCTGCAGGAGCATGAGAAGCCGCAGTCCCGTTACGGCGCCCGTAAGGGACGTTGGATCGCGGAAGAGTCCTGGGATAGCCCCAATGTTTCGGTCAGGAAGTTGGGCATCAACGCCAATGGCCTTGGTGCCAGGGGCGGGGTGCTCGACATGTCGGTCCGCTCTCCAGCATCGACTGGCCTCGCATCGGGCGAGTGGTGTCCATATGGCTGGGGCCCCGACATGCCTCTCGACCAAAGGGAGGATGACGGCGCCTCGCTGTGCTTCGACGGCGAAGGGCTGGCTGCACCGCTGCAGATCCTTGGCGGCGCGCGTGTGCATCTGGTGCTGTCCTGCGATAACGAGGAAGGCATGGTCGCGGTACGGCTCTGTGAGGTAGCGCCCGATGGCACGTCTTCCCGTATCACCTATGGGCTTCTAAACCTCCAGCACCGTAGCGGGCATGGGGCGGCGGAGAAACTGGTTCCCGGCCGCCGTTACGAGGTCGAGGTGAAGCTGAAGGACTGCGCCTATGAGACGCCTACCGGGCATCGCCTGCGCGTGGCGATCTCCACGGCCTACTGGCCTTTGGCCATGCCGGCGGGCGCAGGAACCACGGTGACGCTGCACGAGGCCAGCCTTGCACTGCCGGTGCGTGGCGCGAAGGGTGCGCGGCCAGCAAGCCTCGGCGAGCCCCACGTACCTCCTGCGCTTGCGACCACTGTGCTCGTTTTGCCGGAGCGCGGCCGCCTGCGCATGAGTCGTGATCTCAGCGCGGGCATCACGCGCGTCGAGGTCGTGCGGAACCTCGGCGCTGTCAGGATCGAGGATGTGGCCCTCGAACTTAAAGCGCTCGGCAGCGAGACCTACGAGATCAAACCAGACGATTCGACAGCTGTAAGGAGTGAGACGACGCGGCTAGCTGAGTTCCGCCGCACCGGCTGGTGTGCGGCCGTCGAGACGCACTCGGTGCTGACCATGGAAGGTGGAAACTGGAGGCTGAAGGCGCGACTTGAAGCGCGCCATGGCAATGAGACGATTTTCGCCCGCGACTGGAACCTGATTATTCCGCGCTCGAGTGCGGAGTGAAGTATCGAGGCAGCGGCCCGGAAGGACGAACAACCCAACGAGAAACTACGGAAGAGACCAGTGAGACATAATGCTGTCAGGACGCGCCTCAAGCTGATTGCAGGTGCTGACGGTCTAGCCAGTGGCACGGATCCGCGCCCGTGCGGATGAATTTCTGGAACTCGTCGGTTTGCCGCCAGATCATTATTGCAATCGCTGGCCGCGCCAGTTGCCGGGCGGTAAGTAGCAGCGAGTTGGCGAGGCGCGGGCACTCGCCGCCGATCCTTCCATCATCCTGATGCATGAGCCCTTTGGAGCCCTTGACCCTATCATATGGAGCAAGTTGCAGGACGGACTAATGCGTATTTAGCAGCAGCTCGACTAGGCCATCATCGTCATCAGTCATGACATGGACGAGGCAATCCGCCTTACCGATGCCGTGGCGGTGGCGGTGATGAGGTGGAAGACTGCTGCAGTTCGCGCATCCGGCTCAATTCTTTGCCCAACCCGCAGACCCCTTCGTGACGTCGCTGCTCGGGCATGACCGATTGCTCAAACTGATGCGCAAGATGCCGCTCGCCATTCTTCCGCCCGAGGAGGCGATAACGGCCGAAGCACCTGAGATCGACCGCCGCCCCACCGCCGAGAACGCGCTGATTCAGATGCTGGCGAGCGGCAGTGAACGTGTCGCAGTCATAGAAAGTGGGCGGCGCCTCCACTCATTGCTGGTATTAACTCTCGTGCGCTCCGTGCTTCTAGGTACTCCTCATTGCACCGCCTGAACCCATTCAGGCCCTGAGGCGCTTACCTTCTGGGTCGAAAGCCGGGGTGGCCAGGATGACGGCGCGATGGGGACTTCCGAGAATGGCGACGTTCACCTCGTCACCGGGCTTCGTAAGTCCCGTTTTCAGATATGCGATCGCCAGTGACTTGCCGACGGAATAACCGAAGGTGCCGGAGGTGACCTGGCCAAGCGGGGCACCATCGAAAAGGAAAACTGGCTCGCCCCCGGTCGCATCGGCGACGGTTGCATCTATTTCGAGGAAGCTCATCATCTCGCGCGGCGCTACCTGCGCCACCGCGAGATATGCTTCACGGTTGAGGAAGGGCTTTTCCGGCTTCACGAGGCGGGTAAGGCCGCATTCCTGCGGCCAGTATTCAAGACTGTAGTCGCGGCCCCAGCTGCCATATCCCTTCTCGACACGCAGGCTCATTAGGGCGCGGGAACCCACCGGCCCTGCACCAAATTCGCGCCCAGCCTCCAGCAGGGCCTCATACAGCCTCACCTGATCGTCCGCCCTGCAATGAAGTTCCCAGCCGAGATCGCCCGTGAAGCTGACACGAATGGCGACGACCTCCACGCCCGCCACGGTAATGCGCGCGGACCGCATGAACGGGAAAGCCGCATGGGAGAGATCGACGTTGGTCAGGCGTTGCAGCAACTCGCGCGATGATGGCCCGGCCACGTTGAAGCCGCAGTGGGAATTGGTGAGCGACCGGAACACCGTGCTGGCAGGAAGCGGCATGGCGTTGAAATATCGCTGATGGTAGCGCTCTGCCATGCCGGAGCCTATGATGAGAAATTCCTCCGCATCCAACCGCGTCACCGTGAAATCGCCCGCGATGCCGCCACGCTTCCCGATGAGCGGTGTGAGGCAGGAGCGTCCCACCTCTTTCGGCATGTGGTTGGCGAACAGGGCGTCCAGCCAGGCTTCCGCACCAGGGCCCTTCACCTCGTATTTGGCAAAGTTCGAGATGTCGATGATACCGGCTCTCTGACGCAGCATCATGGCTTCGCGGCCAACAGGCTTCCACCAGTTCTGCCGCGTGAAGCCTATGGTCTCCTCCTGCGGTTCGCCTGGCGCTGCGAACCACAGAGGGTGTTCCCAGCCGTAGTTGAGACCGAAGATGGCGCCCATGTCCTTCTGCATCGGATGGGCTGGCCTCACGTGAACCGGGCGGCCGGCAGCGCGTTCCTCATTAGGGAAGTGGATTTTGAAGCGCGTCGTGTAGACGTCGCGCACCCGGGCCCTGGTGAAGGCATGATCTGCCCAGTCTCCGAAGCGCGCCAGATCCCAGGAGAAGATGTCGAGGGTTGGTTCGCCCTCCACCATCCACTCGGCCGCGAGTTTGCCCAGTCCGCCGGACTGCGAGAAGCCCGGAATGATGCCGTTGCAGCAGAAATAGTTCTTCAGTTCCGGCACCGGCCCGAAGAGTGCAGCACTGTCGGGCGACCAGATCATCGGACCGTTGATGATGCGCTTGATGCCCGCATGCCCGATCACTGGAACGCGGGCAATGGCGCGGGCGACGTTCTCCTCTATGCGTCCGAGGTCGTCCGGCAGCAGTTCTTGCCCGAAATCCTTCGGCGTTCCAGACTCGGCCCAGAACTTCATGTCGCGTTCATAGGCCCCAATAAGAAATCCGAGGCCTTCCTGGCGGAAGTAGTATTCCCCGTCGCGATCGGCGATCGACGGCAGCCTTCGCCCGATGGCAGCGACCTCCGGCACAGTCTCGGTCACGAAATACTGGTGCTCGGTAGGAATGAGCGGAAGAAATAGCCCAGCCATCGCCGCGACCTCGCGCGCCCAGAGCCCGGCTGCGTTGACTACCCAACTCGTGTGAATGTCGCCCTTCTCGGTGTGCACGATCCACGAGCCGTCGGGTTGCGGCGCGGTTCCGGTGACGGCGGTGAAGCGCTGGATTTCTGCTCCGAGCTTTCGGGCCCCTGCGGCATAGGCGTGGGTTACGCCGGAGGGATCCACGTTGCCACCTTCAGGCTCATACATAATGCAGCGCACGCCGTCGAAGTCAGCGAGCGGGTGCAGCTTTTCCGCTTCCGCCCGGCTCACCTGATGGAAATTCATACCGTAGCGCTTCGCCTTTGCGGCCTGCAGGCGCAGCTGGTGCTCACGTGCCTCGGTTTGCGCTAGGTAGAGCGAGCCTGGCTGGAACACGCCGCACCCCTGACCGGTCTCGGCCTCGAGCGCCTTGTAGAGGTTCATCGTATAGTACTGGATACGACTGATGTTCGTGGAATCATGCAGGCCGTGGATACCTGCCGCGGCGTGCCAAGTGGAACCGCTGGTGAGTTCACTCCGCTCCAGGAGCACGCTGTCGGTCCAGCCGAGCTTCGCGAGGTGGTATAGGATGGAACAGCCAACAAGGCCGCCCCCGATGACGACAGCTTGCGCATGGGTTCGCATGTGTTCAGCTCCTTCCAGTCAAGATCATGGGTCATCGCCGCCGATCTCCTCACGGCGGTGGGCAACATAGGTGTCAAGCTCCTCGCGGATGGCGGCGTCCATCGGCGGCTCCTCGTACTCGGCAAGGGCGCGTTGCCAAAGAGCGGTGGCGCGCGTCAGGGCATCACGGCCGCCGGCCTCCAGCCATGCCCCGTGATTGCTCCAGTCCGACAGCATGGGGCGGTAGAAGGCGGTCTGATAACGCGACATGGTGTGCTCGGCACCGAAGAAGTGGCCGCCCGCCGGAACGGAGGCTATTGCCTCCAGGCCTAGCTCATCCTCGGCTGAATCGAGCGGTTTCAGGATTTCCATCATGTTCTGAAGGATCTCAACGTCGAGGATGATCTTTTCGTAAGAAGCCGTGAGTCCGCCCTCGAGCCAGCCCGCCGCGTGATAGATGAGATTCCCGCCACCCAGCACCGCGCCCCAGGTGGCGTTCACGGTCTCATAGGCCGCCTGCAGGTCGACGGCGTTCGACGCGTTAGAGTTTGAGGTGCGATATGGGAGGCCATAGCGCCTGGCCAGCTGGCCGGAGATGATGTTGGCCCGGGTGTTCTCGGGCGTTCCGAAGGCGGGTGCGCCGCTGCGCATGTCAACATTGGAGGTGAAGGCGCCATACATCACCGGCGCCCCCGGGTTCACGAGTTGCGTGAGGACCACGCCGAACAGCGCCTCGGCATTCTGCTGGGCGAGGGCCGCGGCGAGGCTCACCGGCGTCATCGCTCCCATCAGGGTGAAGGGAGTGATCGTCACCGGCTGACCGTGGGCGCTCATGGCGGTGAGGCCGTCGGTCATCGCCTCATCAAGGAGGCGCGGCGAGTTCACCGAGATGATCGTTGTGACGCCCGGCTCTCGCTTCATCTCCTCCAACGAGACCCCGCGTGCGATGGCCATCATGCGAATGCCATCGACAGCCCGGGCACTGCCGATGGCTGTGCAGTGATAGGCACGGTCGCTTAGCGTCAGATTGGCGAGATAGCAGTCGAGGTGGCGCGAGTTGGCAGGCAGCTCCTGCGGTGAGGTCGCTTGGTTGCCGATAACATGGATGGCGTTGAAGGTTTGCGCAAGTCTGACGAAATTCTCGTAGTCGCGCATGTTACCGGCGCGCCGACCGTTGATGCAGTCATGTACGTTGGGCGGACCGGCGACCAGGCCGAACACCATGTGCCGTCCACCGAAAACCAATTTTCGGGCCGGATTGCGCGGAGTCAGCGTGAAGGTTCTGGGTGCCGTCCTGAGCGCTTCGTTCACCATGCTCTCATCGATGCGCACCAGCTTTTCGGAGCGATCCACCAGGGCACCCGCAGCAGCAAATCGGTCAAAGGCCGCTTCGCTCATTACGCGGATGCCAAGTTCGGAGAGAATCCGCATAGCGGTCCTGTGAATAGCCTCGATCTGGTCTGGCGTAGCCGCTTCGAGGGGGGCGAATGGATTTTCCGGAAGCTGCCATGGAAGCTGTGGAATGGAGCCGCCCACTCGGGCGCTGCGCTGCCGCCGGCCGCCGCCTCTTCTGTCCGTAGTCACTCTTTTCTCTCCTCCGCACCCGCCATACCCCTTTTATTTTTTTACTCTGCTCTCTACACGCGAAATAACTGGGGTTATGCCATAAGAGGAACGACCTTATGGGGAAAGTCACTTGATCGATAGACCGCCGCCGCCGCTGGGCCTGATCCGCGCATTCGAGTGCACCGCGCGGCACTTGAGTTTCACACTTGCGGCGCGGGAACTCGGCTATACTCAGGCGGCAGTCAGTGCGCAGGTCCGGGCATTGGAGAAATATGTCGCGCGTCCGCTGTTCGTGCGGAAGACACGCAGCCTCAAGTTGACGGATATAGGCGAGGCATTCCTCCCAACCCTTCTACAGGGCTTGCAGCAGATCGATGATGCAACCAATGCGATACTCACCGGATCGCGCGAGAAAACCGTGAGCGTTGCCTGCCCAATGAGCCTCGCCGAAAACTGGCTTCCCGGGGTACTGGTAGGATTTCGCGAGCACTACCCCGACATTGACGTCATCGTGCACGGAACGGTGTGGGAGGCACCGGGAGAGCCTGCCGCCGATCTCACCATTACTATCAACCGCAGGGATGAGGCGCCGGACACCGCAAAGTGCCTGTGGCCGGAGAAGCTGGTGCTGCTATGCGCGCCCTCGGCAGCGCAGGGGCTCACCTCCGCAACTGCTATAGCCTCTGCGCCAAAGATCTTCGTCATGGGGCGCCAGGAATACTGGACCGGTATGGCCGCCGCTCTGTCACTCCCCGGCGTAGATCTCGACCGGGGCTATCGTACCAATTCCACCAATATCGCGCTTGAAATGGCCGCCAGTGGGCTCGGCATCACCGTCGCACTGGAGACGGTCTCGCGCACTTATCTCGAACGCGGCTTGCTAGTTGACCCTCTAGGGGTGAGGCCAATCAGCCCGTGGTCCTACTACCTGGCGTCGGGCTCCACCCGAAATCGGACTGTGGCAGAGCAGCTTCGTGCCTGGATCGCCTCAGCTAAGCCATACATGCAGGATCGAGGGCTTCCCGAGTCTTGACGGTAAGGGGAGATCTCAGCATACGGCGTGTCCTAGTTTCTGCGCTGCACGTGGGGAGCTCAAGTCGCGGTTTCTGATCGGCACTTTCTTAACCAGGCGAAATGAGAGAAGATAACCTGGAAAGGAAAAGCCCACGCGAAGTACCGGCAGGTTCCTCAGCCATACCCCGTATCTTCGGCATGCTTCAAATTCTTCAATTTGCGCTGAATGGCCCGATCTTTTGAGGTAATCCGCCCAGCCCGCTAGGACTATGAAACAGGGGGCTAGCAAGATCGTGCATATCTACAGAGGAACCTTGGGGCCTCCTGAGGGCTCGGCAAGCCAACATCGGCTGATATGTCCGCCCGCCAGAATAACAGCGGGTGGTGCTTGGGTCGCGCAGCGCTGAAATGCCCGTGAACAGCGCGTCTGGAATTAACATCCCGAGGAGCGCCTTAGAAGGCTCGGCGTCTCGCCGAGGATGGGCGCTCCGGTGCGAAGGCGATCCGGGTCGGGATAGGGCTGCGCTGCAATCAAGCCTTCTGCATAAGGATGCGCTGGATGCCCCATCACATCATTGGTGGTGCCAAACTCGACGATGCGCCCCATGTACATTATTGCCACCGCATCAGCCACGTGCCGGATGAGCGAGATGTTGTGTGTGAACAGGATATAGGCCATGCAGAACTGGCTCTGTAGATTCCGCATGAGATTGAGCACTCCAGCCTGTACCGAAACATCAAGGCCGGCGGTCGGCTTGTCAGCCACAATGAGCTTTGGCGACAAAGAACCGGCTCGCGCTACGCAAACCCGCCGCGCCTGTCCACCAGAGAGCTCATGAGGATAGCTGTCAGCAAGAGCTGGAGGCAGGCCGACAAGGCTAAGAAGTCTTAGAACTTCGGCGCCGAGATCCCGCTCTTTCAACCCATTGTACCGGGGCACGGTTGTGAGACAGTTCGCTGCGCCGGTTAGGCTGGCAATTTCAACTCCGTGGCGGCTTCGGTTGCAAGGGCCCTCTGCTCGGCCCTAATCTGATTGGGCGTCTTGTGCTCATGGCGCTCCCGCAGCCATGAGGCGTTATAGAGATCTGCGAACTCGGCGAGCCCCTTGCGAAGCGCCTCTATGGTCGGGAAGTACCGGATCCAGTGGAGTTGCTCCTTAAGCGTCTTGATGACCCTCTCCGTCACGCCGTTGCCCTCTGGCTGGCGCACGAAGGCGGGCGAGCTTTCGATCCCGAGGGATTTGATCTCGTCCTGGAAGTCATCGGCGAGGTAGTTGGAGCCGTTGTCGTGGCGAAGGATCAGACCGGCCGCGATGTTTTCCCGAGAACGCGGTCAGCGCAGATACGTCCACGCGCTCGATGCCGTGACTTTCGGGGATCATGGAAACCTCGTTGGGTAGAATCTGGAAGTGGAAACCTGAGTGGAACCCTGAGGGGTGGAAACTGGAACCCTGAGCCGGGGTTTCCAGCCCAGGGTTCCACCCTCATTCACCTGGGGAGTGAATGATCCAAAATGCAGAAAAGCCCCGGAATACGGGGCTTCTTTCGAATGATGTTGTTCAGGTGATGCGATGATTGTCGGGGTGGAACCTGGAAACTGGAACCCCAAACTGGAACCCTGTCGCTAGCGAAAG